>JASGDF010000112.1:0-9920 GCA_047607345.1 Pseudomonas sp. | reverse complement strand
CGGAGCTTGCTCCGCTGGAGCTTTCCCGGCGAAGCCCCAGCGGAGCAAGCTCCGCTCTACGGGTGATGCGTCAGTAACGCCAGCCCATCCTGCGGTAGAACTTGGCCAGCACCCAGATCGGGCCGATCAGCAGGTAGGCCAGGTCGGTGAGGAAGCTCGGCCGGCGTCCTTCCAGATGGTGGCCGGCGAACTGGGCGATCCAGGCAACGACGAACACGCCCACACCCGTGGCCAGCAGCCCGGCGATGCCGATGCGTGCCTCCAGCAGTCGGCACAGACAGCCGCAGAAGAAGAACACCGCCAGCATGCCCAGCCCGAGCGGACGCGAGAGGCGGTTGTAGAACATCCACGCTGCGAACATCGCCAGTGCCGCCCATAGTCCGCTGCGGAACCAACTGCCACCGACCGGGATGCACCACAGCAGGGCAACGACCGACCACAGGATGGCGGGTACCGCGATCACATGGATCGTCTGGTTGGTGGCGTTGCGGTGGTCGCCGGAATAGCTGTCGAAATACTGGTCGAGCGGGCGCGCGTCGATGGTCTGCATGGTCTTCCCTCCCAGGAATGGGGCAAGCATACCTGGAGCAGCGCCTGCGGCGGAGTGCCGCTCAGGCCAGCTGTGGATGCAACGGCATGGCGTCGTGGCCGGCGGTGGTCGCGGCCTGGCAGCGCTGCGCGAGCAGCGCGGTGCGCGCCAGGATCAGCGCTCGCTCGCTTGCCGCGGCACTGTGCAGCAGGCTGGCGACGTGGAAGCCCAGAATCTCTTCGGCACGATCGCCCTGATCGCTGATGATGTGCGGTACCAGCCGTTCCAGCCGCGCCAGTTCCTGCTCCACTTCGTGGTGGGTCTTCATGCTGGTCCGTCCTTCGATGCGATGGGAGCTCAGGCGCCGCGTTGGGCAAGCCGCTGCCAGCAGTCGCTGGCGAGCTGCTCGTAGTTTTCCTGCGTGCTGGAGGAAATGAAGTGATGCTCGATGCGGTGGCGGAACAGCCTCAGGCGTTCGGGTTCGCTGGAATGCGGTGTCTGCAGATAGATGTCGCAGGCCATCTTCACCACCGGCGAAAGTTCGCTGAACTTGCCGATGCCCAGGCCACCTTGCGCGTGGCGTGCCTGCCAGTGCGCGATTTCGGCCTGCACGTCGATGACGGCGGGATCGCGGTTCATTGCTGTCGTGCCTTTGTTGAAGCCGTAAGGACGGCGAATGGCCACCGTATCGGGTTGCATGTAAACGCGGGATCATTGGCGCGCGCTGCGCGCAGGCCTTGAATGAATCCGTCAGCGAGGTGACGGCGGTGGATGCATTGGCGCCGGAATCCACTGGGCAAGTCGGCCTTTGCGAGCCATCCGCGCGTGCTGCGCATCGGCCGGGCATCGCAATCCAGCACTTATGGCCACGAATCGCGGCGGCAGACGGATCGGAGTCGCTTACCGCGCGGCGCGCGCGTCGATCGTGCCGAGGGCTCGGGCGCCGACGATGATCATCCGCAGCATCGTCGAGATCTGCTCGATCAGTTCCGGGTCCTTCTCCGGCGGCAGATCCATCGCCGCGGCACCCATCGCGAACACCAGCCGGGTGATCGCCTTGGACACCAGTGCCGGTGCGTGTAGCACCGCGCCGTCGGCGGCGGCCAGCCGCACCAGGTCGTGTTGCAACTCGTCCTCGAAATAGCTCAGCTCGCGCTCGACCGCGTGCTTGAACGCGTCCGAGCCGACCGCGCCCTCGCGCAGCAGGACGTGCAGCAGCTTGTCGTCGGCGCGCAGCTGCTCGATGAAGGTCTCCACCGAGACCCGCACCACGCTGCTGTCGGTCGAGGTCGCGCGCTGGCGGGCCTGGCCGATGATCGTGCGCAGCGAGCGCCCGGCCAGGTCGATCAGCGCCACCGCCAGTGCATCCATGTCGCGGAACTGGCGGTAGAAGCTGTTCGGCGCGATCCCAGCCTCGCGGGCGACCTCGCGCAGGCTCAGCGTGGACAGGCTGCGGTGCGGGCCGATCAGCTTCAGCGCGGCCGCCAGCAGGTCCTCGCGCGCGACCGTCCGGCGGGACGGAACAGTGTCGTCGGACATGGTCAGGGCGGTCGAGGTCATGGGCAGGTCACGGGAATATGGCTGAATCATACCTGCCGCAGTAGATATACAGTTGTATACACAGGTGTGCATGCATGCGTATAGTAACCCCATGAGCTCGATCCTCCCGTCTCCTCGTGCCGGCCTGCAGCGCTGGGTCTCGCCGAAGCTGTTCGACTTCTGGGCCGGCCAGATCAACCCGCTGTGGTCGCTGGAGCAGCCGCTGGCGCGGCTGGTCCAGCGCCAGTCGGCGGGCCGCGACGCGGCCACGCTGGTGTTGCGCAGCAACCGCCACTGGCAGGGCATGCGCGCCGGCCAGCACGTCAACCTCGGGGTCGAGATCGAGGGCCGCCGGCTGCTGCGCAGCTACAGCCCGACGCCGCTGGACGCGCGCCATGTCGCGATCACCGTGAAGGCGGTCGAGGGTGGCCGGGTCAGTCGCCACCTGGTCGAACGTGCCGCGCCGGGCGAGGTGTTCACGCTGGAGCCTGCGTTCGGCGAGATGGTGCTGCCGGCCGCGCCCGCGCCGCTGTTGCTGCTGGCCGCCGGCAGCGGTATCACGCCGATGCGCGCGCTGCTGCGCGAGCTGGCCGGACGCGGCATGCCGGTGGAGGTGACGCTGCTGTACTGGGCGCGCGAGCGCGAGGATTTCTGCTTCGCCGACGAGTTGCAGGCCCTGGCCCAGGCGCATCCGCGCCTGCGCATCCAGTGGCTCGCCACGCGCGATCCACAGGCGCCGGCGCCGCGGATCGGCGAGTTCGCATTCGATGACGCGGCCGGCCTGTCGCAACGGCATGTCATGGCGTGCGGCCCGGCCGGCTTCGTCGCCACCGCCCGGCAGCGGCTGGACGGGCAGGTGGCCCGGTTCCAGGCCGAGGCGTTCACGCCCGCATTGCCGCTGGCCGGCGAGGACGGCGAGGTCGAGGTCGAGCTAGCCCGCAGTGGCCGCCGGCTACGCCTGCCGCGCGGCCTGTCGCTGCTGGAGGGCCTGGAGGCGCAGGGCCTGAAACCCAAGCACGGCTGCCGGATGGGCATCTGCAACAGCTGCGCCTGCGCTCGCCAGTCAGGCGCCACTCGCCATGTGTTGACCGGCGAGCGCAGCGACGAACCCGCCGTGCCGGTGCGCCTGTGCGTCAGCGCGCCCAGCACCGACCTGATCCTGGATCTCTGAGGAAGCCCCGCATGAGCCGCATCCACAACCGCGCGCTGTCGCACACCGAACTTCAAGCCTTTGGCGAGGAGCTGGACGCGCTGCGCGCCCGTGCCCTGGCCGACATCGGTGAGCGCGACGCCCGCTACATCCGCCGTGTCGCCGCCGCGGTGCGCTGGTCCGGCCTGCTCGGGCGCGCGCTGCTGTTCCTCGGCGCGTTCGTGCACACAGTGCTGGTGCCGGCCTGGATCGGCGGCGTGCTGCTGCTGGCGTTGTCCAAGATCCTGGAGAACATGGAGCTGGGCCACAACGTGATGCACGGCCAGTTCGACTGGATGGGCGATCCGCGCCTGGACGGCAATACCTACGAGTGGGACATCGTCGCCACCGCCGACAACTGGCGCAAGACCCACAATTTCCGCCACCACACCTATACCAACGTGCGCGGCATGGATGATGACATCGGCTACGGCCTGCTGCGGATCTTTCCCGAGCAGCGCTGGCGGCCGTTCTACCTGCTGCAGCCGCTGATCGCGCCGGTGTTCGCGCTGCTGTTCCAGTGGGGCGTGGCGATCCAGGACCTGCGCCTGGGGCGCTGGATCAAGGGCAAGATGAGCAACGCCCAGCTGTGGCGCGAGTTCCGCCCGGTCGGCGCCAAGATGGGCCGGCAGCTGTTCAAGGACTACGTGTTCTTCCCGCTGCTGGCCGGTCCGTTCTTCCTGCCGGTGTTGCTCGGCAACCTGGTCGCCAACGGCCTGCGCAACGTGTGGACCTACGTGATCATCTTCTGCGGCCATTTCACCGCCGAAGCCGAGACCTTCCCGAAGGAGTGCCTGCGCAACGAGTCGCGCGGGCACTGGTACCTGCGCCAGCTGCGCGGCTCGTCCAATCTCACCGGCGGCTGGCTGATCAACGTGCTGTCGGGCAACCTGAGCCACCAGATCGAGCACCACTTCTACCCGGACATCCCGGCCAACCGCTATGCGCAGCTGGCGGTGGAGGTCAAGGCGATCTGCGCGCGCTACGGCCAGCACTACAACACCGGCTCGCTGCCGAAGCAGTTCGGCCAGGTGGTCTGGCGGATCGTGCGGCATGCGTTCCCAAGCCGGCCACGGCGCGTGCTGGCGACGGCGCAGAGCGCGGCCAGCGTCCAGGGCGGCTGAAAGGGCGCGTTCGCGCGGGCCGGGCCGTCCCGGACGGACCGTGACGCCGCTCAGGCCGCTGCCGCGGCGCTGCCCAGCGTATGCCGGACCAGCGAGACCAGGCAGGCGATGCCCAGCGGCAACACGTCGTCGTCGAAGTCGTAGCAGGGATGATGCAGCGGGTAGCCCGGTGCCTCGTCGGCGCCACGGCCCTGCCCCAGCCACAGGTAGGCACCGGGGCGGGCCTGCAGCATGAAGGCGAAGTCCTCTGAGGTGAACGCCGGGTACGCTGCCGGTCGCGCATCCAGGCCGGCGGCGGCGGCGGCGCGCAGGGCCAGTTCGGCCTCGGGCGCGCTGTTGAGGGTGGCCGGGTAGTAGCGCGAATACACCAGCTCGGCGGTGACGCCGTGCATCAGCGCGATGCCGTCGCAGGCCGCGCGCAGCGCAGCCTCGATGATGTCCTGCGCGGCGGGGTCGAAGCTGCGCACGGTGCCGGTGATCTGCACCGCCGCCGGTATCACGTTGTGGGTGTGGCCGCCTTCGATGCGGGTGACCGACAGCACCGCCGACGCCATCGGGTCGATGCGCCGCGCCACCAGGGTGTTGAGCTGGGTGACCAGTTCGGCGGCGGCCAGCAGCGTGTCCGGCGTCTGGTGCGGCAGCGCGGCGTGGCCGCCGCGCCCGCGCAGGGTGATGTCGAAACGGTCGGCCGCGGCCATGATCGGGCCGGGCCGGGTCTGCAGCTGCCCGCGCGGCAGGTCGGGCCAGTTGTGCAGGGCGTAGACCGCGTCGCATGGGAAGCGCTCGAACAGGCCGTCGGCGATCATCGCGCGCGCGCCGGCCTGGCCTTCCTCGGCGGGCTGGAAGATGAAGTGCACGCTGCCGTCGAAGTCGCCGCTGCGTGCGAGCTGGCGCGCGGCGCCGATCAGCATCGCGGTGTGGCCGTCGTGGCCGCAGCCGTGGTGCACGCCGGGATGGAGGCTGGCGTGCGCGTGGCTGCCCTGTTCGAGGATCGGCAGCGCGTCCATGTCCGCGCGCAGGCCGATGCTGCGCGGCGAGTCGCCCACCCGCAGCGTGCCGACCACGCCGGTGCCACCGATGCCGGTATGCACCTCCAGGCCCAGCTCGCGCAGCGCGGTGGCGACGATGCCGGCGGTGCGGTGCTCGCGGTAGGCCAGCTCGGGGTGCGCGTGCAGGTCGCGGCGCAGCGCGCGCAGCGCCGGCAGCAGGTCGTCCAGGGGCGGGGGCGATGCGGTCATGGCGGGGGCGGGCGAAAACGCGAGGATGGCATGTTCACAGCCGCTGCGCGCGCAGCGGCCCGGCCTGGAGGTATTGCCCCGGGGTCATCCCGCACAGGTTCTTGAAGTGCCGCGAGAGGTGGCTCTGGTCGTAGAAGCCGCAGGCCCCGGCCACCGCCGCGGCGGACATGCCCTGGTGCAGCAGCGCCTTGGCGCGGCCGATGCGCTGCAGGTTGATGTAGCGGTGTGGCGAGATGCCCAGGTGCTGCCGGAACACCGCGACCAGCCGCCACTGGCTCAACCCGGCCAGTTCGGCCAGCTGCTGCAGCGGCAGCGGATCGGTCAGGTGGCGGTGGACGTGATCGACGACGCGTTGCAGCGCCGGTGGCAGTGGAACGGGGGCGGCGGTCGGTTCCATGGCACCAGCTTACGCAGTGCCGTGGCGTGGTTTGTCCCGAATTGGCCACTGCGGGCGGCAGCGAATCCCGTTGTGCTCCTCGCCCTTGCAAGATCGTGAGCCGCCAGGGCCTGGATCGCGCGCCGCACCCGGCCCGCCTGACGGGCCGCGTTCAGCCGCCGTAGCGCGCCTTCAGCATCGCCCAGGCCGAGCGCAGCGCCAGCGCCTCGCCGCCGGCCGGCCGGCCCGGGCGCTCGCTGTCGTTCCAGGCGTATACGTCCAGGTGTCCCCACTTCAGGCCCGGGGCGACGAAGCGCTCCAGGTACAGCGCGGCGGTCACCGCGCCGGCCATGCGCGAGCCGGCATTGGCCAGGTCGGCGACGTGGCTGTTGAGGTAGCGCAGGTACGGGCGCCACAGCGGCATGCGCCAGACCGGGTCGCGGGTGCGCTCGCCGGCGGCCAGCCAGTCGTTGGCCAGTGCGTCGTCGTTGGCGAACAGCGCCGGCAGGTCCGGGCCGAGCGCCACGCGCGCCGCGCCGGTCAGCGTGGCGAAATCGAGGATCAGCTCGGGCCTGCTCTCGCTGGCATAGGCCAGGGCGTCGCACAGGATCAGCCGGCCTTCCGCGTCGGTGTTGTCGATCTCCACGCTGACCCCGGCCCGGGTGACGATCACCTCGCCCGGACGGAACGCGTCCGGGCCGATCGCGTTCTCCACTGCCGGGACCAGCAGTGTCAGCCGCACCGGCAGCTTGCGCGCCATCACCAGCCCGGCCAGCGCCAGCGCGTGTGCCGCCCCGCCCATGTCCTTCTTCATGTGGCGCATGCCGTCGGCCGGCTTGAGATCCAGCCCGCCGGTGTCGAAGCACACGCCCTTGCCGACCAGTACCAGGTGCGGGTGCGCGGCCTCGCCCCAGTGCAGCTCGATCAGGCGCGGCGCGCGGTGCGAGGCGCGGCCGACCGCGTGGATGGTCGGGAAGTCGTTGGCCAGCAGCGCCTCGCCGGCGATCACCCGGACCTGTGCGCCATGCGCGCGTGCCAATTCGTGCGCTGCCGCTTCCAGTTGTTCGGGGCCCATGTCCTCGGTCGGGGTGTTGACCCAGTCACGCACGCGCAGGCAGGCCTGGATCAGCGCGGTGGTCTCCTGGTCCGGCGTCGCGGCCAGCAGCGCCGGCATGCGTGCCGGCTTGCGGTAGCGGGTGAAGCGGTAGCTGCCCAGGCCCCAGCCGAGTTCGAGGGCGCGCCGCGCCGCGTCGTCCAGCTCCGTCGCCAGCTGCCAATGGGTACCGGCCGGCAGCGCGAACGGGCCATGCGCGTAAGCGTAGGCATCGGCGTGATCGCCCACGCCCAGCACCGCGCCGGCCAGGCCTTGCGGATCCGGCAGCAGCAGCACCGAGCCCGGCGCGGCGGCGAATTGCTGCGCCTGTACCCATGCGGCGACACCCGCCTGCTGCCGTGCGCACCATTCGGCCAGGCCGTCGCGATCGAGCACATGCAACGGCAGCGCGCGGGAGGTCTCGGAGGTGAAGCCTTGGGGAAGCGACATGGGGTGGTCCTGGGGGAGGGCGTTCGGGCGGGAGTCGGGTGGATGGGGAAAACAGGGGGTCAGCCGCAGCGGCGTTCGCTGCCGGACGTGGCGAGGTCCGGGTGGGCGTCGAGCCAGTCGGCCAGCCCGGTCAGGGTGTCGAAGCGCAGGTCGGGCACCAGCGTGGGATGCTCCCAGGTGCGCGCCTCGCGATCGATCCAGCAACTGCGCAGGCCGGCGTTGATCGCGCCGAGCATGTCCATCTCGACGTGGTCGCCGACATGCAGTACCTGTGCCGGCGGTACGCCCAGCCGTTCGCAGGCGGCGTGGAAGATGCTCGCCGCCGGCTTGGCCGCGCCATGCTCGCGCGAGCCGAGCGAGAACGCGAAGTGCTGCATCAGCCCGATCCGTTCCAGGTCGGCGTTGCCGTTGCTGAGCGCGGCGACCGGCACGCGCGCGGCGATCCTCGCCAGCGCGTCGATCGCGTCCGGATAGCACTCGACCTGGTTGCGCGCGGCGTAGAACACCTCGAATGCCGGCTCGACCAGGGCCAGGTCGCCGCCGCTGCGCTCCAGCGCCTGGCGCAGCGTCAGCCGGCGCAGCGCGCTCAGGTCGTGGTGCAGGTGCGGGTTGTCGGCGAAGCTGCGCTCGCGCAGCTGGCGCATCGCGGCCACCGGGAAATGCCGGGCGGTGACCGGGCTGTGTTCGCTCAGCCAGTCGTGCAGCACCTGGTCGATACGCGCGCCGATCGGCGCGAACGGCCACAGCGTGTCGTCCAGGTCGAGGGTGATGGCGGTTACGGGGAAGGTCATCCGGCGGATTTTACGCCAACCGACGCAGTGGCCCGGATGGCCCCGCCAGACGCATGCGCCCTCACCCAGCGAGTCTCCGACGAATCACGGATCACGGCTATTCAAGCAACCGCGCCCAGCGCTGCATGCCTTCCAGGCGGTTGAGCACCAGCTTGATGCACACCAGCAGCGGCACCGCCAGCAGCAGGCCGATCATGCCCCACAGCCAGCCGAACAGCATCAGTGCCAGGATCAGCATCAGCGGCGAGATCGCCATGCGCCGGCCGAGCACGATCGGCGTGATGATCTGGCCTTCGAGGGTGTGCAGCGCCAGGTACATCAGTGCCGGCAACATCGATTGCAATGGCGTGCGGAACGCCACGAAGCCCATCAGCAGCATCAGCATCACGCCGATCAGCGGACCTACGTAGGGGGCGAAGTTGAGCAGCGCCACCACCGTGCCCCACAGCAGCGCCTCTTGCAGCGGGATCGACAGCAGCGCGTACAGCAGGCCGCCGAACACCAGTCCGACCGTGATGTTGATCAAGCTGATCGTCAGCACGTAGCGCGATACCTCGCGTTCGATCCCGCGCAGGATATCGGCGGTGAAGCGCTGCTGCTGGCGATTGGGCAACAGCGCGATCGCGTTGCGCTGCAGGTTTTCCCCATAGACCATGAAAAAGAACGTCAGCAGCACCACCGCCAGCACCGAGGCGGCCAGTTTCGGCGTGCGTACCAAGGCCTTGTAGGGGTCGTCCAGCTGGGTGCGCACGATCTGCACCCGGCGCGCGTTCTCGCCCCCGGCCGCGCGCGCGAAGTTCTCGGCGGCCTGGTTGGCCTGCTGGACCGGCTTGGTGAAGTCGCGCAGTTCACGCGAGATCTGGCGCATTTGCGCGGGGGCCTGCTGGAACCATGCGTTGGCGGGGCCGGCCAGCTGCATCGCCAGCGCGGCGGTCGCCGCCAGACCCAGCACCAGCACCAGCAGCGCGGCGATGAAGCGCGGCAGGTACAGCCGCCGCAGCAGGCGGATGATCGGGTTGCCGAGCAGCGCGAAGAAGGCCGCCAGCATGATCGGCAGGATCACCGTCTGCGCGGCCCACAGCGTGTAGCCGACGGCCAGGGTGGTGAGCACCACCAGCGAGGCCGGCGCGCGCGGGCGCGGCGTGGGGATGGAGGGCTGCGGGACTGCGGGGCCGGCGATGCTGGCTGGCGGTTCGGCGGGGAGGTTCATGCGGAGGTCGGCGACACCGGCGCGTGCCGGCGGAGCGGCATTATCGGTCCGCCGGATCGAAATGGCGCGTGTCGCAGACGACACCGCCAGTAAGCAGCTTCCTTCCCACGCGCACGCGGGAAAGTGCCCGAAGGGCGGGGGGATGGTCCTCGACGCACACAGCCCTCCTATCCAGCGCTACGTCCCCCTTTTTCAGCAAACGGCGCAAGGATTCGCCGGGCGCCGATGAGCGGAGTGCAGTGCCGGTCGTCGCCGCCTGCTGCGGCAGCGACGCCATCGGCTCAGCGTTCGGAGACATCGGTGGCGGCCTCCGCCGGCCGCGGGGGGGCCGGCTCGGCGGCCACCGGCCACGGGGTCGGCGCGGCAGGTGGCGCGGGCTCG
>JASGDF010000111.1:0-8450 GCA_047607345.1 Pseudomonas sp. | reverse complement strand
TCGCCGGCGCTGCTGCCGATGGCCGGGCGTGCGCGCCGTCGCAGCGGCAGCTGCACGCGCGCCGCCGCAGTGGCCTGCTGCTCGGCGCGCTGGTGCTGGTGGCGCTGGCGGCGCTCAGTTGCTGCGTGGGCACCCGCGCGATCCCGCTGGCGGTGACCTGGGACGCGCTGCATGCGTTCGACCCGGCCAACAGCGACCACCTGCTGGTGCGGTTGCTGCGCGTTCCGCGCACCCTGATCGCGGTGGTGGTCGGCGCCGCGCTCGGCGCCGCCGGCGCGGTGATGCAGGCGTTGACCCGCAATCCATTGGCCGACCCCGGCCTGCTTGGGGTCAATGCCGGCGCGGCCAGCGCGATCGTGGTCGCGGTGGCGTTCTTCGGCGTCGCCGATGTTTCCGGCTACCTGTGGTTCGGCCTGCTCGGTGCGGCGCTGGCCGGTGTCGGCGTGTACCTGCTGGGTGGCGCGCGGCGTGGCATCGACCCGGTGCGGCTGGTGCTGGCCGGCGTCGCGCTGACCGTGGTGCTGCAGGCGGCGACCCAGCTGATCCTGCTCAACAGTGACGATGCGGTGTTCGACCAGTACCGGCACTGGTCGGTGGGCTCGCTGCAGGGGCGCGGGATGGAGGTGCTGGCGCCGGTCACGCTGGCCACCGCGCTGGGCGTGGCGCTGGCGCTGGCGCTGGCGCGCGCGCTGGACGCGGTGATGCTCGGCGAGGAACTCGGCCACGCGCTGGGCGCGCATCCGGGCCGGGTCTGGAGCCTGGCGATGCTGGCGGTGGTGATCCTGTGCAGCGCCGCCACCGCCGCGGCCGGGCCGCTCGGCTTCCTCGGTCTGGCCGCGCCGCATCTGGCGCGGCGGGTAGTGGGGCCGGGGCACCGCTGGCTGATCCCGTACTCGATGCTGGTCGCGGCGGTCGGGCTGCTCGCCGCCGACATCCTCGGGCGGATCATCGCCCCGCCGCGCGAGATCGGCGTGGGCATCATGGCCGCGCTGATCGGCGCGCCGTTCTTCGTCGCGCTGGCGCGCCGCCGCCGGATCGCGCACCTGTGAGCGCGTCGCTGCCGCCGCTGCGTTCCGCGCGGATCTGGCGCTGCGCCGGTCGCGCGGTGCTGGTATACCCGCGCGGCGCCTGGGTGGCCGCGGGGCTGGCGCTGCTGGCGCTGGCGCTGGTCGCCTTCGAACTGCTGGCTGGACGCATGGTTCTGGCGCCATCGCAGGTGCTCGCTTCACTTGTCGGGCGCGGCGACGGCGGCATCGTCGATCGCATCGTGCTCGACATCCGCCTGCCGCGCGCGCTCGCCGCGCTGTTCGCAGGCGCCGCGCTGGGCGTGTCCGGCGCGGTGTTCCAGTCGGTGTCGCGCAACGCGCTGGGCTCGCCGGACGTGATCGGCTTCACCACCGGCGCGGCGACCGGCGCGATCATGCAGATCGTGCTGTTCGATCAGGGCGCATTGCAGGTGGCCCTGGCGGCGGTGGCCGGCGGCGTTGCCACCGCCGTGCTGGTCTACCTGCTGTCGCTGCGCGACGGCGTCAGCGGCGGCTACCGGCTGGTGCTGGTCGGGGTCGGGGTCGGCGCGGTCCTCGACGCGCTCAACGGCTTGATGCTGGTCGAAGGCGACCTGGACAACGCGGTGATGGCCAACCTGTGGCGGGCCGGTTCGCTGGACGCGCGCAACTGGGGCCACGCAGTACCGGCCGCGATCGGGGTCGGCGTGCTGTTGCCGTGCGTGCTGGCACTGGCGCGTCGCCTGGAGATCATCGAGATGGGCGACGACCTGGCACGCCAGCTCGGCGTGCCGGTCGAGCGCACCCGCCTGCTGGCGATCGCCTGCGCGGTGGTGCTGGCCGCGCTGGCCACCGGCGCGGTCGGGCCGATCGCATTCGTGGCACTGGCCGCCCCGCAGCTGGCCGCGCGCCTGTGCGGGGGTGGCCGGCTGCCGGTGCTGGCCTCGGCGGCGCTGGCGGCGTGCCTGCTGCTGTTCGCCGACCTGCTCGCGCAGTCGCTGCCGGGCCGCTTGACCCTGCCGATCGGGCGGGTGACCGGGATCGTCGGCGGGATCTACCTGATGTGGCTGCTGACGCGCACGCGTCGGGGCTGAGGATTGCAACGATGAGCGAACACGACGCGGACCTGCCCGCTTCGCCGCTGTGCGGCGAAGGGCTCACGCTGTGCTACGAGGCGCGCCAGGTCACGCGCGCGCTGGACGTACGGATTCCCGCCGGGCAGGTCAGCGTGATCGTCGGCCCCAACGCCTGCGGCAAATCGACCCTGCTGCGCGCGCTGGCCAGATTGCTGGCGCCGCAGGCCGGGCGCGTGCTGCTGCACGGGTGCGACATCCGCCGCTATCCCACCCGCGAGGTGGCGCGCCGGCTCGGATTGCTGCCGCAGGCGCCGGTGGCACCATCGGGGATCTGTGTGGCCGACCTGGTCGCGCGCGGTCGCTTCCCGCACCAGACCCTGCTGCGGCAATGGTCCGAGCAGGACGAGCGCGCGGTCCTGACGGCGATGCGCCAGACCGGCGTGGACGCGTTCGCCGAGCAGCCGGTCGATGCGCTGTCCGGCGGCCAGCGCCAGCGGGTCTGGCTGGCGATGGTGGTCGCGCAGCAAACCCCGATACTGCTGCTCGACGAACCGACCACCTACCTGGACATCGCCCACCAGTACGAGTTGCTGGAACTGGTCAGGCGGCTCAACCGGGACGATGGCAGGACCGTGGTGATGGTGCTGCACGACCTCAACCAGGCGGCGCGCTACGCCGACCACATCGTCGCGATGAAGGCCGGCGCGATCGTGGCGGCCGGCGCGCCGCGCGAGGTCATCACGCCCTCGCTGATCGACACGGTGTTCGGCCTGCGCGCGCTGGTGGTGCCCGATCCGGTGACCGCCACGCCGATGGTGGTGCCGATGCCGGGCGGGGCGGACCACTAGGGCGCGGTCTTCCCCTCGGGGCAGCAACGGCACGCAACGCGCCCGCATCGGCGCGGCGTGACTTACTCGTCGGCCGCCACCGCGGACTGCTCCAGGTCGTCGTCGGCCGGCAGCATCCGGGCCGGCGTCGTGGCGGGGTGCCCATGTCGGTCCGGCAACTGCGCGATCGCGGCCGTCGCCTCGGCCTGCAACTGCTGCCGGCGTGGCGGCGGCACCTGCTGCCAGTGACAGTCCAGCAGCGCGCCCTCCAGCGAGTACAGCAGGTTGAGGCTGGGCCTGAAGCCGGCCCGGCGCACCTTTGCATAGGCGCCGACCGCGCCGATCGCTTCCAGGTCCTGGCGGGTACGCACCCCGACCTGGCGCAGCCACGCTGCGCTCCTGGGGCCGATGTTGCGCAGCTGTGCGGTGCTCACGCCAGCGTGTCGACGAACGCCTGGGCGATCGCTTCCAGCCCGCGCTGGTCGTCTTCGTCGAAGCGCGCCAGCTCCGGGCTGTCCAGGTCGAGTACGCCGACCAGCGCGTCGTCCTTCAGCAGCGGAATCACCAGTTCCGAGCGCGAGGCCGAGTCGCAGGCGATATGGCCGGGGAAGGCATCGACATCGGCGATGCGCTGGGTCTGGCGGGTACTTGCCGCCGCGCCGCACACGCCCTTGTCGAGCGGGATGCGCACGCAGGCCGGCAGACCCTGGAACGGGCCGACCACCAGCTCGCGGCCGTCGAAGAAGTAGAAGCCGGCCCAGTTCAGCGCGGGCAGGGCGTGGAAGATCAGCGCGGAGAGATTGGCGGCATTGGCGATCCTGTCGGATTCGCCGTGGAGCAGCGCCTGCGCCTGCGCCAGCAGCTGCGCGTACTGTTCCGGCTTGCTGCCGGTGAGCGAGGAGGTTGCGAACATCGATGAAGTCTAGCAGCGCGTCCGTCGCTGCAGGCGCGAGGGTTTATCCTGCGCGTCCTTCCATCGAGCGTGCCGTCAGCGAGGTTCCCGCATGCCGCTTTCCGCCTTCTACGTCACCGGCACCGATACCGGTATCGGCAAGACGCTGGCCAGTGCGACGCTGCTGCATGCCTTGCGCGCACGCGGCGCGACGGCGGTCGGGATGAAGCCAGTCGCCAGTGGTTGCGAATGGATCGACGGTCGCTGGCGCAACGAGGACGCGCTGGCGCTGCAGGCGGCCAGCGATCCACGCCCCGACTACGCCCTGCTCAACCCATTCGCGTTGCCGCTGCCGCTGGCCCCGGAGCTGGCCGCGGCCGAGGCCGGGGTGGCACTGGACCTGGAGCCGATCCATGCCGCGTTCGATGCGCTGCGCGCCCAGGCCGACAGCGTGGTGGTCGAGGGCGTCGGAGGCTGGGCTGCGCCACTCAGCGCGACGCTCGACCAGGCCGACCTCGCACGCGCGTTGCGGCTGCCGGTGGTGATGGTGGTCGGATTGCGGCTGGGCTGCCTCAATCACGCGCGCCTGACCGCGGCGGCGATCGCCGCCGACGGCCTGGCCTGCATCGGCTGGATCGCCAACGGGATCGATCCGCACATGGCGCGGATCGAGGAGAACTTCCAGTTGTTGCGGCAGCGCCTGCCGATCCCGTGCTGGGGGCGCATCCCTTACGCGCCCGGCGCCGATCCGGCCACGCTGGCCGAAGCCCTGGATGTCTGGCCGGTTGCGTCGTAGCCGCTTTCCGTCGCTCCAATCAGGCACCGCGAAGCCCCCGGCTACTGAAGCCCTCCAGCAGCACGCCTGGCGAATCGGAAGCTACCCACCGATCAGCGCGGTATTGCGCTCGACCTCGGCCCGGTAGGCGTCCAGCACCGCCGCGGTGAGGCCGATGTAGCGGCGCAGGTCATCCCAGCGCCGGTCCTCCAGTGCCTCGCGCACGCCCGGCAAGGTCTTCACCTCGTAGCCGGTGGCCAGGCCCGGCGCATAGATCAGGTTGCGAAACCATGGACGTCCCGGCAACCCCTCGCTGGCCAGCAGGGTCTGGTCGAGCCGCTGCAGCGAGGCGTTGAGCTTGCGCCGCGTGTCGGCGTCCAGCGTGGTGGCGCGCCCCGCGAGCGCCTGGTCGTAGCGCTTGCCGCTCGCCTGCAATCGCGCCACCGCCTGCTCCAGCGGCGCGAAGTCGATCGCCGGCACCTCGGCCTCGGGCACCGGAGGCTGCAGCGGCCGGTTGGGATTGTCGGCAACACGGTAGGCGCCACTGCGCAGCAGTTCGGCCTGGACCTGGGTGGACTCGCGGTCCGCATCGGCCTGCTGCTTCAGCTCCTTGACCCAGCCAGCCACCGCATCGGCGAAATCACCAGGGCGCTGCGGCAGCACCGGTGCGTTGGCCACTCGCAGCACCGCGCGTCCGGCGGTCTGCGCCAGCAGCGGCAGGTACTCGAACTTCGGGTCGATGTAGCGCGAGAAGTAGTCGTAGGAGTCATAGAGCGAGTGGTAGACGCCGCGCCCGTCACCCTGCCCGCCATAGCCCAGGTCCAGCGTCGCCAGCCCCAGGTGCTGCAGGAACGGGCTGTAGTCGCTGCCCGAGCCGAGTGCCTTGATCGGCAGATCCTCGCCGGCCGCGGCCTTCTTGGCGATGTCCTTCTGCGCGGGCTTGGCGCCCGGCGCGAGCGCGTCCAGCCGCGCGCGGGCGCGCTGCCGCTCGAGCACGCTGGCGCCGGTGTCCGGATCGCGCAGGTCGGCCGCCACGCCGTTGACCAGCCGTTGCAGTGCATGGCTGCCGCCGGCGTTGAGGAAGCCACGGCCGTTGCCGTCGGAATTGACGTACAGCACTACCTTGCGCTGCAACTCGGCGGCATGCTGCTCGGCCCATTCGGTGGAACCGAGCAGGCCGGCCTCCTCGCCGTCCCAGCTGGCGTACACCAGGGTGCGCTTGGGCCGCTGTCCCTGCCGGGCCAGTTCGCCGATCGCCTTGGCCTCGGCCAGCAGCGCGGTGGTGCCCGAGAGCGGGTCGGCCGCGCCGAACACCCAGGCGTCGCGGTGGTTGCCGCGCACCACCCACTGGTCCGGGTACTCGCTGCCGGGCAGCGTGGCGATCACGTCGTAGAGGGTCTTGCGGCCCCAGTCGGCCTCGACCTTGAGCCGCACCTGCGCGCTGCCGTCGCCACCGATGCGATAGGTGATCGGCAGCGCGCCGCGCCAGTCCTCCGGCGCCACCGGTCCGCGCAGCGCGGCCAGCAGCGGCTGCGCGTCACCCCAGCTGATCGGCAGGGTCGGGATCTTGAGGATACTGCCGGCCTGTTCGATCTTCAGGCGCTTGGCGCCGGGGGTGGCGCCCACGCCCGGCGTCAGCGGATCGCCCGGATAGAGCGCGAAGTTCGCCACCGAGCCGCGCTGCACGCTCCATTGGTTGCGCGCCGGACCATCGGGGTAGGCCACGTCCTGGTAGTAGCCGTCGTCGCGCGGGTCGGAATAGATGATCGCGCCGATCGCGCCGTGTTCCTGCGCCAGACGCGGTTTCAATCCGCGCCAGCCCTTGCCGTAGCGGGCGATGACGATCTTGCCGCGCACGTCCACGCCGTTGCGCGCCAGCGCCTCGTAGTCCTCGGCGATGCCGTAGTTGACGTAGACCAGGTCGCCGCTGACCTCGCCGTCGCCGGCATAGATCACGTAGGGCGGCAGCACGTCCTCGGTCTGGGTCGAGGTCGCGTCGCCGGGCAGCGCTGGCTCCTTCAGCCGGGCCTTGTAGGGGTGCGCGCCGAGCAGTTCCAGCGCGGCCGATTTGGGCGAGGGCCACAGCACCTCGAAGGTCTCGATGCGCGCGTCCCAGCCGTATTCGCGCAGGCGCGCCTGGATGTCGCGCGCATTCTGCAGGTTGTGCGGCGCGCCGACCTGGTTCGGCGCGGACGACCATTGCTTGAGCCAGCCGGCATAGTCGGCCTGCTGCACCAGGGCGTCGAAGCGCGCCTCCAGGGCACGCTGCGCCTCGGCGGAGGCGGCGTCGTAGCCGGGCGGCGGCGCAGCCTGCGCGGCCGCCAGCGCGGGGACCAGGGACAGCGCCAGCAGCAGCGCGCGGGGAACGGGCGTCATGATTCGGATGCTCCTTGAGGCATGAGGGCGAGGTCGTAAGCGGCCATCCAGGCCGAGCGTGGCAATGCGGCCGGCCAGTGGGCCATGGGGAGGCGAGCGGCGAAAATCATCTATCCGCATACCCACATGTCATTTCGCGAAAATCCCGCAGACGCGCGTTGGCGCGAAAGCCGCCGCGCCGCGCCGGGCCTTACAATCATGCGATGGACATCTTCAAAGTCTTCACCCTGGAAGCCGCTCACCGCCTGCCCAACGTCCCGCCCGGGCACAAGTGCGCGCGGCTGCACGGCCATTCGTTCCGCGTCGAACTGCATGTCAGCGGCGAGCCCGGCGAGCATACCGGCTGGGTCATGGACTTCGGTGAGATCAAGGCCGCGTTCCGGCCGATCTACGACCAACTGGACCACCACTACCTCAACGAGATCGAGGGGCTGGAGAATCCGACCAGCGAGCAGCTGGCGGCG
The DNA here is from genome assembly GCA_047607345.1 of Pseudomonas sp. GTDB lineage: Bacteria > Pseudomonadota > Gammaproteobacteria > Xanthomonadales > Xanthomonadaceae > Pseudomonas_S. The sequence continues at coordinate 1,036 of JASGDF010000111.1, read as the reverse complement.
TGGATCTGGGACCGGCTCAAGCCGGCCCTGCCGCTATTGAGCGAGGTGGTCGTCCACGAGACCTGCACGTCGGGCTGCCGCTATCGCGGCTGAGTCTCGCAGTGCCTCCGGCAAGCCTGCGGACAAGCATGAAATCATCCCTGGTGATCATGTAAATAATTGAATTACAGGAATAATTTCCGAAATTCCGGTGCAGCCGAAAAAACTTGTTGCATCGCAACAGAAAGCGCGTATGCTGCGGAGCAACATCGGCAAACGCAGTCCCGCAGGGGTTGGTGATGTCCGCGCAGTTCGAAGGTTTCGACCGCTATACCCAGCAGTTCGCCGCCTTCGCGAGCCGCGCCAACCAATTGGCCCTGGAAAACGCTGAAAGCGCCTTCGGCCTGCAATTGCAGGCATTCGGCCAGAACATCAGCGCGACCACGGACCTGCTTGGCGAGTTTGCCGACGCACGCAACCTGGATTCGTTCCAGGCGCTGTGGCCGAAGGGTCTGCAGCTCGCCCGCGACAACTTCGACCGCGTGGCCTCGGCCCAGCATGAAGTCGTCGGGATGAGCTTGAAGGCATCGGAAGCCCTCGGCGAGCTGGCTTGGCAGCGATTCGAGAAGGCCTCGGAACGCGCGCAGCCGGCGGCAAAGCCGGGCAAGCCCGGACGTCGCACCCAGTAGGCGGCGGCAAAAATTTGAGCGGTATTTGCATGGGTCCCTCCCCCCATGCAACCCGGCCCGGCAGATCCCTCCCTCTGCCGGGCTTTTTTATGGCGCTGTTCGCATTGAGAGTGATTGTAGGAAGGACTGTAATGACCCACTGAATTCCTGCACAGGTGTTAGTTTTCGAACGAGGAGACACCGATGAGCGAAGTGATGGACGAGGAACAGATCAAGCGCTGGACGGCCCGGCGCAAGTCGGAGCTGGTGCTGGAGATCATCCAGGGCAAGACCACAGTGGCCGCAGCCAGCCGGCAGTTCGACCTAACCCCGAATGAGATCGAGAGTTGGGTCGAGGATGGCAAGCGGGGTTTGGAGAACGCGCTGCG
>JASGDF010000110.1:0-6213 GCA_047607345.1 Pseudomonas sp. | reverse complement strand
GGCCGCGGCAGCGGCGCCCGGCGCGCCGGCACCGGCCCGCCTAGGCACGCCAGGCGAACGCGAGCGCGAGCGCCTGCTGTTCGACTTCGGCTGGCGTTTCCACCTGGGGCACGCGGACGACCCGGCCCGCGACTTCAACTTCGGCACCTTCCAGCGCACCTACGCCAAGGCCGGCGCGAACACCGCCGACCCGGCAATGCTCGACTTCGACGACAGCGGCTGGCGAGCGCTCGACCTGCCGCACGACTGGGCGGTGGAGCTGCCGTTCCAGCCCGACCCGGCCTCGGCCGGCATCGCCGGCGAGGACCCGGCCGCCGCGCACGGTTATCGGCCGCTGGGCCGCAGCTTCCCGGCCACCAGCATCGGCTGGTACCGGCGCACGTTCGATGTGCCACAGACGGACCTGGGCAAGCGCATCTGCGTGGAATTCGAAGGGGTATTCCGCGACTGCATCGTGTTCTGCAACGGCCACGTCGTCGCCCACCACGCCAGCGGCTACACCGGCTTCGAGGTCGACCTGAGCGACGTGCTCGACTACGGCGCGCGCAACGTGATCGCCGTGCGCGTGGACGCCACCCTCGGCGAGGGCTGGTTCTACGAAGGGGCAGGCATCTACCGTCACGTCTGGCTGCGCCGGACCGACCCGTTGCACGTGCCCGACAACGGCGTGTTCGTGCGCAGCGAGGTGGGCGACGGCCGCGCCATCGCGCGGGTCTCCAGCGAGGTGCGCAACGCCGGCGCCGAGGCCATGGAATGCGTGGTCGTCACCCGCGCGATCGCACCAGATGGCCGCGAGGTCGCGCGCGAGGTGGCGGCGCCGGTTACGGTGCCGGCCGGCGAGACTCGCAGCGTCGAGCAGGCGCTCGCACTCGGTACCCCGGCGCTGTGGTCGATCGAAACCCCACAGCGCTATCGCCTGAGTACCGAGCTGCATGCGGGCGGTACCTGCCGCGACGCGGTCGACACCCCATTCGGCGTGCGCAGCATCGCCTTCGATCCGCAGCGCGGCTTCCTGCTCAACGGGCAGGCGGTCAAGCTGAAGGGCACCTGCAACCACCAAGATCATGCCGGCGTCGGCACCGCCATTCCCGACGCACTGCACGAGTGGCGTATTCGGCAACTCCAGTCGATGGGCTGCAACGCCTACCGCAGCGCGCACAATCCGGTCACGCCGGAGCTGCTGGAAATCTGCGACCGCCTGGGCGTTCTGGTGATCGAGGAAACCCGGCGCATGGCCTCCGACGAGGAAGCGCTGGGCGAGCTGGAGGCGATGATCCGGCGCGGGCGCAACCATCCGTGCGTGGTGGCCTGGTCGCTGGGCAACGAGGAGCCGCAGATGATCACCGCGCGCGGCGCACGCATCGTCGGTAGCATGCGGCGCCTGGCGCGACGGCTCGACCCGACCCGGCCGACCACCTTCGCGATGGACAAGGGCTGGGACCAGGGCGTGGGCCGGGTCGTGGACGTGGTCGGCTTCAACTACCGCACCAACCAGATGGACGCGTTTCATGCGCAGTTCCCGGACGTGCCGGTGTACGGCAGCGAGACCGCCAGCGCGGTGTCGGTGCGCGGCCACTACCTGCGCGACGAAGCCAGCGGCTATACCAGCGGCTACGACGTGAACTACCCGTGGTGGGCATCCTCGTCCGAGGCGTGGTGGGCGTTCGTGGCCGAGCGGCCGTGGGTCGCCGGCGGCTTCGTCTGGACCGGTTTCGACTACCGCGGCGAGCCCACGCCTTACAACCGCTGGCCCAACGTTGGTTCGCAGTTCGGCGTGCTCGACAGCTGCGGTTTTCCCAAGGACAACTACTGGTACTACCGCGCGCAGTGGACGCGCGAGCCGGTGCTGCATCTGTTCCCGCACTGGAACTGGGATGGCCTGTTGCCGGAGGTCGCCAACGGTCAGGTGGACGTGTGGTGCCACAGCAACCTCGAGGCGGTGGAGCTGTTCGTCAACGGCGTCGGCCAGGGCCTGCGGCAGGTGCCGCCGCACGGCCACGTCGAGTGGCGGGTGCGCTACGCGCCCGGCGCGATCGAGGCGCGCGGCTACCGCGATGGCCGGGTGGTGCTGACCCAGGTTCGGCAGACCACGGGCGCGGCCGCGGGCATCCGTCTGCGCTGCGACCGGTCGGCGCTGGTGGCCGATGCCGAGGACCTGGGTGTGGTCGCGGTGGAGGTCGTCGACGCACAGGGGCGCGGCGTGCCGACCGCGGCCAACCCGGTGCGCTTCGCGATACAGGGACCGGGACGCCTGACCGGCGTCGGCAACGGCGACCCGGCCAGTCACGCGCCCGACAAGGCCGATGTCCGCGATGCCTTCAACGGGCTGTGCATGGCGATCGTCCAGGCCACCCGCGATCCCGGCACGATCGTACTGACCGCCAACTCGCCGGGGCTGCGGCCGGCCACGCTGCGGCTCCCGGCGCAGGCGGCCAGGCCGCGGCCGTATGTGGCGTGAGGCTCGGCGAGGCTGCATCGCAGCGGTCTCCACAGGTCCTGACGGCCGTCGCGCCCCATCAGCAGCACCCCGGCGTGGCCGGCCAGGTACTGCGGCGTGCGCGGGGTGAGTCATAGCCCTTCGATGTATTCGCGATCAGCGTTATCGCTGATAGATCAGCGGCCACGCGCGAGCCGATCTTGCGCAAGCTGCTCGACCTTCTCGCCGAGCTTCTCGAAGGTCGTTTCGCCACGGATGAACCGTTCCGCCTCTGCCTTGTAGGTGTCCGGCACCGCGAAGCCTTCAAGGGTCACCGAAGCGATGCCAGCCTCGATGTCAGCACGCCGAGCGTTGCTTGCGCGGACATCGATCTTTCGCCCTCCAGTTACCCGCTCCACATAGTCATACATCAGTTCGCGCATGACCTGGGCTGCGGGGCGGCGTTCCAGCTCGGTCGCTTCGTTGAACGACTGCCACAACTGCGGCTCGATGCGGATGGTCATGGATGCTTCTTTTCTCATGGCCGGATACTCCAGGGAGAACTGGGGCGTGGCTGCCCTCGAATCAGGTTGGGTCAAGCACGTATTGCCGTTGTACATTCAATGGCAATACGTCACGACATCCTGTCGGTCGAGCGGCACTTATCCGTTTTCTGTGCCGGCCGACATCATTGCGAGGTGTCCCAAGGGTTGATGACATGCAGGCCGGCCGCCTCGAACGGGCTGGTATCGCGGGTGGCAATGGCGAAGCCGTTGGCGATGGCGACGGCCGCAATGAAGGCATCGGCCGCATGCACCGCCAAACCGGCATCGCGGGACTTGGCCAGCAGCTCGGCATAGGCTTTCGTACAAGCCATATCGAATGGCAGCACCCGATTGGCGAACATCGGCAGCAGGCGCTTTTCCAGGTTCTCGCTCAGGCCGTCCCGGCGCTTGCCTGCCGGCATCAGCGCGATACCCGCACGTAGCTCGGCCACGGTGATTGCCGACAGGTAGAGCGTTTCCAGGGCTTGCGCGTCGATCCAGTCAAGGACACGGGCATTCGGAGTCCGACGCTGCGGCTCCGAAATCACATTGGTATCGAGCAGGATCATTCGAAGCTCGCAGCGCGGGCCGGGGACTTTTCGCGCACGCTCTCGAACAGGGCGTGTTCTTCATCGGTCAGCCCGCCCGCCTCGCGGACCATGGACGCCAGCAGCGAGCCAAGTTTCACGCGGCCCTCGGGCTTGGCTGCGTGCTCCAAGATAACGCGGATTTCAGCCTCGGTGCTGCGGCCATGTTGGGCAGCACGAATACGAAGGGCACGATGCACTTCATCAGGAATATTTCGGATCGTCACGGAAGCCATTTGATTTTTTTCCTATTGAAAATATCATTGATTTCACAATATCAATGTGAAATCACCGAGGCAAGGGCGCGTTCTTAAAACGTTCGTTTTGCGGACAAGCGCAGGCTGCCCGTTGCAAGGTCACCGGGCCGCTCACCGCTCCCAGGGCGGCGCTTCGCCCAGGTGCCGGATCAAAAAGTCGACGAAGCTGCGCACTCGCGGCGGTTGCAGCCGCCGCGCCGGCATCACCGCGCTGATCCGGGTGGTCGGCGGCGGATGGTCGGGCAGCACCACCACCATCCGCCCGGCACGCAGGTCCTCGGCGACGTGCCACAGCGAATGCAGCGCGATGCCCTGGCCGGCCAGCACCGCATCGCGCAGCAACTCGCCGAAGTTGCTCTCGAAGCGGCTCTGCATCCGCACCTTGACCGTGCCGCCGTCCGGCGTGCCCAGCGTCCACAGGTCCTGGCGGCCGTCGCGCCCCATCAGCAGCACCCCGGCGTGGCCGGCCAGGTCCTGCGGCGTGCGCGGGGTGCCGTGGCGGCGCAGGTACTCCGGCGAGGCGCACAGCATCCGCCGGTTGGCGGCGATGCGGCGCGCGACCAGCCCGGAGTCGTCGAGCGCGCCGATCCGGATCGCCAGGTCGAAGCCTTCCTTGACCAGATCGACCAGGTCGTCGCTCAGGTGCGCGCTGATCCGCAGCCCCGGATGCAGCGCCTGGAACTCCGGCAGCAGCGGCGAGACGTAGTGCTGGCCGAACGAGGCCGACATCGTCACCCGCAGCGTGCCCGACACGCCCTGGGCGCTCTCGCGCAGGCCCTCGGCCAGCGCCTCCAGGTCCTGCACCAGCACCCGGCCGCGCTCGGCCAGCGCCTGGCCTTCCGGGGTGGCATGCAGGCGGCGCGTGGTCCGGTGCAGCAGGCGCACCCCCAGCGCGCGCTCCAGCCGCTTCAGGCGCTGGCTGGCCACCGCCACCGACAGGTCCAGGCTGCGCGCGGCGGCGCTGATCGAGCCGAGGTCGAGCACGCGCAGGAACAGGGCGATGTCGCCGATCCGATCCACGATTCTCAATGGAATATTGAAAGAATTTCAGGATAGCAGGGGTTTTTGCGAATAAATCCCGCGCGCAGGCTGTGCCGCTTCTCCCACGCCCCGATCCGTGCCGGACGCGGACCGCGCGCCGACACGTCGTCCCGCCTGCGCGGGGACGACGCGCTAGCCGCGGCTCCGCCCGTACCCCTCGGGTCCTCTCCAGGATGCGACCATGCCGGCTTCTTCTTCCCGTTCTTCCCGCGCCCCCGCGGCGCTGTACGCCCTCACCGTCGGCGCCTTCGGCATCGGCACCACCGAGTACGTGATCATGGGCCTGTTGCAGCAGGTGGCCGGCGACCTCGACGTCTCGATCCCCCGCGCCGGGCTGCTGATCAGCGGCTACGCGCTGGGCGTGTTCGTCGGCGCGCCGGTGCTGACCCTGACCAGCGCGCGGTTGCCGCGCAAGGCGGTGCTGATGGCGCTGATGGCGATCTTCACCCTCGGCAACCTGGCCTGCGCGCTGGCGCCGGACTACGCCACGCTGATGGTGGCGCGGGTGCTGACCTCGCTGGCGCACGGCACCTTCTTCGGGGTCGGCGCGGTGGTCGCCACCTCGCTGGTGCCTCCCGAGCGCCGCGCCTCGGCGATCTCGCTGATGTTCGCCGGGCTCACCTTCGCCACGCTGATGGGGGTGCCGGCCGGCACCTGGCTGGGCCTGCTGCACGGCTGGCGGGCGACATTCTGGGCGGTGGCGGCGATCGGGGTGCTCGCGCTGGCCGCGCTCGCGCGCTGGGTGCCGGCCGATGCCGGCGCCGCCGCGCCGGTGCACTGGCGCGAGGAGGTGGCGGTGCTGCGGCGCGGCCAGGTGCTGCTGGCGCTGCTGATGACGGTGCTCGGCCCGGCCGGGCTGTTCGCGCTGTTCACCTACATCCAGCCGCTGCTGGTGGACGTCACCGGCTTCGCGCAGGCGGCGGTGGCGAGCGTGTTGCTGGTGTTCGGAGTCGGCATGATCGCCGGCAACCTGCTCGGCGGTCGCCTGGCCGATCGCCATCCCGACGCCGCGCTGCTCGGCACCCTGGCCGCGCTGGCGCTGGCGCTGGTGCTGCTGGCGATCCGCCCGGCGCTGCACTCGGCGCCGGCGATGGTGGTCCTGGTCGGGTTGTTCGGCATGGCCGCGTTCGCCACGGTCGCGCCGCTGCAGCTGCGGGTGCTCGAACAGGCGCGCGGCGCCGGGCAGAACCTGGCCTCCAGCCTCAACATCGCCGCGTTCAATCTCGGCAACGCGCTCGGCGCCTGGGTCGGCGGCGTGGTCGTGGCCAGCCGCGCCGGGCTGGCGGGCACGCCGTGGGCGGCCGCGGCGCTGACCACGCTGGGGCTGCTGGTCGCGCTGGCGAGCGTGCGCCACGCGCGTCGGCGGC
>JASGDF010000109.1:0-28921 GCA_047607345.1 Pseudomonas sp. | reverse complement strand
GGGCGGCCGAACCATCGAATCCGGCGCCTGCCGGCGAGGCCGCGCCACCGGCCGCCGACTCGGCCGCGCGCGCCCGCGCGCTGGACGCCGAGTACGGATACAAGGGCTGGAACATCCCGTTCCCGTCGTTCGCCGACAGCCTGACCCAGGACGACGGGCATTGGCGCAGCCGGCTGGCCGCGCACGGCTTCGGCGTGTCGACCCAGCACACCCTGGTCGCGCAGGCCAACGTGCTGGATACGCCGGGCCGGGTACCGGCTAGCGTGCCGGCCTGCGTGCCGGCGAACCTGGGCTACAACTGCGCCGGTGGGCGCTCCTACTTCGGCCAGCGCCCGGCGGCGATCGTCTCCAGCCTCGTGTTCCTGACCTACGACACGCGCCGCTGGGGCGTGCCGGACGGGCAGATCGCGCTGGGCGTGCAATGGGGCGTGTCCAGCGACGAGGCCTACCTGCCGCGCAACGCGCGCGTGCAGAACCTGTCGTGGTACCAGACCCTGTTCGATGGCCGCGCCGAGTTCAAGATCGGCTGGTTCCCGACCCTGCCGGAATTCGTCGGTTTCTACGTCGGCGGGCTGGTCACCAATCCGTTCGGCCCGACCGGCTCGCTGCTGCCGGTCATGGGCATGACCGGGACCAACTGGGGCACGCCGAACGTGCGCGCCAGCGTGCATCTGAGCGACACGCTCTACCTGCAGGCCGGCATCCAGCGCAGCCTGCCGGTCAATGGGCCGACCGGCAACCCGGTCTACGACGAGGTCCGGGCCAATCCGTCAGGACTGGATTTCGAATCGTCCGTGCCCGGCACCCGCTGGCTCTACACCGGCGAGCTCGGCTACCGCCGCCAATCCGTGCCGGGCCGCGGCTACACCTGGCTGCGCGCCGGCACGCTGTACAACTCGTCCACGTTCAAGGACTACAGTCGGTTGCTCGAAGATCCGACGGCGACCACTCGCGGCGCCCACGGCTACTACCTGCTCGGCGATCACCAGCTATGGCAGCAGGCGCCGGAATCGGCCTATACCGCTTACCGCGGCGTTTATCTCGGTGCCGGCTACATGCGCGGTTCGGACAGGATCGCGCCGTTCACCGACTACTACGAACTGCGTGGCTACTGGCTGGGCCCGTCCGCGCGGCGGCCGCAGGACATGCTGTCGCTGGTATACGACCGCAACGTGGTCGGCAAGCCGATCCAGGCGCTCACCGAGGCCTATGCGCCCTATACGAGCCTGTTCGCGAACAGCTACGCCAACAGCGTCACCGCCTCGTACATGTTCCACCTGCGGCCGGGGCTGTACGCGACCTTTGGCCTGGGCTACACCGACCACCCGAGCATCCAGTACTTCCAGGGCGAGGGCAGTTCGCTGAACCTGCTGCTGAGCGTGTTCGTGACGTTGTAGCCGGTCGCGGCGTCGCCACGGCGATGCCGCGAGCTCAGGCCCAGGCGTACAACGCCGACAGCGTGACCCACAGCAGCACGCAATACGCCTCGAAGCCGGCGCGCATCGGCGTCGGCGCATGCCGCAGTTCCATGAAATCGAGCCCGACCAGGCGGATCTTGATCGTGGCCAGTGCGAGCACCACCAGGCCGAGGACGGTGCCGTCGCGGCCACCGCCGCCCAGCCCCGGACCGAGCAGCGACAGTGCCAGCAACAGTGTCCAGGTCGATGCCGCGCGAGGTGTGATCAGTTTCGTCAGCGCCATGGTTCAGCCCACCAGATAGAGCAGGGGGAACACCGTCATCCAGAGCAGGTCCACCAGGTGCCAATAACAGGCGCCGGCCTCGATCCAGCGCCGCCGTTGCCCCGTCGCCGCGTCGGGCCTGCCGGCCTGAGCGAGCATCAACCCGAGTACGACCAGCCCGATCAGCACATGCGACAGGTGCAGTCCGGTCAGGATGAAAAAATAGGTGAAGTAAAGGTTCGATCCCGGTCCGTGGCCGGCTTCGATCAGGTGTGCGTATTCCAGGCCCTTGAGCGTCACGAAGGCCAGCGCGCACGCCAGCGCGGCGGCCAGCGCCGCGCGCGCGGGGCCGGTGCGCGCGCCACGCACCGCCTGCAGTGCGACCACTACCAGCAGCGAGCTGGTCAGCAGGATCACGGTGTTGGTCAGGCCCAGGCCGAGGCCGAGCTGCAGACGCGAGGCGGCGAACAGCTCGCGCGCGCCTGCGCGCTCGACCAGGTAGGCCGCGCAGAACACCAGGAAGATGGCCATGTCGCCGAACAGGAACACCCACAGGCCCGGCTCGCCCGGCACGGCCTTGGCCGCCGGGGTTGCGGCCGTGCGCGGTGCGATCTCGGGCAGTGTTCCTGCGTCGTCGATCATGCGCGTGGCGCCGCGGTGGCCTGCGTCCGGGCGCGGCCGTTTGCGGTTCCCGGCACGAGCGCCGCCGCGTGTCGTGCGGCCCAGTCCAGCGCTTGCCGTATCGGTGCCGCCTCGGCGGCGTGGCGCTGCACGCGCGCGCCCAGCGCCGACAGTGCCTGTGCGCTATCGGCCAACTCGCGGTCGTGTTCGATCAGCAGCACCGGCAACTGCAACGGCACGCGCGGCTCGATCGGGAATCCGGCGAGATTGTGCGGCAGCGGACCGTCGATCGATACCACCCCGGCCAGCAGTTCCGGCCACAGCGTGGCCAGCACCAGCGCCATCACTCCGCCCTCGCCGCTGCCGACCAGCACGCTGGCGGGCTTGCCCGGGCCGAACGACAGCTCCAGCAGCAGGCTTTCCAGATGGTGCAGGCCGTCGCCAAAGGTGCTCGGCTCCGGTGCCTGCAGCGGGCCGAGGAACCAGAAGTAGCCGAGCGTGGAGATGCCGGCCATCTGCTGGCGCGGCGAGCGCACGCGGATCACGCGCATGCCGGCCGGCACCGGCGGCGCCGGCATCGTCGCCGGGTCCTGGTAGCGCTCGTGCAACAGCAGCAGCGGCGTATCGCCATCGCCATGGGTCCAGGTCAGCAGCGGGCTCTTGCGCTGCGTGCTCATGCGCGCTTGCAGCCGGCGATCCAGCTGGTGATGGCCTTGATGTCGTCGTCGCCGAGCTTGCCGCCGACCGGCATCTGCATGCCTTGTCCACCGACCTTCAGGTGACTGCCGTCGATCTTGTGCAGCAGGTAGCTCTGCTGCGGATCGCCCGGCGTCACCAGCGGCATCGGCGCGTTGCGCCCGCGCACGCCGATCAGGCTGGCCGGCGCGGCGGTGCGCTGCAGCGACAGGCCGTCGGCCGGGGCCGCGTCCTGGTGGCAGGCCACGCACTTGGTGTTGAGGATCGGCTGGATCTTGGCGCGGAAGGTGCCGGTGCAGGCGTCGTCGGCCAGCGCGGGGGCGCTGGCGGTGGCGCTCAGCAGCAGGGCGAGGAGAAGCGGAATGCGCGGTCTGCTCATGCTCGATAGGTCGTCCGGAAGGAGGATGGGGGGCGTGGTCAGCCCTGGCCGGCGGCGTGCTCGCCGGCGATGTAGCCGTAGGTCAGTGCCAGTCCCAGCGTGCAGCCGGCGCCGAAGTAGGCCTGGCCCGACGGCGAAGCGGCGCAGTTGCCGGCCGCGTACAGCCCGGCGATGGGCTGGTCGTGTATGTCCAGCACCTGGGCCTGCGGATTGGTCACCGGACCGCCCTTGGTGTCCAGCGTGCCCGGCCCGAGGATGATGCAGTGATAGGGGCCGGTCTTGGCGAACGGATACAGCCATTTGTTGGGCTTGTCGTTGTTCGCGCCAGGGACGTGGAAGGCATGCTCGATCGGCAGCTCGCCGCGATGGAAATCCAGGTCCACGCCGGCCTCGGCGTAGTCGTTGAACTGCGCCACGGTCCGCTTGAGCGTGGCGACGAAGCCGCGATCGAGCTGGAAGCGGCCGATCTTGCCGGCGAGTGAATCGAGCCGCTGCTGGATCGCGACCGCCATCGCGTCCCAGTCCGGCGCGGTGATCACGTACGAAGGCATGTCCGCGCCGACCGGCGGCATCAGCTGGGGGCCGCCGTACTCGATCGCGTGGCCGTCGAACAGCATGAACTGGTAGAGATTGACGTACTCGGCGCGCGAGGGATCCCACACCGCATGGCTGCGGGTGCGCTCGTTGTAGACGTGCTTCTCGTCGTACATCCGGTGGCCGAGCTTGTTGACCACGATCATGCTGTCGCCACCGAGCAGGAACGCGCCGAACGGCACGCTGGAGAATTGCACCACCTCCTCGACCACCTCCTGCTGCAGCCACGCCTCGTTGAGGTTGCCGAGCTTGGCGCCGATCTCGATCGCCAGGTTGATGAAGTCGCCCTGGTTGCTCGGCACCGCGCAGCCGCCGAGCACCGGCATGCGCAGGTAGCCGTCGCGCATCGGCAGGTTGTGGGTGAATCCGCCGGAGCCGAACACCACGCCCTTGCGCGCGCGTATCGCGCGGGGGCCGTCCGGAGTCTGCGCCTCCACGCCGACCACCCGCCGGCGCTCGTCCAGCACGATCCGGGTCACCGCGTGCTCGACCCGTACCGGCGCACCCTTGGCCTCGGCGAACGCCGACAGCTGGCCGACCATGTCGCCGCCGAAGCCGGGCTTGCCCTCGGCATTGCTCGGTTGCAGCGTGCGCCCGAGCACCGCCTTGTTCTCGGGCAGCTGGCCCTGGTAGTCGGGCAATGGGCCGGTCGCGCCCAGTTGTTGCTGCGACTTCAGCGCGCCGATCTGCGCCAGCGTGCGGGTGACGCGCTGGCCATGGTCGTAGAAGGTTCCCAGCAGGTCGTGGTTGAGCTGCGACAGGCCCAGTGTCGGCTGGTCGGCGCGATACAGCTGCGGGAACGCCACGCGCGCCATGTAGTGCAGCGCGGCGTCGCGGTCGTCGTGCTGGCCCTGGGCCTGCATCAGCGGATTGTTGGGGATCCAGAATGCGCCGCCGGACTTGGCGGTGGTGCCGCCGGGGATCGGTGCCTTCTCCAGCACTATCACCTTGGCGCCGTTGTGCAGCGCGCCGACCGCCGCGGCGAGCGCGGCGCCGCCGGAGCCGACCACGACCACGTCGGTTTCCTCGTCCCAGCGGCGTGCCGCCGCACTGGTCACACTCGACACGCCGAGCGTGGCGCCGGCCGCGCCGATGCCGGCGGCCTTGAGGAAGCCCCGGCGCGAGACCCGCGAGGACGGCACCTGGGTTTCCGGGTCGTGCGGCGTGTCGGCACTGCGCTGCTGGAGATCTGTGTCAGTCATCGATTGCACCCTTGGCCAGTTCGATCGTTCGACGGGCAGGGGCGATCACGCGCCCGCCCGGAAGATAAGCGGAGAGAAAGCGCTGCGGGCCCGGTTTCTCAGGCGGTTGATGGTGTTCTCGCGGCAGGGCGCGGCGTTCGCCGCAGGCGATCGCGCGTTGCGGCGCGCATGCGCCACTGCACGCAATGGTAGTACGTCGCAATACAGCCTGGCATAGCCCCTCCCGAGGTCTGTTCGCCTGCTGGTTCGGCCCAACGCTGATGGCCTGTCCCGGTCAGGGGTGCCATCGCGCCGCGTCGAGCGCGAACGGCAGGGTGATTCATCGCCACGCCGGATGCATTACCCATTTGGTCAATCGCGTGCGCTTCCTGGCTGCAACCCGCGTGTCTCGTCATCGCAAACCAGGCATCGAGCAACTCCGCGCATTTCCACTCTGCGCTGCAGCAAAAAGACCCTGCTGCCGTCAGGCCGGCGCCACTATGGAAAGGGTGAGCGTGTGCAGGCGCGCCGCCATGGGCGTTCGCCGTGGCCGTGGCCGGCCGCCGTTGCCTGCGTCAGGTTGACGCGGAAAATTTTCTGTTCTTATGCTCCGCCCGCCGAGCACAGTACCTGGGAGGGTATATGGGGCATCCAATGCCTTGGGAGCGCTTGCACGACGTTTCATCCAGGCTTTACCGGGCCGCGTTGCATCCCGACCCGATCGCGGACTGGACCCGTTCGATCTCCGAACTGCTCGATACCGAGACCGCCGATCTGACGGTGTTCGCTCCGTCCGGCGTCGCGGTCAAGGCCGGCGGCGTCGGTGCCGACGGCGACGAGGGCAGCGAGGAATTCCTGCAGCACTACCAGCACATCAACCCGTTGCAGCGCTTCTGGCAGACGCTGCGCTCGGGCAGCATCGTGCGCATCGATGACAGCCTGATCGACGCCGATCTCAAGCGCAGCGAGTTCTACTCGCGCTACGGCCAGTACCTGGATCAGGGTGGTGGGTTGTGCATGCTGCTGCAGGTGCGTACCGCCAGGGTGCTGGTGCACGCCAGCCAGGCGCGCAAGAGGCAGGCCGGGCAGTACGAGATGGACCTGCTGGCCTCGCTGCGCGATGATCTGGTGCTGTCGTTCGAGATCGCCGGTTCCTTCATGCAGGCATCCAACCTGATGGAGAGCGTGATCCACAGCCTGGACCAGAAGCAGATCGGCATCGCGATCCTTTCGGAGGACGGCAGGATCGAGAGCATCAATGCCAGCATGAACGAGCTGCTGCACGCCGGCAGCGTGCTGCGCGTCGAGCACGACCGACTGGTGCCCGGTTCCTCGGTGCGGCTGCCCGAGCTGCCGCGGCTGGTGCATCGCACGCGCGAAAAGGGCGCCTGCGGGCGCCTGTCCTACCAGGATCCCTCCGGGACGCGGCGCGGCAGCGTGGTCGCCTACCCGGCGCCGGTCACGTTCGCCTGGGAGGGGGTGAACGAGAGCAAGGTCGTGCTGCTGGTGACCGATCGTTCGCATTCGAGCAACGTGCTGGCCGCACGCCTGCGCAAGACCTATGAGCTGACCCAGTCCGAGGTGCGCGTGGCCTGCCTGCTGCTGGACGGCAAGACCCCCACGCACATCGCCGAGGAACTGGGCGTGCAGGCCAATTCGGTGCGCGCCCACCTCAAGTCGATCTATGCCAAGACCGGCACGCATGCGCAGGTCGAACTGCTCGGCCTGCTCCAGGGCGAACGCGAACAGGGCGGTTGAACCGCCCTGCTTGGCAGGCGCGGGTTACTGCCAGTCCAGCAGCCGGTCCAGGATGTGCGCGGAGTTGGAAAAGTAGTCGCCGTAGCCACCGCGCAGGAACAGCAGCGGCGTCTTGTCCGAGACCGCGTGCAGCGCATGGACGTGGCCGACGATGAGATAGTGGTCGCCGACCGCGATGACGTCGGCGATGCTGCAGTCGATCCAGGCAATGATGCCTTCGAGGATCGGATTGCCCAGTGGCGAGCGGCTCCAGGGGATGCCGTCGAAGCGTACCGGCGGGCGTCGGCTGGCGAGCTGCCGGCACAGGCCCTCCTGGTCGGCGGCCAGCACATTGGCGCAGAACCGGCCGGCCTGCTGGATCCTGGCCTGGGTCGAGGATGAGCAGTCGGCCAGGAACGAGACCAGCGGTGGCGTCAGCGACACCGAGGTGAACGAGCCGACGATCATCCCGATCGGCTCGTCATCACCGGCGGCGGTAGTGATCGCCACCACGCCGGTCGGGAAGTTGCCCAGCACGCTGCGGAACGTGCGTGGATCCAGCGGCTGAGGTGGTTCGGGCGCGGCGGCGGGCAGTGTCGCGTCGTGTTCCAGGTCGGGTTGCATCGGCGGCGGCTCCGGGTGGCGCTCAGATGCCCACGCGCAGCGGCTCGGGCGGCTGCAGTCCGTACTGGACGATCGCGTTGGCGTGGTAGGACGGGCCGGGCACGTGGATGAAGTGATTGAGCCCGACGTGCGCGTCGCGCCAGAAGCGCTGGATCGGGTTGCTGCGCCGGCTGGCGTTGCCGCCGGAGCGCGCGTAGACCGTGTCCAGAGCGGCGACCGCCCGCCAGGCGCAGCGGATCTGGTTGCGGCGGATCCGCGAGCGGTCCTCGAAGCTCAACTCCTTGCCGGCGCGGACCTGGTCGTAGGCCCAGTTGATCCCGTCCAGCAACTGCAGGCGCGAGGCCTGAACCTCGGCCGCGGCCTCGCCGGTGAAGTAGCCCGAGTAGGGATCGTCGCGCAGCTTGGTGCCGGCCGCCGAGACCCGGTCGCGCTGGTAGGCGGCATGCGCGGCCAGCGCACCCTCGGCCATGCCGATGATCGCGCCGGTGATGCCGACCGGGAAGATCACCGAGAACGGCAACCGGTAGATCGGATCGGTCAGGCCCGCCTGCTGGGCGGCGTTGCCCGATGCCAGCACGTCGTAGTCGAGCACGCGGTAGGCGGGGATGAAGGCGTTCTCCACCACCACGTCCTTGCTGCCGGTGCCGAGCAGGCCGATCACGTCCCACGAATCGTCGATGATCCGGTAGTCGCGGCGCGGCAGAATGACATGCAGCATCCGCGGCGGAGAGGCCGGCCGGCCCTGCGCATCGCCGACCAGCGCGCCGAGGAATACCCAGTCGGCATGATCGGTGCCGGAGGAAAACTGCCAACGGCCGTTGAGCCGGTAGCCACCCTCGACGGGTTGGGCGATGCCCGACGGCGTATAGGGCGAGGCGACCCAGGTGTCCTGGTTCTCGCCCCAGATCTCCTCGCCGACACGCGGGTCGAGCAGGGCCACTTCCCAGGGATGCACGCCGACCACGCCGGCGACCCAGCCGGCCGCACCGTCGTGGCGCGCGGTGGCGATCACGGCCTCCAGGAACTGGCCGGGGGTGCCGCCCAGCCCGCCATGCTGTCGCGGCTGCAACAGCCGCATCAGCCCGGCCGAGCGCAGGATCTGCGCCGAGCGCGGGCTCAGCTGGCCCAGCCGTTCGTTTTCCCACGCCAGTTCGGCCAGTTCCTCGCCGTGCCCGGCGATACGTCCGGCCACATCCTGCGCGAGGGCATCATTCGGTACTGCCGTATCGTTTTCTCCGTACCCCATGGCTGCTTCCTCCCAGGTCGGCGTCGATCGCTTCGGAATCGGGTTGCCATGCTGGCCGGATCTTGGTTCGCCGGTTGCGCATGGCCGGATCGCGACACGCGATCCGGGGAGCATCGTGGTGCATCGCCGGTGCCGGCGCATTGCTCATTTGGTCATTGAAGCGCGTACCCGCGTCCGCCGCATGCGGCGGCGAGGCCGGCCGTTGTATGGTCGCGGTCCCGACCACATGCAGGAGCCCCGACGCATGAGCCTGGAATCGGTCCGCGCTTTTCTCGCCGACAGGGCGCCGGACATCGCCATCATCGAACTGCCGTCCAGCACCGCGACGGTGGCCGAGGCCGCGCACGGGCATGGCGTGCATCCGGCGCAGATCGCCAAGACCCTGTCGCTGCGCGCGGGCGGGCGCGAGCTGCTGCTGGTGACTTGCGGCGATGCGCGGCTGGACAACCGCAAGGCCAAGGCCGCCTTCGGCGGCAAGGTGCGCATGCTCGACGCGCACGAAGTGGTCGCGGTGACCGGCCATCCGGTCGGCGGGGTGTGCCCGTTCGGCCTGGCGCAGCCGCTGCCGGTCTACTGCGATGTTTCGCTCAAGGCCTTCGACGAAGTGATCCCGGCCGCCGGCTCGACCCACAGCGCGGTGCGGATCGAGCCGCTGCGGATGGCCGAGCTGGTCGGTGCGGTCTGGGTGGACGTCTGCCAGGCGCGCGAACCAGCCTGAGCGGCGGCATTCGGCGGGGGTTGCGGGGACGGATGGCGGGCGCGGCCGAACCGGCGGATTTGCCGCCGGGCTTCAGTCTGGTTATCGTGCGCCGCCCGAACCGTCGATCCAGGGAACTGACCGATGCGTGGCACCCTCTACATCGTCGCGGCGCCTTCCGGCGCCGGCAAGAGCAGCATCGTCAACGCCACCCTGGCGCGCGATCCGCAGATCGCCCTGTCGATCTCCTTCACCTCGCGCGCGCCACGGCCGGGCGAGCGCCATGCCGAGCACTATCACTTCGTCTCTGCCGCCGAGTTCGAGCGGATGATCGCCGCCGGCGACTTCTTCGAGCACGCGCTGGTGCACGGCGACTGGAAGGGCACCGCGCGCCAGTCGGTGGAACCGCAGCTGGCGGCCGGCCGCGACGTGCTGCTGGAGATCGACTGGCAGGGCGCGCGGCAGGTGCGCGCGCAGGTGCCCGACGCGGTCAGCGTGTTCATCCTGCCACCCTCGCGGCAGGCGCTGGAGGAACGCATGCGCAAGCGTGGCCAGGACAGCGAGGCGGTGATCGCGCAGCGGCTGGCCGCCGCGCGCGAGGAGATGTCGCACTACGGCGAGTTCGACTACGTGATCATCAACGAGGACTTCGAGACCGCGGTGACGGAGATGTGCTCGATCTTCCTCGCCAGCCGCCTGCGCCGGCAGGCCCAGGCCGAGCGCCACGCCGGGCTGCTCCAGGCGCTGCTGGCCGGGCGCGACGCGTAACCCTCTGATCGAAAAGGAAACTGAACCAGCGTGACTTGCGGTCACGGTGGTTGCGGCCGTACAATCCCCGCCCTTTCCCCATTCAGATGGCGCGACCGTGCCGGTCGCCGGGAGCCCGCATGGCCCGCATTACCGTAGAAGATTGCCTGGAAGTCGTTAACAACCGTTTCGAGCTGGTGGTGATGGCCTCCAAGCGCGCGCGTCAGCTGGCCAACGGCGTGCAGCCGACGATCGACAACAGCGACAGTGGCGACAAGCCGACCGTGCTGGCGCTGCGCGAGATCGCCGCGCGCAAGATCGACAACGCACTGATCGACGAGGTCGAGAAGGCCGAGCGCGAGCGCGCCGAGCGTGAGGCGCTGGAATGGGCGGCGGCCGAGGTCGTGGCCGACGAGGACATGTCCAAGAACGACGACTGAGCGTCGGCTCGTCGATCGAGCCCCCTCGGCCCGATGGATCGCGTCATCGAGCAGCCCGCGGCCCCGCGGGCTGTTTCGTTTGGCGGCGTTCGTGTCGAGGTGTGATTGTGGGAGGGACTTCAGTCCCGACGCTTTGCCGGCGCGGCCGTCGGGACTGAAGTCTCTCCCACAGAAGATATTGCCGCCGCCACAGGGTGTTTGGGCGGCGATCCCGGCAATTGCCGTCTACATTCCGCTGGCATAGTCTTCCGGCATGAACCCAGGCCCGACTGCCCAGGCAGCCCTCGTCACGTCCACGCCTCCCGGCGCGGGTGCTCCCGACTACGTCCTGCGCCTGGAGCGCGCCGCCAGCTACCTGCCGAAGGAACAGCTGCCGTTGCTGCGCCGCGCCTGGGAAGTCGGCGCGGCCGCGCATGCCGGTCAGACCCGCAAGTCCGGCGAACCGTACATCACCCACCCGGTCGCGGTCGCCGGCATCCTCGCCGAGCTGGGCCTGGACGTGGAGGCGCTGATCGCCGCGATCCTGCACGACACCATCGAAGACACTCCGCTCACCCGCGATGAGTTGTCCGGCGAGTTCGGCGAGACCGTCGCCGAGCTGGTCGATGGCGTCACCAAGCTGGACAAGCTCAAGTTCCGCGACCGCCAGGAAGCGGCGGCCGAGAGCTTCCGCAAGATGCTGTTGGCGATGTCGCGCGACCTGCGCGTGATCATGATCAAGCTCGCCGATCGCCTACACAACATGCGTACGCTCGGCGCGCAGAGCAGCGAGGCGCGCGGCCGCATCGCCCGCGAAACGCTGGAGATCTATGCGCCGATCGCCCAGCGCCTGGGCATGAGCCTGGTCAAGTCCGAGCTGCAGAACCTTGGTTTCAAAGCGTTGTTTCCTTGGCGCCACGCGATCATCGAGAAGCACATCCGCAGTCAGCCCGTGGTGCGCCGCGAGGCGATGGCGCAGGTCGAGGTGCAGCTCAGCCAGCGCCTGGCCAAGGAAGGGCTGGAACACCGCCTGGTCAGCCGGATCAAGACGCCCTGGAGCATCTACAACAAGATGCGCGAGGAGAACAAGACCTTCGACCAGGTGATGGACGTGTTCGGCTTCCGCCTGGTGGTGCGTTCGGTGGCCGACTGCTACCACGCGCTCGGCGCGGTGCATGCCAGCTTCAAGCCGCTGGACGGGCGCTTCCGCGATTTCATCGCGATCCCCAAGGCCAACGGCTACCAGTCACTGCACACGGTGTTGTTCGGTCCCTACGGCTCGCCGATCGAGGTGCAGATCCGCACCGAGGAGATGGACCTGATCGCCGAGCGCGGCGTGGCCGCGCACTGGACCTACAAGCTCGGCTCGGACACGCCCAACAGCGCGCAGAGCCGCGCGCACGCCTGGATCGTCGAGCTGATCGAGAGCCAGCGCGCCGCCGGTTCCTCGCTGGAGTTCCTCGACAACGTCAAGGTCGACCTTTTCCCGGACGAGGTCTACCTGTTCACGCCGAAGGGCAAGATCCTCGCGCTGCCGCGCAATTCCACCGCGCTCGACTTCGCCTACGCGGTGCACACCGACGTCGGCAACAAGGCGGTCGCCTCGCGCGTGGACAAGAAGCTGGTGCCGCTGCGTACCCGGCTGGCCAGCGGTCAGAGCGTGGAGATCATCACCGCGCGCTCGGCCACGCCCAAGCCGCAGTGGCTGGAATTCGTGGTCAGTTCGAAGGCGCGCACCGCGATCCGCCACCAGCTCAAGCAGCTCGAACACGAGGACGCGGTACAGCTGGGGCACCGCATGCTCGACCGCGCGCTGGAGGCGATGGACTCCTCGCTGGAGCGCCTGCCCAAGGGCCGGCTCGACACGTTCCTGGCCGAACACCGCTACCCGCGCCTGGAGGCGCTGCTGGCCGACGTCGCGCTCGGCAACTGGATGCCGACCCAGGCCGCGCAGGCGCTGATGGCCTACGCCGAGCTGCGTGGCGCCGGGCTGTCCAAGCATTCGCACGAGAAGATCCTGATCGACGGCAGCGAGCGTGGCGTGATCAGCTTCGCCAACTGTTGTCAGCCGATCCCGGGCGACGAGATCATGGGCTACCACACCGCCGGCAAGGGCATCGTGGTGCACCGACTGGACTGTCCCAACCTGGCCGAGCTGCGCAAGTCGCCCGAGCGCTGGGTGCCGATCGACTGGGACTCCGGCGTCGGCGGCGACTACGACAGCGCGCTGGTGGTCGAGGTGGAGAACCGCACCGGCGTGCTGGCGCAGCTGGCCGCGGCGATCGCGCAGAGCGAGTCCAACATCGAACGCGTGGATTACCTGGACCGCGACTTCAACGCCGCGGTGCTGCGCTTCAACATCCAGGTGCGCGACCGCCGCCACCTGGCCGAGATCATGCGCCGGCTGCGCCGGCTGCAGGCGGTGCAGAGCGTGCGCCGGCAGTAAGCCGGCGATTCGGGGCCGCAATGCGTAGGAGCGACTTCAGTCGCGATGGGGCTTTCATGCGAATCCCTCGCAAAAGCGCCGCACATCCGTGTGCGGGGATCTAAAGGGAAAGCCCGTCGCGACTGAAGTCGCTCCTACGAAAAGCAGGCGGCCCGGCTAGAATTGCAGGCCCCTCTTTTCCATCCGGAGCACCCCATGTCCCGCCAGATCATCCACACCGACCAGGCGCCGGCCGCGATCGGCCCGTACTCGCAGGCCGTCAAGGCCGGCAACACCGTGTACTTCTCCGGGCAGATCCCGCTCGACCCGGCCACCGGCGAGATCGTCGGCGGCGGCATCGAGGCGCAGGCGCGCCGCGCCTTCGACAACCTCAAGGCGGTGGCCGAGGCGGCCGGCGGTTCGCTCGACAAGGTGGTCAGGCTCGGCCTGTACCTCACCGACCTGGGCGAGTTCGCCAAGGTCAACGCGGTGATGCAGGAATACTTCCAGGCGCCGTTCCCGGCGCGCTCGACGATCGAGGTGTCCGGTCTGCCGAAGGGCGCGGGCTTCGAGGTCGACGCGGTGATGGTGCTCGACTGAGCCGGGACGACATGCCCCCGTGTGCCGTCCCGCGGACAACCTCGCGTTCATCGCCTCCGCGCTGGCAGGGATGAGGATGGGGGGCGTGCGAACCAACGGCGCGCGTCAGGTCGAACGCTCGCGCGCCTCGCACGCCGTGGGGTTCCCGCCTGTGCGGGCATCACGCCAGGCCGCGCGCTAGCCGTGCCGCGCGCGCCTTCGCCGAACCTGGCCGCCGTCGGCGATGCGCCGCTGACGGTGCTGCCCGGCGTCGGCGCCAAGGTCGCCGGGAAACTCGCCGCGCGCGGCGTCGTCACCCTGCAGGACCTCTGGCTGCACCTGCCGCTGCGCTACGAGGACCGCACCCGGCTCACCCCGATCGCACAGTTGCAGGCAGGAGTGCCGGCGCAGGTCGAAGGCCGGGTCGAGGCGGTCGAGCGCGGCTTCCGCTACCGGCCGGTGCTGCGGGTCGCGCTCGCCGATGACTCGCGCGCGACCCTGGTGCTGCGGTTCTTCCACTTCCGCGCCGCGCAGGTCGCGCAGTTCTGGCCGGGAGCGCGGGTCCGCGCATTCGGCACGCCCAAGCCCGGCCAGCACGGTTGGGAGATCGTGCACCCGTCCTATCGCGTGCTCGGCGCCGACGAACAGGCCGAGCTGGGCGAATCGCTCGATCCGGTCTATCCGGCGATCGAGGGGATCGGCCCGGCCAGCCTGCGCAAGCTGATCGGGATGGCACTGGAGCGCCTGCCGGACGATGCAGCGCTGGAACTGCTGCCGCCGGACTGGCTGGCGCGCCAGCACCTGCCGGCGCTGCGCGAAGCGCTGCTGACCATGCACCGCCCGCCGCTGGGCAGCGATACCGGCGCGCTGCTGGCCGGCACCCATCCGGCGCAGCAGCGGCTGGCGATCGAGGAATTGCTCGCGCACCAGCTCAGCCTGCGCCGCCAGCGCATCGCCCTGCAGCAGCAGGCGGCGTCGGCTCTCGATGGTCCGGGCCGGCTGGTACGCAGGTTGCTGCACGCGTTGCCGTTCCGGTTGACCGGTGCGCAGCAGCGCGTGTTCGAACAGATTCGCGCGGATCTGGCCCGGCCCTCGCCGATGTTGCGGCTGGTGCAGGGCGACGTCGGCAGCGGCAAGACCGTGGTCGCCGCGCTTGCGGCGATGCTGGCGGTGGAGCAGGGCAAGCAGGTCGCGCTGGCGGCGCCGACCGAGCTGCTGGCCGAGCAGCATCTTGCCAACCTGCGCGGCTGGCTGGAACCGCTCGGTGTGCGTGTGGCCTGGCTGGCCGGCAAGGTCACCGGCAAGGCGCGCGCGGCGGTGTTGGCGCAGGTCGCTTCCGGGCAGGCGCAGCTCGTGGTCGGCACCCATGCGCTGATGCAGGAGGCGGTGGTGTTCGACGACCTGGCGCTGGCGATCATCGACGAGCAGCACCGCTTCGGCGTGCATCAGCGGCTGGCGTTGCGCGACAAGGGCGCGGCGACCGGCCGCGTGCCGCACCAGCTGGTGATGACCGCCACGCCGATCCCGCGCACGCTGGCGATGTCGGCCTACGCCGACCTGGACGTGTCGGCGATCGACGAACTGCCACCGGGCCGCACCCCGGTGCAGACCTTGGTGCTCAGCGCTGAGCGCCGCCCGGAGCTGGTCGAGCGCATCCGCGCGGCCTGCGCGGAAGGGCGCCAGGTCTACTGGGTATGCACGTTGATCGAGGAAAGTGAGGACGGCGACAAGGCCGAGGCGGGTGGCAATCGTATCGAGGCGCAGGCGGCGCAGGCGACCTACGAGGCGCTTTCCGCACAGTTGCCTGGGCTTGCGGTGGGACTGGTGCATGGCCGGATGAAGACGGCCGAGAAGCAGCGGGTGATGCAGGCGTTCAAGCGGGGTGAGATCGGCCTGCTGGTCGCCACCACCGTGATCGAGGTCGGCGTGGATGTGCCGAACGCCTCGCTGATGGTGATCGAGAACGCCGAGCGGCTCGGCCTGGCGCAGCTGCACCAGCTGCGTGGCCGGGTCGGGCGCGGCGCGACCGCGTCGAGCTGCGTGCTGCTGTACCAGGGACCGCTGTCGGCGATGGCGCGGCAGCGGCTGGAGACGATGCGGCAGACCCACGATGGTTTCGTGATCGCCGAGAAGGACCTGGAGCTGCGCGGCCCGGGCGAGCTGCTGGGGACCCGTCAGACTGGCCTGGCCAACTTCCGGGTGGCCGATCTGGCCCGCGACGCGGCATTGCTGCCGAAGGTGCAGCGCCTTTCAGAAGCGTTGCTGCGCGAGGATCCGGACATCGCCGATAGGCTGGTCGCGCGCTGGATCGGCGGCGCGGTGCGCTACGCCGCCGCGTAGCGGAGGGGTTGGAGATTGGCAAAAGCGGAAAGCGGGTAGGCTAGTCGCCCTTGCGAATCCCCAATCCCCAATCCCATGACCAAGAAGATTCCGCTGTTGATCGACACCGACCCTGGTGTGGACGACGCACTGGCGTTGCTGATGGCCTTCAACGATCCGCGTCATGACATCGTCGGGCTGACCATCGCGGCCGGCAACGTCGGCCTGGACCACACTGTGCGCAATGCGCTGAAGCTGTGCGAGGTGGCCGGTCGCGCCGATGTGCCGGTGTTCGCCGGCTGCGCGGATCCACTGGTGCATCCGTCGGTGGACGCCGCGCACGTGCACGGCGTGGATGGCTTCGGTGACGTCGGTTTCGAGCCCGCCGCGCGGCAGGCCGAGGTCGAGCATGCCGCCCTGGCGATCCTGCGCCTGTCGCACGCGCACGCCGGCGAGTTGCTGCTGGTCGCGCTGGGACCGCTGACCAACGTCGCGCTGGCGCTTAAGCTCGATCCGAGCCTGCCGCAGCGGATCGGGCGCTTCGTGGTGATGGGCGGGGCGATCACCGGCCACGGCAACATCACCGCGTCGGCGGAATTCAATATCGCCTTCGACCCGGAGGCGGCGCACATCGTGTTCGCCGCCTTCCCGCAGTTCGAGCTGGTCGATTGGGAGGCGACCATCGCCCATGGCCTGCCGCATCGCGAGGTCGTGCAGTGGCTGGCCGCCGATTCGCCGCGCGCGCGTTTCTATGAGGAAATCTCGCGCAAGACCCGGCTATGGTCGGAGGATGGCCGTGGCGAGCACTGGTATGCCGCAGATGCACTGGCGATGGCATATGTGCTGCGGCCGGAGGCGGCGACGCGGCTGGAGACGCGCCCCGTCGCGATCGAGCTGTCCGGACACTTCACCCGTGGCGCCACCGTGGTCGACTGGAACCGCCAATCGGGTGCCGCGGACAATGCCAGCCTGCTGATCGGCTACGACCAGGCGGTGTTCCAGGGACTGGTCAGGGACGCGCTCGCCGCCGGTTGACCGGCGGCTTGTGCGGGGCTGCCGGATGTGGGTATAATGCCGCTCTTGTCCAGCAGCCCCTAACGGTGCGAGCCCATGAAGGCCGACATCCATCCGAACTACCGCGACGTCGTTTTCCACGACGTGACTTCCGATTTCAAGATCCTGACCCGTTCCACGATGGCTTCCAAGGAAACCGTCAAGTGGGAAGACGGCGAGGAATACCCGCTGATCAAGGTCGAAATCTCCTCGGCTTCGCACCCGTTCTACACGGGCAAGCACAAGGTGATCGACACCAGCGGCCGCATCGACAAGTTCCAGAAGCGCTACGCGCGCTGAGCGTCGAAGCCAGGTTGTTTGCAACGGCCGCGCCCTGCGCGGCCGTTGTTTTTTCGTGGTTGTCCCGCTGGTTCCTGGCCGCGACCACACGCGTCCCGGAGAGCGCCCGGCTGGGCAGTCCGAGGCGAGTGTGCCGCCTCCAGGGAGGGCGTGATCTACGACTTCCGTCCAAGCGACGGAAAAATGCTGCTGTGCGATAATACGCGGATACCAATGGGGGCCGTATGGAATCCCCTGCCGTCCTAACGTATCCGTCCGCTGGCAAGGGACGGTTGCCTTTCCTCTGAGGAGCGCACACTGTGTCCGATCTCGATCAGGTCACGCTCAACGCCGGCGATGCGTCGGTCGTTCTGCCGGTTCTGAAGCCCACCCTGGGCAATGATTGCGTCGACATCTCCAAGCTGACCAAGGAAACCGGTCTCTTTACCTACGACTCGGGCTTCACCGCCACCGCCAGCTGCAAGTCGGCCGTCACCTTCATCGATGGCGACAAGGGCGTGCTGTTGTACCGCGGCTACCCGATCGAGCAGCTGGCCGAGAAGTCGAGCTTCGTCGAGGTCGCCTACCTGCTGTTCAACGGCGAGCTGCCCAGCTCCGAGCAGCTGAAGGCGTTCGAGGCCGAGCTGGCCCAGGAATCACCGGTCGATGAGTCGGTCCACGTCCTGATCGGCAGCTTTGCCCGCGATGCGCACCCGATGGCGATCCTGGCCGCGGCGATCGCGCAGCTATCGGCCAAGTACCATGCCTCGCTGGACCTCAACGACGAGGCCCAGCGCCAGCAGGCCGCACTGCGTCTGGTCGCCAAGGTGCCGACCCTGGCCGCGCTGATCTACCGCCACGGCAAGGGCCTGAACCTCAACGCGCCGGATACCTCGCTCGACTACGTCAGCCGCTTCCTCAAGCAGACCTTCGAGTCGGCCGATGGCCGCTACGAGCTGAACCCGGCCATCGTCAAGGCGTTGGACGTGCTGCTGATCCTGCATGCCGACCACGAGCAGAATGCCTCGACCTCGACCGTGCGCGGTGTCGGTTCCACCGGGGCCAACCCGTATGCGTCGGTCGCCGCCGGCGTCACCGCGCTGTGGGGGCCGGCCCACGGCGGCGCCAACGAGGCGGTGCTGAAGATGCTCGAGGAGATCGGCAGCGCCGACAAGGTCGAGGAGGCCGTGCTCAAGGCCAAGGACAAGTCGAGCAATTTCCGCCTGATGGGCTTCGGCCACCGCGTCTACAAGAACTTCGACCCGCGCGCCAAGATCATCGGCGTGATGACCCAGAAGGTGCTGAGCGAGCTGGGCGTGGCCGATCCGCTGCTGGAAGTGGCGGTGAAGCTGGAGCAGGCCGCGCTCCAGGACGACTACTTCGTCGCCCGCAAGCTGTACCCGAACGTGGACTTCTACAGCGGCATCATCTACAAGGCCCTGCAGATCCCGACCGAGCTGTTCACGGTGATGTTCGCGCTGGGGCGCACGCCGGGCTGGGTTTCGCATTGGCTGGAGCAGCAGGTCGACCCGGAGATGAAGATTGTGCGTCCGCGCCAGGTCTACACCGGCTACGACGTGCGCGACTACGACGCAGCCCAGCGCTGAGCGTCGGTACCATCCAGGTGACAGAAAACGCCCCGCAGTTGCGGGGCGTTTTCGTTGCGCGGCCGAGCGGGTCGAATCGACACGGGGGACGTGTTCTTCCCCGTGCGGGGGAAGGGTGAAGCCTTCTACCCCGGGATGGAGGGTAGGCCCTGGCGCGCGGCCTGCTCGTGGGCGCGGATTTCCTCCTCGGCCAGCAACTGCCGCAGTTGCGTCGCCGTGGCGCGCTGCATCGGCCGTTCGTCCCGTTGCGAGAGCGGTGCCTGGCGCAGCGCCAGGCATGGCAGCACCGCGAGGTCGAAGGTCAGCTCCTCGGCGCTGAATAGCCACACCGGCACGTCGGCGATGCGTTGTGGGTCCATCCGCAGGCGCCGGGTACGTGATTCTGCCGGGATGCCATGTTCCTCCAGGAACCGTTGCACCGCTTCCGGATCGTCCACGTGCAGGTGCAGGCATACCGGCGAGTGCTCGTCGGCGGTACCTTCGAGGACCGGGCCGATCAATCGAGGCGAGAACGCGGCGAAGAACTCCATTGCCCGCAGCGCGGCCTCGCGGCGTTGGCGCAGCCCGAGGGCGTGGCCGGGACCGGCGAACAGGCGCTGATACTCGCGCAGGGCCTGTTCGATCTCGCGGTTGCGCGGCAGCGAGGCATCGTCGCAGATGCCGAGCCGGCTGGCGGCCTTGAGCTTGGCCTGGTGGTAGTCGCGGATCCCGCCCTCGGCCATCAGCCGAGCGGCCTCGTGGGCGAGGCGGTGGCGGCGCTCGCGGGTGCGTGTCTGGGCGTGCTGGCGGGCGTGGTGCATGGCCTGGACTCCCGTGGCTGGAACCGGGTCCGACTCTAGCGCATCTGGGTGGAGATGCCGTGACTGGGGATTCGTAAGGGCCTGCTTCGGGGACGGGAGCGGTCGTTCGGCACCGGCAGACGCCGCTGGCGACCTGCTGTCGGGGCTGAAGCCGCTCCTGCGGAGACGTGCCGTCGGGTCGCTCGGCAGGCGCGGGCCTGCCAAGCTGTTCGTCCTGAATCCCCGCCGTCAGAAGATATCGAAGGCCTTCTCGTCCTGCTGTTCCTTCAGCCCGTAGTCGTAGTCCTGCAGGCGGTCCATGTCCTCGTTCTTCACCCATTCGACCGCGCCATTGATGGTGGCCTGGGTCATGCCGTCGGGCGGGGTGTTGGTGGCGATCGGCTGGTCCTTCAGTGCCGCCCGCATGTAGTCGATCCAGATCGGCAGCGCGGCCGTGCCGCCATACTCGCGGTTGCCCAGCGAGCGGAAGTCGTCGCGGCCGACCCAGACGGTGGTCACGAACGGCCCCCCGAAGCCGGAGAACCAGGCGTCGCGGAAATCGTTGCTGGAGCCGGTCTTGCCGCCGACGTCCTCGCGCCCGAGCACCTTGGCCGCGGTGCCGGTGCCGCGCCGCACGACGTCACGCATCATCGACACCAACTGGTAGGCGGTACGCCCGTCGATCGCGCGCGGGGCGATCCGGGTGTCGGCCGGCGGCGGGGGCGTGTCTCCGGCCGGCTTGTTCTGCGTGTCGGTGGCTGGCGCGACCGGCGCGGCGGCGCCGAAGTTGAAGCCATCCACCACCTGGCTGACCGGCGCGACCTTGTCGCCCTGCAGCGCGCAGGAGCGGCAGGCGACGGCAGGGTTCTCCTTGAAAATGACGTTGCCGTCGCGGTCCTTGACCTCGTCGATCACCCAGGTGTCCACGCGCGAGCCGCCGTTGGCGAACACCGCGTAGCCGCGCGCCACCGACAGCGGGGTCAGCGAGGCGGTACCCAGCGACATCGACAGGTTCGGCGGCAGCTCGGCCTCGTCGAAGCCGAACTGGCTGATGTACTTGCGCGCGAAATCCACGCCGATCGCGTCGAGCAGGCGCACCGACACCAGGTTGCGCGACTGCACCAGCGCCTCGCGCAGGCGCATCGGGCCACGGAAGCCGCCGCCGTCGTTCTGCGGCGACCAGGTCTTGCCGCGGCGGTCGCGGAACACCACCGGGGCGTCGAGCACGATCGAGGCTGGGTTGAAGCCCTTCTCGAACGCGGCCGCGTAGACGAACGGCTTGAAACTCGAGCCGGGCTGGCGGCGCGCCTGGGTGGCGCGGTTGAACTTGTTGCCGGCATAGCTGAAGCCGCCGACGATCGCCTTCAGCGCGCCGTTGTTCGCGTCCAGCGAGACCAGCGCGGCCTGGCCGCGCGGCAGCTGGTCGATGATCCATTCGCCCTGTTTCTCGCCCGCGCGGATCCGGACCAGGTCGCCGCGCTTGAGCAGGCTGGCCGCGTTCTTGCCGGTCCAGCGCGTGGCGGTGGCCGGCAGGGTCAGCTCGGACTTGTCGTGGCGGACCACGCTGACACCGCCGTTCGGCTCGGTGCGCGCGACCACCACCGGGATCAGGTCCGCCTGGGTGTAGACCCCGGACAGATGCGAGGCCAGCACTGCGGCATCGGCGTCGGCGGACACGTCGAAGTGCTTCTCCACGCCATGCCAACCGTGGCGGTGGTCATACAGCCGCAGGCCGTCGCGGACCGAGGCGTCGGCCGCGGCCTGCAGCGTCGCGTCGATGGTGGTGGTGACGTGGTAGCCCTTGTTGAGCACGTCGCCGCCGTAGCGGGCGATCATCTCCTGGCGCACCAGCTCGGCCACGTAGGGCGCGTAGACCTGCACCGGCGGCTCGTGCGGGCTGGCGTGCATCGGCACCGCCTTGGCGGCGTCGGCCTCGGCCTGGGTGATGAAGCCCAGGTTGGCCATGCGCTGCAGCACGTAGTAGTCGCGGCGCTCGCGGGCGCGCTCGGGGTTGCTGATCGGGTTGCCGCTGGACGGGAACTTGGGGATGCCGGCCAATGAGGCCATTTCGTCCAGGCTCAGCTCGTTCAGCTTCTTGCCATAGTAATACTCGGCGGCGGCGCCGACACCGTAGGCGCGATTGCCGAAGAAGCTCTTGTTGAGGTACAGCTCGAAGATCTCGTCCTTGCTCAGTTCGCTCTCGATCTTGCGCGCGAGCAGGATCTCGGCCAGCTTGCGGGTATAGCTGTACTCGGAACTGAGGAAGAACTGGCGGGCGACCTGCTGGGTGATGGTCGAGCCGCCCGGCACGCGCTTGGCGTCGGTGGTGGCCAGCAGCCAGACCGCGCGGGCGATGCCCTTGTAGTCCACGCCGCCGTGCTGGTAGAAGCGCGCGTCCTCGGTGGCCAGGAACGCCTGCTTCAGGCGCTCGGGCACGTCCTGCATCCGGATCGGGTAGCGTCGGGTCTCGCCGTAGACCGCCATCAGCCGGCCGTCGCTGGCATAGACGTACATCGGCTCCTGCAGTTCGACCTGCTTGAGCGATTGCACGTCCGGCAGCTTGGAGGCGATGGCGTAATAGACGCCGGCGGCGGCCAGGCCTCCCAGCAGTGCAAGCACGACGAACGCGGCCAGGATCCAGCCCAGCCAACGACGGAAACGGGGCATCAAGACAGATTCCGATTGCAGATTTCGTGGCCGCAGAGTATAGATGACGCCGGGTCTGGCTGGGGCCGGACCCGGGGGGGAGGGATTCAGTGGGGAGCAATGGGGCCGGCGTGATCGCCTTGGCGGCTGTGGTGCGGGATGGTTGCCAACTGGCAAAAAATTGCTGCTAATGCCTGGACGCAGAAGTCAGGTCCAAGTGCCCGTCGGCAGGGGAGTTTCCGTGGGGCTTATTCGCAAAAGTCAGGCGCCGGTCGTTGGCGTCGATATCAGTTCGAGTGCGGTAAAGCTGCTCCAGCTTTCGCGTAGCGGCGGCCGTTTCCGCGTCGAGCACTATGCGGTCGAGCCGCTCCCTCCGAACGCGGTGATCGAGAAGAACATCGTCGAGGTCGAGGCGGTCGGCGAGGCGATCCGTCGCGCGTTGAACCGGTCCGGGTCCAAGGCCCGGTTCGCCGCGGCCGCGGTGGCCGGCTCGGCGGTGATCACCAAGCTGATCCCGATGCCGGCCGAACTCGACGAAGATGATCTGGAGGCCCAGGTCGAGCTGGAGGCCAGCAACTACATTCCCTACCCGGTCGAGGAAGTGAGCCTCGATTTCGAGGTGTTCGGCCCGATGCCCGGCAATCCCGAGATGGTGCAGGTGCTGCTGGTCGCCTCGCGCTCGGAGAACGTCGAGCTGCGCCAGTCCGCGCTCGAGCTGGGAGGCCTGGCCGCCAAGGTGATGGACGTGGAGGCCTTCGCGGTCGAGAACGCCTTCGCCCTGGTCGCCAGCGAGCTGCCGGTGACGCAGGACGCGGTGGTGGCGCTGGTCGACATCGGCGCGACGATGACCACGCTCAACGTGCTGCGTTCCGGACGCAGCCTGTACAGCCGTGAACAGGTATTCGGCGGCAAGCAGCTGACCGAGGAAGTGATGCGCCGCTACGGGCTGACCTACGAGGAGGCCGGACTGGCCAAGCGCCAGGGTGGCTTGCCCGAGAGCTACCAGATCGAGGTGCTGGAGCCGTTCAAGGAGGCGACCGTCCAGCAGATCAGTCGCCTGCTGCAGTTCTTCTATGCCGGCAGCGAGTTCAACCGGGTCGACCACATCGTGCTGGCCGGTGGCTGCGCCGCGTTGCCCGGTTTGCCCGAGATGGTGGAGGAGCGGCTGGGCGTGACGACCGCGCTCGCCAATCCGCTGGCGCAGATGACGCTGGGGCCGAAGGTGCAGGTGCAGGCGTTGGCGCAGGACGCCCCGGCGCTGATGATCGCCACCGGTCTGGCGCTGAGGAGCTTCGACTGATGGCACGCATCAATCTGCTGCCCTGGCGTGTCGAGCGCCGCAAACAGCGCGAGCGCGAGTTCTACGCGATGCTCGGCTTTGCGGCGCTGGCCGGCGTGCTGCTCTCGGTGCTGGTCTGGCTCTATTACGATCGGCAGATCAGCGGCCAGAACCAGCGCAATGCCTTCCTGGCCGCCGAGATCGGCAAGGTCAAGGCGCAGAACAAGCAAATCGATGAGCTCGACAAGAAGCGTGAGCGCCTGTTGGCGCGCAAGCGGGTGATCGAGGAGCTGCAGTCCAGCCGCTCGCAGATGGTGCACCTGTTCGATTCGCTGGTACGCACGATCCCCGACGGCGTGGTGCTGACCGCGGTCAAGCAGGAGGGGGACGTGCTGACGCTGGAGGGCCGCTCCCAGTCCAACGCCCGCGTCAGTGCCTATATGCGCAATCTGGAGGGCTCGGGCTGGATGACCCGGCCGGATCTGTCGATCATCGAGGCCAAGGCCCAGGACAAAGGCGCCAATGCCGCGCCTGCGCTCGATCTCAAGGCGCTGCCCTATGTGTTCACGCTGAAGGTCACGCTGGCCGATCCTGCCGACCAGGCCAGGGTGCCGGAGTCGCCGGACCAGGCTGGCAAGGCGCCGGCCGCTGGCCCGCCGCAGGAGACCCGGTCGTGAACCAGAAGAAATTCAATATCAAGGATCTGGACTTCAACAACCTCGGCGGCTGGCCGCAGCGGGCGAAGATCGTCTTCTGCGTGCTGGTCGGCCTGTTCATCGTGGTCATGGCCTGGTTGCTGCTCATCAGCGGCAAGCGCGAGCAGCTCGATGGTCTCGTGCAGAAGGAGACTCAGCTGCGTGCGGATTTCGAGAAGGAACAGGGCCGCGCGGTCAATCTGGAGCCACTCAAGCAGCAATTGGCCCAGATGGAGCAGGTGCTGCAGCAGATGCTGCGTCAGCTGCCTAGCAGGACCGAGATGCCGGATCTGATCATCGACATCTCGCAGACCGCGCTGTCCAGCGGGCTCAACAACGAGCTGTTCCAGCCCGGTCCGGAATCGCCGAAGGAGTTCTACGCCGAGAAGCCGATCGCGCTGCGCATGGTCGGCAGCTACCACCAGTTCGGCGCGTTCGTCAGCGGCGTGGCATCGCTGCCGCGCGTGGTGATCCTCACCATGCACGACATCAACCTCAAGCCCAAGGACCCCAAGAGCGGGATCACGCCGCGCGGGGCGCTGGAGCTGTCCGGCACGGTCAAGACCTACCGCTACCTCGACGACGAGGAGACGGCCGAGCAGGAGAAGGCCGCCGCCGATGCCGCCAAGAACCAGAAGAAAAAGGGCTGAGGCATGTTCATGACGTCTTGCCGGAGACTTTTGAGTGAGTCCCTCACAAGAGCAGCGCACGTCCCTGTGCGCGGACTCTTTTTTTGTGAGTCCTTCACAAGAGCGGCGTACCTCCCTGTACGCGGACTTTTTTTTGGTGAGTTCCTCACAAAAGCGGCGCACATCGCTGGGCGCGGGCCCTTTTTCTGCTTCGCCCTGGTCCTCCTGCTCGCCGGCTGCGCGCGCGGGGTGACTAGTACGCCCGGGGATGCGCCGAACCTGGAGCGTTGGGTGGCCGAGGTGCGCGCGCGTCCGGCGCCGCCGCTGGAGCCGCTGCCGGTGATGCAGCAGTTCGAGACGTTCGAGTACGCCGCGCAGGGCATGCGCGACCCGTTCGCCGACGCCTGGGTCAACCCCGACGGGGGCAACGGCCTGCGCCCCGACCCGAACCGCCGCAAGGAACCGCTCGAAGCTTTCCCGCTGGACAGTCTGGACATGGTGGGCACCATCGGCAGCGGTCCGGGATTGGTGGCGCTGGTGATGGCGCCCGACAAGGTGACCTACCGGGTACGGCCAGGGATCTACCTGGGGCAGAGCGATGGACGCGTGACCGGAGTGTCCGAGACCCGCATCGAACTGATCGAACTGGTGGCCGATGGCGCGGGTGGCTGGCTGGAGAGGCCGGCTTCGATCGCGCTCGATGATCAATGATGGAGAGGGGATAGCACGATGACTTTTTCCAAGGCCTTGAGCCTGCGTCCCGTTCGGCGCCGAGCGTCGATATGGGGCTGTGCGTTGGGGGTCGCGCTGGCCCTGGCGAGCGGTGCCGCGTTCGCCGCCGGCGCGGCTGCGCGCGATGCGCATGATCCCGCCAAGGCGGTTCCGGCGACGGTGGTGGTCTCGAAGATCGACTTCAAGCGCGGCGAGGACGGCGCGGGCCGGCTGATCCTGCAGTTCGACGGCCAGGGCGCGAGCCCGGATCTGCGCACGCAAGGCAATAGCGTGCTGGTCGAGATCGGCAATGTGCGCTTGCCGGCCGAGCTGCAGCGGCCGCTGAACGTCGTCGATTTCGCCACCCCGGTGCAGCGCATCGAGCCCCGGCCGTCCGGTAACGGGATGCAGCTGGTGCTCAGCGTCAACGCGCCGTTCGAATCGCTGGCCTACCAGAGCGGCAGCGAGTACGTGGTCGAGATCGCCCCGCGCAAGGGCCAGGCGGCGATGGGGGCGGTCACGCCGGAATCGGTCAGCCGGGCGGCGGCGCAGATCGCCTCGCGCGGCTACAGCGGCCGTCCGGTGACGTTCAATTTCCAGGACGTGCCGGTGCGTACCGTGCTGCAGCTGATCGCCGAGGAATCCAACCTCAACGTGGTGGCTTCGGACACGGTGCAGGGCAATGTCACCCTGCGCCTGGTGAACGTGCCCTGGGACCAGGCGCTGGACATCGTGCTGCGCGCCAAGGGCCTGGACAAGCGCCGCGACGGCAGCGTGATCTGGGTAGGCCCGCAGGCCGAGCTGGCCAAGTTCGAGCAGGAGAAGGAGGACGCGCGGATCGCGATCGAGAACCGCCAGGACCTGAGCACCGACTACGTCCAGATCAACTACCACTCGGCGACGGCGATCTACAAGGCGCTGACCGAGGCCAAGGGTATCGGTGGCAGCAGCAGTGGCAACGGCAACAGCCAGAACGAGAACGGCTTCCTGTCGCCGCGTGGCCGCCTGGTCGCCGACGAGCGCACCAACACGCTGATGATCAGCGACATCCCGAAGAAGGTCGCGCAGATGCGCGAGCTGATCGACCACATCGACCGCCCGGTCGATCAGGTACTGATCGAGGGGCGCATCGTCATCGCCACGGACACCTTCGCGCGCGACCTCGGCGCCAGCTTTGGCGTCGGCGGCAGCCGCGGTTACGGCAGCAACACCGCGACCGTGGGCAGCAGCATCAGCGGCAACGCCAACGCGACCCGCAGCCTGAACTTCAGCGGTTCGGACAGCACCTACACCACCAGCATGGCCAGCCTGGCCTATACGCTGCTGGGATCCAACTTCAACCTGGAACTGGAGCTGGACGCGATGCAGGAGGAGGGGCGCGGCGAAATCCTCTCCAATCCGCGCATCGTCACCTCCAACCAGCGCGAGGGTGTGATCAAGCAGGGCCAGCAGGTCGGCTACGTCACCTACACCACCAGTAGCAGCAGTGGTGTCTCGACTCCGACGGTCCAGTTCAAGGACGTGGTGCTGGAGCTGAAGGTCACGCCGACCATCACCAACGACAATCGGGTCTCGATGGCGATCAACGTCAAGAAGGACTCCGTGTCCGAATGGATGACGGTGGACAACTACGGCTCGGTGCCGGTCATCGACACGCGCGAGATCAACACCGCGGTGATGGTCGAGGACGGGCAGACCGTGGTGATCGGCGGTGTCTATGAGTTCACCGATCAGAGCAGCGTGTCCAAGGTGCCGTTCCTGGGTGACATCCCGTTCCTGGGCAATCTGTTCAAGAAGCGCGGCAAGAACAAGGAGAAGGCCGAGCTGCTGATCTTCGTCACCCCGAAGGTGCTGCGCGTGGCCAAGGCCGGCTGATCGCTCGCAGGGGCCGCCGTTGCCAGTTCCTCACACGGCGGGCGGGTAGATCCATGCGCGGGGGATCTTCCTGGCCCGCGGCTGAGTGGCGATGCGCCGGACGTGCGGTCGGGGCTGAACCAAATTGGCGTCGATAGGTCAAACTGGGCCTATGAACCTGCCCCCTGAACTCTCCACCGAATCGCTGGACGGCGCCGGCAACGCTCGCCTGCATGCCGCCTTCACTGATCTGCGCGATGCGCTGTCGGCCCGCATCATCGGCCAGTCCGCATTGGTCGAGCGGTTGCTGATCGCGCTGCTTGCCGATGGCCACCTGCTGGTCGAAGGCGCGCCCGGCCTGGCCAAGACCACCGCGATCCGCGCGTTGGCCGAGCGCCTGGAGGCGAATTTCGCGCGTGTCCAGTTCACCCCGGACCTGCTGCCGGCCGACCTCACCGGCACCGAGATCTGGCGCCCGCAGGAGGGCCGCTTCGAATTCGTGCCGGGCCCGATCTTCCATCCGATCCTGCTCGCCGACGAGATCAACCGTGCGCCGGCCAAGGTGCAGTCGGCGCTGCTGGAGGCGATGGGCGAGCGCCAGGTCACGGTCGGCCGGCACACCTACGCGCTGCCGCAGCTGTTCCTGGTGATGGCCACGCAGAACCCGATCGAGCAGGAGGGCACGTTCCCGCTGCCGGAGGCGCAGCTGGACCGCTTCCTGATGCACGTGCGGATCGGCTATCCGCAGGCCGATGCCGAGGCAGAGATCCTGCGGCTGGCGCGCGACAGCGCGCGCGAGGTGCTCGACAAGGCCGAGCATGTGCCGCAGAAGCTGCCGCTGGACGACGTGTTCGCCGCGCGCCGCGCGGTGCTGGGGCTGCACCTGGCGCCGCAGCTGGAGCGCTACCTGATCGAGATCGTGCTGGCCTCGCGCGACGCGCAGCGCTACGACGCGGCGTTGGCGCGGCGGATCGCCTGGGGCGCCAGTCCGCGCGGGTCGATTGCGCTGGAGCGCTGCGCGCGCGCGCGCGCCTGGCTGGCCGGGCGCGACTTCGTCACCCCCGACGACGTGCGCGCGGTCGCGCCGGACGTGCTGCGCCATCGCGTGCTGCCCAGCTACGAGGCGATCGCCGAGGGCTGGGACGGCGAGCGCCTGGTGCAGGCGCTACTGGACCAGGTGCCGTTGCCGTGAGCGGCGGGGCAGCCCTGCTTGCGGGGATCGATGTTGTTGTAGGAGCGACTTCAGTCGCGATGGAGCCTTACCGGGAAAGCTTCATCGCGACTGAAGTCGCTCCTACGGTTTGCCGGTGCGGGCGATGACGACGGCGCAGTCCGACGGCATCCGCCCCACGCTGGCCGAGCTGGTTGCGTTGCAATGCAGCGCGTTGCGGCGCCCGCCGCCGCGCCGGGGACGGCACGGGCTGGCCGGTGCCGCGCCGTCGCCG
>JASGDF010000108.1:0-3604 GCA_047607345.1 Pseudomonas sp. | reverse complement strand
CAGCACCAGCGCCGACTTGCGCCGGGCCGTCCAGCGCTTGATCTGTTCCTCGTCCATCACTTCGCTCATCGGTGTCTCCTCGTTCGAAAACTAACACCTGTGCAGGAATTCAGTGGGTCATTACATCCCCGCGCAGCGTAATTCGCTGCGCCTCTACCAAATATCAATTCGAGACATTTATTGTCGATTATCGCAACCCAATTTCCTGCGCGAGAAATTTGGCCGGCGATTATGTCGCACAAGTCTATTTTCCAATTCAAACTCGGCGTTCTGGACGCCGGGCAGTAATCTCCTGATGAACAGGATTTCTGTTTTTGGCCGGATACTTCCGGAACTTGGCCGTGATCGACCGCATGAAGCCATTCATTTATTCTTAACATTCGATCAACGGGCTCCGCCTTCCATACCCGAGGATTCGATGAGATCAGCCGTGCTGTCCGCCGCAATCATTGCCGCGCTTTCCAGTTCTCCGCTGCATGCACAGACCAGCCAGGACGATGCCCAGACCGATGCCAAGACCCTGGATACGGTCTCGGTCACCGGCAAGCGCGTGTCCCAGGCGGTCGAGGCGATCGGTACCGATCACGCCACCGCGACCGCCGCGATCACCCGCGAGGCGCTGCTGTCGGCACCGGCCGGCATCTCCGGGCTGAAGATGCTCGAGTCGCTGCCCGGCTTCAACGTGCAGGCGAGCGATGCGCTGGGCATGTACGAATTCGGCAACTCGATCTCGGTGCGCGCGTTCAACATGCAGCAGCTCGGCTTCCTGCTGGACGGCATCCCGATGGGGCGCAGCGACCAGTTCGGCGGCAGCCCGATCTATCGCTACGTGGAGAACGAGAACCTGCAATCGGTGACCGCGTCTTCCGGCGCCGGCGACGTCAGCCTGCCCAGCTACAGCTCGCTCGGCCCGATCATCAGCTACCAGACGATCCTGCCGTCCAAGCAGCCCGGCGGCTATTTCAGCCAGACCTTCGGCAACAACAACCTCAGGCGCACCTTCCTGCGCCTGGAGCTGGGCGAGCATGACGGCCTGTCAGGCTACATCAGCGGCTCGCGCCTGCAGAGCGACCTGTGGCGCGGGCCCGGCTACTCCAAGCGCGACCACGTCGAGGGCAAGCTGCGCTATGCGTTCGAGAACGGCGCCACGCTGACCTTCAACACGATCCACAACGACTATTTCGACTACGACTCGCCCTCGATCAGCAAGGCCGAGTACCACGGCACCGCCGACGACGCATTCGGCCGCTCCGGACGCAGTTTCTCCTACCTCGACTACGTGCCGGACCTGGCCGAGACCACCTCCGGGGTGAAGTATTCGAACTCGCTCTATACCGAGTACTAC
The DNA here is from genome assembly GCA_047607345.1 of Pseudomonas sp. Taxonomy (GTDB): domain Bacteria; phylum Pseudomonadota; class Gammaproteobacteria; order Xanthomonadales; family Xanthomonadaceae; genus Pseudomonas_S. The sequence goes on along the minus strand of JASGDF010000108.1, from coordinate 2,259 downwards.
AAGTACGCCACCAACTCGCGCACCGACCACCTGTACGGGCTCACGCTCGAGCTGCCGCTGAGCGACACGGTCGACTTCACCAGCACGGCCTATTACGAGAACAAGGGCGGCTACGGCACCGGCCTGACTTCGTATGCGACCGCGCTGTCCTACTACCAGGCCCAGCAGGACCTGTATTCCGAGTTGGTCGCCCCGCGTGGCGTGACCCTGGGCTTCACCAGAATCGATGGCACGCGCAGGGGCCTGACCAACAAGATCGCCTGGCGGCTTGGCGAGTACAACACGCTCAGCGCCGGCGTCTGGTACGAGGACGACCGCTACCACCGCTCCACCACCCGCTACAACCTGGCAGACGGCAGCCCGAGCGGCGAGGTCCTGTGGGACGAGCCGGTATTCTATTGGCGCAACTACACCTCCACGCGTCGCACCAAGCAGGCGTTCCTGCGCGACACCCTCAACCTGCTGGATGATCGGCTGCGGCTGGAAGCCGGCTTCAAGGCCACCGCGATCGACTATTCGATATCGGGCTATCGCAACACCAGCGATTACGCCGACAACAGCCCTGCGCAGATCAGCGCGTCCTGGAGCGATTATTTCCTGCCTCAGCTGGGGCTGGTCTACAACCTCAACGACAGCGACCAGCTGTTCTCGTCCTATTCGGAGAACCTGGCGCTGCCGCGCGGCGCCGACGACATCTTTTCGACCGCCAGCGCCAGCGTGCCGGCGCCGAAGGCGGAGACCGCCAAGAACGTCGAGCTCGGCTGGCGCGCCAATCGGCGTACCTTCAATGCCTCTGCGGCGCTGTACTACACCCGCTTCGACAACCGCCTGCAAGCCTATTCCGCGACGGTGCCCGGCACCTCGACCACCGAGACCTACTACCAGAACGTCGGCGCGGTGGATGCCTATGGCGTCGAACTGAGCGGCCAGTGGAAACCCGACGCCCTGGGCGGAAGGATCTACTTCAACAGCAATCTTTCCTACAACGTCTCCAAGTTCAAGGACGATTTCTCCACCTACGCGATCAAGGGCAACACCGTCCCGGACTTCCCCGCCTGGGTGTTCCAGGGCGGAGCAACCTGGGAGGCGACCTCGTGGGTGCTGTTCCATCTACAGGCGCGGGCGATCTCCTCGCGCTACAGCAACTACACCAATACCGAGCAGGTTGGCGGCTATACGCTCTGGAGCGCCTATGCGGACTTCGGCGAAAACTGGAACTGGCGGGCGCTGAAGGACATCAAGCTACGCTTGAATGTCGACAACCTGTTCGACCACGACTACCTGGCCACGATTTCCAGCGCGACCTCCGGCACCGCCACCTTCTACCCCGGATCCCCGCGCACCGTGCAAGTGACCGTTTCCTCGCGCTTCTGAGTCGATCCGCTGTCGTCGATTCCGCCAGGCACAGCCTGGCCGGATCGACGACAGGTTCAGCTCATTGCACGTCATGGTCTCGATATCCCTATCGATATCCCTGTAGGAGGGACTTCAGTCCCGACAGGCTTTCCCGGTGAAGCCTGTCGGGACTGAAGTCCCTCCCACAACCGCGGCATTCATTCCCAGCAACGATCCTCGCGTCCCTTCGGCGAGACCGGGCGCGCGCAATCACGCGGCGCGATGCGGCCCTGCTCGCGTTCGACCAGGCGCTTGCCCTCGCGCAGCCCCTGGCCGGCATTCGAACACATCCGTATGGCCGCGACGCGAAATGTGCCGCAGCGCACTAGATCCGGCCCTGGCCAATACGGCGCCTGGATTTTGACAGTGCCTTCGCCCTCGCGGCATAGTCGCGGCCGGACGCTCCAAAATCTGGCTAGGAAGAAGGTACATATGGACGTATCCACGGTGCTGGCCCCCCTTTCCGTACCCTCGCAGCATGCACGGCTGATCCGGTTGCAGGCCCCGGTCGCGGGGCTGGTGGTCGAGCATGTCCAGGGCCGCGAGGCCGTCTGCGCGCCGTTCCGGTTCGAGATCGACTGCCTGTCCACCCGCAGCGACATCGACCTGGACGCACTGCTGGAGCAGCCCTTGACGCTGCAGTTGTTGCGCGACGACGGCGGCCTGCGTCCCTTCAACGGGTTGTGCACCGAGGCGGCCTTCCTCGGCGGCGACGGCGGCCTGACCCGGTTGCGCCTGACCCTCGAGCCGTGGACCGCGCTGCTGACCCTGCGCCGCAACGCGGTGATCTTCCAGGACCTGGACGCCCGCGCGGTGTGCGAGCGGATCTTCGCTCAGTACCCGCAGGCCCGCTTCCGCTTCGAT
>JASGDF010000107.1:0-3668 GCA_047607345.1 Pseudomonas sp. | reverse complement strand
CTGATGCTGGCCGGGCTGTACGCCGGCGCGCTGCTGGGTCGCGACGACACAGGTGTGGGAGGGGCTTCAGCCCCGACGGGCTCTACTGGTAGAGCCCGTCGGGGCTGAAGCCCCTCCCACACCTGTGTCGTCGCGACCCAGCAGCGCGCCGGCGTACAGCCCGGCCAGCATCAGCGTCAGCCCGCCCCAGAAGCTGGAATAGAACGCCAGATGGGTGTTGAACGGGAACACCGTCGCGGCCAGCGCCAGCATCGCCGGGCGCGCGCGTTCGCGCGCCTGTGCGCTGGAGTAGCGCCAGGCACGCCAAGCCTGCGCGGCGCCGGCCAGCCAAAGCAGCAGGCCGACCACGCCGGTCTCGGCGAGGATCTCCAGCACGATCTGGTGGGCATGGAACGCCGGTCCCTCGCCCCAGGCCGGCGCCTGCCCCGGATGCGGATCGCAGGCCGGATAGGCCTCACGGAAGCCACGCGCGCCGACCCCGTTCAACGGATGCTCGCGCACCATGCACAGCGCCGCGCGCCAGATGTCGCTGCGCCCGGACAACGCCGCGTTGACGCCCTCGCCTTGACCTGTGAAGGCCATCGCGGTGCGATCGATGCGCTCGCGCGCCTGCGGCGCGACGTAGACCAGCAGCGCCGACAACGCCACGCCGGCCGCCGCCACGGCCAGCAGGCGGCGCGCACCGAGCAGCTTCCAACCGGACAGCAACCCGATCAACGCAAAGGTGATCCATGACGCGCGCGAGCCGGCCAGCACCAACACCACGCCGACCGCGACGGCGGCCAGCAGCCAGGCCAGGATCGAGCGCCGGCCAGCAGCCAACAGCAGGAACGGCGACAGGCTCGCCAGGGTCTGGCCGAACTTGAGATTGCACGGTCCCAGCGCGCCACTGAGGCGGTCGGCCAGGGCGATCTCCTGCGCCGTGCAGAAGCCGTGCCCGCTGACCAGCTGCTTGAGCTGGTCCAGCGACCAGAACAGCGGGCTGCTGCCGAAGCCGGCCTGCACCAGCGCATCGACGGTCCACAGCAGCGCAATCACCGCCAGCCCGCCGAAGGTGGTGCGGCACCGCGAGGAGGTCGCCACCGCGATCGCGCACAACCACATGAACGGCAGGTAGCGCAGGTCAGTGGCGGACTTGCGCAGCGCCAGCGCCACGTCGAGCGCGCCGAACGCAGACAGCAGTTGCGGCAGCCAGTAGGCGAAGAACAGGACCGAGGTCAACGCCCAGGCCGGACCGCTCAGCAGGCGGGTACCGCCGCGGAAGCGGGTGTGCGCCAGCCCGATCGCCGCAACCAGCGCGCCCAGCGACAGTACCGCCTCGGCAATGCCGGGCAGCGGCCACAGCGCGACGAACGCGATGACCCAGGCCGGCGTCCAGTGCCCAGGCGCGCGCGGCGACGCGGGTAGCCCGGTAGACTCAGCGGCGGAGCTCGTCATAGACCTTCAACGTGGCCGATTGCATGGCCTGCAGCGTATAGGGAATCTGTTGCGGCGCGCGTGGCGGCTGCCGCAACAAGGCGGCCGCCCCCGCCGCCAGCGCGGCCTCGTCGAACGGCGTGACCGCGCCTTCCGGCTGCAACTGGCCCAGCAGCTCGCCGACCCCGCCGTGCGCCCAGCCCAGCACCGGGCGCCCGACCGCCAGTGCTTCCAGCACGGTACGCCCGAACGCCTCGGGCTTGCGCGAGAGCTGCAACACCAGATCGCTGGCGGCATAGGCCTCGGCGATGCGCGCGGTCGGCTCGGCGAACGTCACCGCCGCCGCGACCCCGAGCCGCTCGGCCTCGGCCCGCAGTTCGCGCAGGTAGGCCTCGCGCCCCGGCTCGATCGCGCCCGGCAGCCACAGCCGCGCCGGCAATCCACCGGCACGCAGCGCGGCCAGCAGGCGCAGGCCGTCGGCATGGCCTTTCAGGCGTGTGCCTCGACCGGGCAGCAGCAGCAGCGGTTCGTCGGATGCCAGGCCCGGCACCTGCCCACCGGCCCAGGCGCGCGCCTGCGGGTCGGGCGCTGGCCGACGCGGGAACTGGGCCATGTCCAGCCCGCGCGGGATCGTGCGCAGCTTGTCCGGATCGGTGCGCGGATAGTGCCGCAGCAGGTAGTCCTGCACGGTCTGCGACACGCAGATCACGCGTTCGCCGAAGCTCATCACCGCGCTGTAGCGGCTCGGCGAGTTCAACCCGTGCACGGTGGTGACGAAGCGCGGCCGCTGCCCGGCCGGCATGCCCTTCAGCGCGTACCAGGCCAGCCAGGCCGGCAGCCGCGAGCGCGCATGCACGATGTCGGCGCCGAGCTCGGCGAACAGCCGGCGCAGCGCGGCGACGTGGCGCAGGGTCAACAGCGACTTGCGGCCGATGTCGAGGCTGACGTGCTCGGCACCGCTGGCCAGCAGCGCCGGCAGCAGCCGGCCGCCGGCGGAGACGACCACCGCGCGATGGCCGGCACGCACCAGCGCCGCGGCGATTTCCAGGGTCGAACGTTCGACACCGCCGGACTGCAGCGCCGGCAGCAGCTGCACCACGGTCAGGCGGCGCATCGTCGCCGCGTCAGTCGGCCAGCGCGAACACCGCGCCGCAATACGGGCAGGTGGCCTCGTGGTTCGGCTCGTCCTCGACCGGCAGGTACACGCGCGGATGCGAGTTCCACAGCGCCATCTCCGGCGTCGGGCAGCTCAGCGGCAGGTCGCCGCGATGCACGGTGTAGCGTTTGGCGGCATTGGCGGGCGCGGTGGCGGTCTGGCTCATGGCGGTGTTCGCGGGGGATCGGATCGAGCAATTCTAGCAGCGCGCCCGGATCGCGGCGCCCGGCAGCGGGACATCACCGCACGACGGCCGCGCCGCGCAGGCCCGGCCCGAAGACAGCGCGCCCACCGGTTCAGTCCAGCTTCGCGGCGCATGCCGCCGCGATGGCCGAGAACACCCCCAAAAGGAAGCTCAACAGGACGTACTTCGGCGGAATACTTTTCATCTCACATCCCTCCCCTGGCAATCGCGATGGCCGCGAACCCCGCGACCAATCCAACGACGAAAAAAACTCCAGCCACCCCAAGCACTTCCTGCCTGCTCATCGCCTCAACCTCGCAATGATCCGAAACCTGAATATACATGGGCATTTCAACCAGTGCCAACAGCGTCACAGTGCCACTGCCGGCATGGCGCGAGGCTGCCCGCGCGAAGGCTCACTGCATCACCGGCTCGGACTCGGCCCGCGCCTGGCGCGGCAGGACCTCCTGCACGATCCGGCCCTGCTCCATCACCAGTACCCGGTCGGCGCTGGCGATGGTCTCCGGGCGATGCGCCACGATCAGCTTGGTCAGCTTCAGCTGGCGCACCGCCTCGTTGACCAGGCGCTCGCGCATCACGTCCAGATGGCTGGTGGCCTCGTCCAGGAACAGCAGCTTCGGCCGCCGATACAGTGCGCGCGCCAGGATCACCCGCTGCTTCTGCCCACCGGACAGCGAACTGCCCATGTCGCCGATCAGGCCGTGGTAGCCCATCGGCATTGCCGCGATGTCCTCGTGCACCGCCGCCAGTCGCGCCGCCGCCTCGATGTAATGACCCACTGAATTCCTGCACAGGTGTTAGTTTTCGAACGAGGAGACACCGATGAGCGAAGTGATGGACGAGGAACAGATCAAGCGCTGGACGGCCCGGCGCAAGTCGGCGCTGGTGCTG
>JASGDF010000106.1:0-4273 GCA_047607345.1 Pseudomonas sp. | reverse complement strand
TGCAGGCGCTCGCACAGGCTGCGCAGCACCTGCCCGCCCACGCCTCGGCCCAGCGTGTCGCCGATCAGCTGCAAGCCACGCAGCTGCACATGGGCGATGCTGTAGCGCGGCGTGCCCGCATCACGCAGCCGCTCAGCCAGCGCAGCGACGTTGAGCAGGCCGGTGGCGGCATCGTGGCTAGCGCGGTGCGCCAGCTCGCGCTGGTAGGCCACGTAGTCGCTGACGTTCTCGGCCAGCACCAGCCAGGCCTGGATGCCGGCGATCTCCAGCCGCGAGGCATGCACGCGCACGTCGATCAGGCGGCCATCGCTGAGCCGGTGCACGGTCAGCAGTGCGCGCTCGGTCTCGGCCGCGACCGGTGCGCGGACCAGCCGCGTGATATCCGCGACGTCCCCGGCCACGCGGATATCGGTGATCCGCATCGACAGGAATTGCTCGCGGCTGTAGCCGTACTGCCGGATCGCCGCCGGGTTCACCTCCAGGAAGCGCAGCGTGTCCAGATCGAACAGCCAGCACGGCAGCGGGTTGATCTCGAAGATCAGGCGGAACTGGCGCTGCGCCTGCATCGCCAGCGCCTGGATCTCCACCCGCTCGCTGACGTCGACGACGGTACCGGTCATCTGGCGCTCGCTGCCACCCTCCAGCATCGCGCCGTGCACCGCGATCCAGCGCTCGCCCAGTCCCCGCAACAGCAGCCGGCAGGTGGCGTCGAATGCGTGCCGCCGGTACCACCCCCGCGCCAGGATCCACTTCAACCTGGAGCGGTCGTCCGCGTGTACCTGCCCGATCAGCTCGGCCACGGTCATCCGCGGCTGGGACAACCCGAACATCTCCAGCGTCTGCGGTGACAGCTGCAGCCACTGCCCGTCCTCGCCGATCCACCAGGTACCGATGCCACCGGCCTGGTGCGCGCGGCGCAATTGCTCATCGCTGGCACGCAGCTCCGACAGCAGCTGCGCCTGGCGCCGCTCGGCGCGGCGCAGGCTGCGCAACAGGTAAGCCAGGCCCAGGCAATAGGCGGCCAACAGCGCGATCGCGGCAACCAGGAACGCCCACCAGGGCCGCAACACCTCCTTCTCGGCGATCGCGGCAAACACCAACAGCGGATAGTCGCGCAGCTGACTCCCCGCGCCGATGCGCCGATGCCCGTCGATCTGGCTGCGACGGGCCCCGAACGCGATCCCTTCCGACAGGGCGTGATCATCCCCGCGCAGCGCAAGCGGCAGCCGCGTGCCGATCATGCCGGGATCGGGGTTGCGCGCGATCAGGGTACCGTCCAGGCGCAGCACCGACAGCACACTGTCGTGGCCCAGTTCGGGCGTGGACACCATCGCCTGCAACACCCCGGTGCGCAGCCGCGCCAGCAGCCAGTGATCCGGGGCCATGCGCAGCGCCAGCCGCAGCCCCCGGCTACCGTCCGGCAGCCGCTCCAGCGGGCCGACGAAAAGCGCATGCCCATCGCCACGCGCCTGCGGCACGGCCCACTGCGCGATCTGAGGATCGCCACGACCGGGCGTCAACGCGCGGCCCTGCGAGTCGAGTACCACGATGCTTTCAAGCTCGGTTTGCCGCGCCACGGCGCTGCGCAGCGCCTGCCCCAGCAACGCTTGCGCCGACCCCTGCCGCAATCCGGCCGCGCCATCGTCGGCGATGGCGAGCATCACCCGCTCCAGGTTGCGCAATTCCAGCTGCAACAATCGCTCGATACCGGCCGCAGCGCCCACCGCCTGGCGCTGCGCGAAGGCGATGCGGGTGTTGCGGTCATTGACCAGCACCCAGGACAACCCGAGTACCAGCAGCAGCGCGACCAGCGCGCCGAACCACAGCACGCTGCGCCATTGCGCATGCCGGAGCCGGACCAGTGGCATCAGCACGCCTCGCAGGGTGGCCGCATGCAGTGGCGGAAGCGCGCACGCGGGCTCGCCGCCGCGGACATCACTCGCGGCGCATCGATCAACCGGCAACGCTTGCAATGGCGCACACGACACCTCCACGGCGTCTCACCATTCCCGGTGCGCCAGGGTTCAGCCGCGCAGCTGTCACCCATCACGCACACCGCCTAGACTGAATGTTTTCCGTTTGCCGAGTTGCATCCATGCTCCAGCTGCGTCGCCCCGCACTGATGGTTGCCATCACTGTCATCCTTGCCCTGCCGCTGACCGCCTGTGGCCGCCACGATCCGCCGGCCGCGCCCCTTGACATAGCCGACGCTCCCTCGGCCAAACCGGCACTGGGAGACTTCGGCTTCGATGCCGCCGGCATGGATCGTGTCGTCGCTCCAGGCGATGACTTCTTCGGCTATGCCAACGGTACCTGGGTAAAGACTACAGAGATTCCGGCCGATCGCGCCAGCTATGGCAGTTTCACCCGCATCCTGGTCGATACCGAGCAGCGCGTGCGCGACATCGTCGAGGGCGCCGCCGCCAACGAGCGCGCCAGCGGCGAGGAGCGCAAGATCGGCGACTACTACGCCGCGTTCATGGATGAGATCGGCATCGAGGCCAAGGGCATCGCACCGGTGCAGCCGCAGCTGGACGCGATCGCGCGGATCACCGATCAGCAGGCGCTTGCGAGCACGCTGGGCGCGCAACTGCGCGCCGACGTCGACCTGCTCAATGCCACCCATTACTACACCGACCGCTTGTTCGGCCTGTGGGTGTCCCAGGACCTGCGTCAACCCGGGCGCTACACGCCGTACCTGGTGCAGGGTGGCCTGGGTATGCCGGATCGCAGCTTCTACCTGGACGGCGGCCGCATGGCCGAGCTGCGCAAGGCCTACCAGGCACACGTCGCCAAGCTGCTGGCGCTGGCCGGCATCGCCGACGCCGAGGCCAGGGCCGAGCGGATCGTGAGGCTGGAGACCGAGATCGCCCGCGTCCACGCCACCCAGGAGCAGACCAACGACGTGCAGGCCGGCGCCAATGCCTGGAAGCGCGCCGACTTCGCGACCAGGGCGCCCGGCCTGGACTGGGATGCGTTCCTGAAGGCGGCCGGCCTGGACGCGCAGCGGGATTTCATCGTCTGGCAGCCGAAAGCAGTGGCCGGGATCTCCGCGCTGGTAGCCGCGCAGCCGCTGGAGACCTGGAAGGACTACCTTGCCTTCCACGCCCTCGACCGTGCCTCGCCGTACCTGCCCAAGGCCTTCGCCGAGGAGTACTTCGCCTTCCACGGCGCCGCCCTCGACGGCACCCCGCAGCAGCGCGAGCGCTGGAAACGCGGCATCGACGCCACCAACGCCGCGCTCGGCGAGGCGGTCGGCAAGCGCTACGTCGACCGCTACGTCAGCCACGACACCCAGGAACGCGCCGAGGCGATGGTCAGGAACATCGTGGCCGCGTTCGGCCAGCGCATCGATGCGCTGGAGTGGATGAGCGCGCAGACCAAGCAGCACGCCCAGGCCAAGCTGGCCGGACTGGCGGTGGCGGTAGGCTGGCCGGATCACTGGCGCGACTACACCGGCCTGGAGGTCCGGCGCGACGACGCGCTGGGCAACGCCGAGCGCGCCGAGGCGTTCGAGTACCGGCGCAACCTCGCCAAGCTGGGCAGGCCGGTCGACCATCGCGAGTGGTACATGCTGCCGCAGGAGGTCAACGCGTTGAACGTGCCGCTGGAGAACCGGCTGATCTTCCCGGCCGCGATCCTGCAGCCGCCGTTCTTCGACCCGGCCGCGGACGATGCGGTGAACTACGGCGCGATCGGCGCGGTGATCGGCCACGAGATCAGCCACAGCTTCGACAACACCGGCGCGCTGTTCGACGAGCGCGGCGCGCTGCACGACTGGTGGACGCCGCAGGACCTGAAGCGGTTCGAGGCGGCCGGCGCCGCGCTGGCCGCGCAGTTCGACGGCTACAAGCCGTTCGACGACCTGGCGGTCAACGGCCGGTTGACCCTGGGCGAGAACATCGCCGACGTGGCCGGCCTGGCCACCGCCTACGACGCCTACCGGCTCTCGCTGCGGGGCAAGCAGCCGCGGACCATCGACGGCTTCAGCCCGGAGCAGCGCTTCTTCCTCGGTTTCGCCCAGGCCTGGCGCGGCAAGTACCGTGACGCGGCGTTGCGCAACGCGATCCTGACCGATGTGCATGCGCCGGGCCGGTTCCGCGCGCAGACCGTGCGCAACCTCGATGCCTGGTACCCGGCCTTCGCGGTCGAGCCGGGCCAGGCGCTGTACCTGGCGCCGGAGCAGCGGGTGAAGGTCTGGTGAGCTGAGTGATCGTGTGGGAGGGGCTTCAGCCCCGACAGGCCTTCCCGGGAAGGCCCGTCGGGGCTGAAG
>JASGDF010000105.1:0-10427 GCA_047607345.1 Pseudomonas sp. | reverse complement strand
TTACAGCGGCCGCGGCGAAGCGCGCCGCCTTTCGCGCATGGGCGGGTGCCGCGTGACCGCTACCGCCCGCTGGTCCCTGATCCGCTCCTACGCCTTCTGGCTGCAGCGCGACCTCTTCCGAGCGTCCAGCGCTGAGCGTCTTCTCCGGGCGCTCACCACTGGCACGTTCGCCAGTCCTCAGCCCGGGCAGTAGGAGGCCCGCACCATGAAAGCAGTCGTCCAAATCCTCAAAGTCAACGATGTACGCACCGGCACCAAAGACGGTCGCCAGTGGGAAATGCAGGACGCTGAGTGCGTCTTGCTCAGCGACACCGGCATGCCCGAACAGGTCGGCGTCCTCATGGTCCCAAAGGAACTGCGCGGCAAGGTCACGCCCGGCGTCTACACCGGCTCCTTCGCCCTGAATTCGTCCCTGCGGGATCGCCGCATTGAAGCCGTGCTCACCGGCCTCGTTGAACTGCCGCCCGACTACTTCAAGCGGCATGCCCCGCAACCCGCGCAACCTCTGGCGAAGCCGTAATGCTGATCTTCTTCGTCGGCATGCTCGTCTGCGGTGCTATCGCGCAGGCGGGCGAACTATCGCACCTGTACTTCGAATCGCGTCGTCGTCAGCTGATCGCCCGCATTCGTGGCACCAGCGTGCCCGCGTGGCCGGTTGATGCCGGTGATGAGTGATGGCCGACACCACGATCACCTGCACGGACGCCTGCACGATCACCCTCGTGCACGAATTCTCTTTGCCTCCCTTCCAGTTGACGAAGGAAGAAGGCGCACAAATCGCGCTCGCCATCGGCGCGGTATGGGTCGTGGCTTGGGCATTTCGCATGCTCATCCGCGTCCTGAATTCTGGTGATGGAAATCAACCCTCTGAAGGAACCTGAAATGAAGAAGTACCTCTCGCGCGGCCTCGTTGCCGCTGCCTCCCTGGGCTCCCTGGCTGCCGCCAACGCGGCCGCGATCGATGTCACCGATGTGGTGACGGACATTGCCGCGCAGGCCACGCCGATCGGTCTGGTCGGCTCGGCCGTCCTGATCATCTATGGCGCCGTCAAGGCCTTCAAGTGGGTGCGTGCCGCCCTGAGCTGATCGAGTAGCTCGCGCCCCGGCCTGATCACCCGGGGATGCCTGCTCAAAGCGCGTCGCAGCACGTTTTGAGGAGGTCATATGGATCAAGGCGGTATCTATCTCATCATCGCAATCTTGGGGGCAATGTGGCTGCTGCTCTCCGCCTGATCGCGGCCGTCTTGCTGCTGTGGGCAGGGCAGGCCCATGCGGTGGTGTCCTCGATCACGTATTACTACGTGTCCAGTTATACGTCGCTGTCGGCGTCGTCGCAGGAAGAGGCGTGTACTAAATACATCGCGTATCTCAATTCAATCGCTTCCATTGGTGCTACGGATTGGGTCTACACGTACTACACGCCTTACTGTCATCGTTATAGCGCGACTGCGAATGTCGGCCAATCTCTTGGCTACGGCACAACCACGGGTTGCCCCGCTAACAGTACCTCCGGCACCTCCGGCTGCTCCTGTAATTCCGGTTATGAGGAAGACTCCACCGCAACATCCTGCGTTGTTACTGGCACTACGGCTTGTGCCGCCCTGGCCGGCACACTCTATGAAGAAAACGGCCTATGGAACAGTGCCGCGAGTGAGTACTACACGTGCTCGCCCAATGGGACTACGACTACCTGCCTTGTGAAGTACACGGCAGCCGTGACGGTCGGTACGGGCAGTAATGCCGGTAGCGTCGGCGATGGTTACTACACCGGTGGGGTGGCTTCAACGTGTTCCGGCACCGGCACGGCAAGCGATTCTCCAGCGTCATCGGCTTCCGAGACTGGCTGTCCGTCTGGGAAAGTCTCCGGCACCGTCAATGGGATTACTACGTGTGTTGCAGCGGGTACTGATGGAACCGCCACCACTACGCAGAACACTACCAATGGCACAACAACTACGACGAATTCCGACGGCTCCACAACTACGGTAACGAAGTCCGGTACGACCACCTGTACCTCTGGCCAGTGCACCACGACGACGACGACGAGCACCACAAACACTGGAACGGACGGTACGTCCACCACTACCACCACGTCATCCTCCACTACCCAATCAAAGACGTCCTACTGTTCGGAAAACTCGTCCAGCCTGCAGTGCGTTGACGATGGCTCCGACACCACCTTCAGTGGTGATTGCACCTCGGGTTGGGTGGCAGATTCGGGTGATGCGGTTGAGAACGCCATGGCCGTCGAGCAACACACTCGCAACTGCGAAATGCTGACCACGACCGGCGACGTCCAAACCGAAATCGCCACCGAAATGGCAAAGACCGGCAACCAAACCGGCGACAACGAAAACAACAGTGAGGAGGATATGTCCGGCAGCATCGACACCAGCGATGCTTTGGGCGGTGGCTCGTGCAGCCTCAGTAAGACCATTACCGTGCGTGGCCAGTCCGTCACGCTGCCATTCGACAACCTGTGCGATCCGCTGGCCCTATTTGGCTACCTGCTGGTCGCGGTGGCTTCGCTTCTGGCTGGCCGCATCGTCATGAGGGGGTAGCCCATGCCATACATCGTCGCCATCCTGCTTCAGGGGCTGCTGTACCTTGTCGGCTCCATGGCCGGCCGTGTGCTCGTGGCCCTCGGCATCGGTGTGGTCACCTACACCGGCATCAGTACCGCGATGACTTTTGCCAAAACCACTGCCCTGTCTGCTCTTGCGAACACGGAATGGGTTGCCGTCCTGGGCTACATGAAGGTCGGCGTTGCCATCAATATCGTGTTTTCGGCCATGCTCGCCCGGCAGGTCATCAACGGCTTGCAAAGCGACACCGTGAAGCGCTGGGTCATCAAGTAGCCCGCCATGCTCTACCTGCGCACCGGAGCCAATGGCTCCTGCAAAAGCCTGTTCACCCTCAAGGATGTCCGGGACAAGCAGCTGAAGGAACTGCGCCCGGTCTGCGTCATCGTCGGCGATGCCACCGATCCGGCCCGCCAGTACGTCAAGATCAAGCCCAGTGTTATGCAAGAATTCGGCTGGGCCACCTGCCGATTCGAAGACTGGCAGGCACAACCTGACGGCACCATCTTCCTGGCCGACGAGTGCCACAACTACCTGCCCCGTCGCCCGAACGGCAGTGCCGTCCCTGTGCCCGTCTCCAAACTCGCCGAGCATCGCGCGCGAGGCATGGATTTCTTTCTGCTCACCCAGCACCCCAGCAACATCGATACCTTCGTCACGAAGCTGATCGGTGCCCCGGGCTGGCACCAGCACCTCAAGCGCGTCGCCGGTGGAAGTAGTGTCACCAGCGTTATCCAGTGGGATGCCGTCAACCTCCAGTGCGAAAAAAACGGTGCAGGCAAGTCCGGGCAGGTCACCATGCGCGGCCAGCCGAAAGACGTTTATGCGTGGTACGACTCGGCCGAGTTGCACACCGGCAAAACCCGGATTCCCCGCGCGGCCATCTTCCTGGCCGTCTCCATCATCCTCGTGCCCGCCCTGCTCGGCGGTGCTGGCTATGTCCTCTGGCACCGCACCGCTGGCAAGGTCCCGGCAAAGGATCAGCCCGCCAACATGGTCCAAGGCCCGATCGGCACGCAGCTAGGTCGAAGTAACGGCGACAAGGCCGCGCCCAAAACCACGGCCGAATACATCGCCAGCTACCGCCCCCGCCTGCCGAACATCCGCCATACCGCTGCGGTCTATGACAAGCTGACCGAGCCTTCCCGCGTACCTGTCCCTGCCGCCTGCGTCAGCATGGCCGGCGCCTGCAAGTGCTACACCCAGGACGCCACTCCGTACACCATCGACGCTAAGGTCTGTCACCAGTTGGTGGCCGGTGGCCTGTGGCTTGACTTCGACCCCGATCCTCAGAAACACAAGGCAGATGCCGTGAAGCCCGTCCAGTCCACGCAGGATGCATCCAAAACCACGCAGGAGCCCGCGAGAACCGCGCAGGCGACCCCGGGTGAAGCTAGCCAAGCCCCGAGTGGCTTGATCATCATGGAACGCCTTCAGGCTCCGTCCGCGTCATCCAGCGGTGCGGTCGAAACCTCGGCACGGCAGGCGACCGTCCCTAAAACCTCGCCATGGTCCTTTTCCACGGCCACCGGCTCATGATGAGGCCGAGGTATGGGGCGCAGCCCCATGGAGAACCTGACCCGGGGTACCCGGGGCAGATTCGCCGGCCCTACTGGCGGCTTTCGGCCAGCGCATCCCCTGGCCCTCGCAAGGCGCCGGCCCCGGCCGCGTGGCGCTCGGCCTGCTTGCTGCCTCCTTTTCCTGCGTGCCCTGGAAAACGGTATCCGGCCGTAGGCCTCCTCACGCTCAGGCCGGCCCGGGGGCCTGTCTTGGCCGTGGCGTCCGTGAGGGCCGCAGCGTGCGCCGGCCGGCTGGGGCCGAAGGATGAGGACACGGCCGGCCGAGCGGAGCGAGGCCTATATTTATCCCATAAACACTTTAGGACACTGGGCTACACGGCCCGCAAAAAGGCGAAGCCCGCAGGTGCTTGTAACACCTCGGGCTTCATGGCAATCACACACAGGACTTGCGATGGCGATACGGATTGTGGACGGTTTTGGCCGTCCTGTGAACCTGTCTGACTTTCAGGCAGGACGGGTGCGCGATGTTTTGGTCTTCGATGTTACGCGTGAGGGCGACTACCGCCTACGGGCGTCTGATCTTGGATCGGGCCACATGGAGGTTACGCTTCAGCGTGATCAGACGGCGAAGGAGCTATCGTGGACGGGCGGTCAAATCGAAGATCACCTCGAAATGGTCGCCAAGTATAAGGAGGAGCATGAAGCCGAGATTCGCGAACGCTCTGCCAAGATCGCTGCCCAGCGGGCCAAAAAGCGTGTCAGGCAGCTATGCAAGGCAAATGGGGTGGATACCCTACTGACCCTCACCTATCGCGCCCTGGAAACCGATCTGGCCCGCGTCAAGGCCGATCTGAAAGAGTTCAACCGCCGCGTCCTGCGCGTCCTGTCCGACTTCGGATTGGTGGCGGCCTTCGAGCTTCAGAAGCGCGGCGCTTGGCACGTCCACGCGGCCACCTGCCGCGTTCCGAGAATCCTTGAAACTAGAACCCGCAACGCTAAGACCGGCGCCATCATGGTCCACCGGCACAAGTCATACGACCTGCTGCGCGCCATCTGGCGCAGTGTCACGAAGGATCGGGGCGGCAGCGTCAACCTCGCCAAAACTAGGGGCAGGGAACGTAGTCCCGCCCGCATCGCCGCCTACATCGCGAAATACGTCACGAAGGCCTACGCCGAAGGTGAGAAGTGGACGAACCGCTGGACACGATACGGCTTCGGCGACGTGCCTAAACCTGTCGACCTGGGCACATGGCAGAACGCACGCGAAGCCATCGAATCCTGTTACGCCCTCCTGGCAGAAGGCTCCCGCATCGTCTCGGGCATCTGGTCCCGCTGGGGCGAGTGGTTCTTCCTCTCTGCCGAGCGTGAGGGTTCGACCATGGGGTTTGTGTGATGGTCGTTGGCTTTGAAGTCGTCTTTTACTTTGTCGATGTTGGGAATGCGCGGGTAGCGGATAACACGGTAGCCGGCTGCTGTCAGCAGTTCGTCCCGTTGTGCATCTTTGGCTTCGTTCCCTCTGTGCGATGCGTCGTCCAGTTCCACGATGGCCTTCACTGTGAACGATCGGTCGCAGATGACGAAATCGGCGACTTTGCGGTTGAACCTGTTTCGTGTGGCTTGTGTGCGTGCGTTGAGTAGCGTACTGAACGCAACTTGCGGCATGACGATCATGTCGGGCAGTGTCTCTGTCAACCGGTTGAACATCTTCTGTTCGTTGGCTGTGAGTGGGTGCTTTGCCCGTGGTTTCTCCTTCGATCCGCTCTTTTTCTTGGCGCTGGCTAAGGCGCCAATGATGGCAATGGCGGTCAGGGTCAGGGCGATCAGGATCAAGGGTTTCATGGTTTGTCTCCCTGCGGTATGGTTACGATAAGTTACGCATTCTAGGGGTGGGATCGTGGCGTTGGTTGGGTATGCCCGGGTGAGTACAAATCAGCAGGAAACGCGGATTCAGTTGGTAGCTTTGCGCCGCGCCGGTGTTCGAAGTGTGGTCAGCGAAAGCAGGTCAGGTGTTGGGCCGCGTCCGAAGTTGGATGAGATTGTTTCGTCCCTGCGTCCGGGTGACGTGCTGGTGGTCTACCGTCTGGATCGCCTGGGCCGTAGCCTTGGTGGCCTGCTGGATTTGTTTAACCGCGTGCGCGCTGCCGGGGCCACGGTTCGATCTCTGACTGAGGCCATCGATACATCAACCCCACTCGGGCAGCTTGTGGTCCATGTGCTGGGCTCGATTGCTCAGTTTGAGCGGGAAGTGATCCGCGAGCGCTGCATGGCCGGTCAGGCTGCGGCCCGAGCGCGCGGTCAGGTCTGGGGTAGGCCCCGCGTGTTGGGGCCAGAGGATGAGGCCGGAGTGGTGTCGATGTATCAATCCGGCTGGTTCACCATCGATCAGATTGCCATCATGCTTGGCGTCAGTCGGGGTGTCGTCCGGGGGCCTTTATGCAGGGCAGGCCTGATTTCTTCTTCGCGGCTGGGGCAGTGTTGAAAAGTACAATTTTCTGATGTCGAATCTCCTGCGAATTCTAGGAAGCCGGCTTGCCCGCGCCGCCTGCGGGGTCGGCCTGCTGGCCGCCCTGTCGGCGGTGGCGGCCTGCGGCCAGCGCGGGCCGCTGTACCTGCCCACCGAACCGGCGGCAGCTCACCGCGCCACCCTGCCGCAAGTGCTCATTCCGGGCCTGCAGCGCGACGGCGCGGCCGCCAAGCCGGACGCCGACCCGGACAAGGCCTCTTCGTCGAAGCCGCCTTCTTCCACCACGCCTGGCACCGACGGTGCGGAGACGCCTCAATGAGCGAAGCCCGCGCCGGCGCCCTGCCCGGCCATCCGCACATCGCCTACGCAGGGGGCGCGCTGCGGGTCGAGCAGGTGGCGCTGGAAGGCCTGGCGCGCGAACACGGCACGCCGCTGTTCGTCTACTCGGCGCAGTGGATGCTCGATGCCCTCGCGGCCTACCAGCGCGGCCTGGCCGGCCGCGACGCGCTGGTCTGCTACGCGCTCAAGGCCAATTCCTCGCTGGGCGTGCTGCGCCTCTTCGCGCAGGCCGGCTGCGGCTTCGACATCGTCTCCGGCGGTGAACTCGCACGCGCGCTGGCGGCAGGCGCCGACCCGGCCAAGGTGATCTTCTCCGGCGTGGGCAAGACGCGCGCCGAGATGCGCCAGGCGCTGCAAGCCGGCATCGGCTGCTTCAACGTCGAGAGCGAAGCCGAGCTGGACGTGCTCAGCGCCGTGGCGCTCGAACAGCCGGGCCGCCGCGCGCCGGTGAGCGTGCGCATCAACCCCAACGTCGATCCGAAGACGCACCCCTACATCTCCACCGGGCTGAAGGGCAACAAATTCGGCGTCGCGCACGAGCGCGCGGTGGCCGTGTACCGCCATGCGGCCTCGCTGCGGGGCCTGCGGGTCGTGGGCATCGACTGCCACATCGGCTCGCAGATCACGGACGCCGGCCCCTACCTCGATGCCGTGGAGCGCCTGCTGGACCGGGTGCAGGCCATCGAGGCCGAGGGCATCCGCCTGCACCACCTGGACTTCGGCGGCGGCCTGGGCATCGACTACGACGGCGACACCCCGCCGGCGGCCGATGCGCTGTGGCACCAGCTGCTGGCGCGGCTGGATGCCCGCGGCTTCGGCGACCGGCGCATCGTCATCGAGCCCGGCCGCTCGCTGGTCGGCAACGCCGGCGTGTGCGTGACGGAGGTGCTCTACACCAAGCCCGGCGAAGAAAAGAACTTCTGCATCGTCGACGCGGCGATGAACGACCTGCCGCGCCCCGCCATGTACCAGGCCTTCCACCGCATCGTGCCGCTGCAGGAAGCCGCCGATGGCGAGGCGCTGCGCTGTGACGTGGTCGGCCCGGTGTGCGAGAGCGGCGACTGGATCGGCCGCGACCGCGCGCTGGCGGTGCGCGCGGGCGACCTGCTGGCCGTACTCTCGGCCGGCGCCTACTGCATGAGCATGGCGAGCAACTACAACACCCGGCCGCGCGCCGCCGAGGTGCTGGTCCACGGCGAGCGCACGGCCCTGCTGCGCCGGCGCGAGACGATCGAGGACCAGTTGCGCACCGAGTTGCCGTAGACCCGCCGAGCGCGCCGGACCCGCCGGGGCCCGGCGATCGCTCAGCGCAGCACGTTCAGCTCGGTGCGGCGATTCTTCTCGCTGCGGCAGCCGGGCGCGGTCTGCGGGGTCTGCTCCAGAGGGCGGCTCTCGCCGTAGCCGACCGGGCCGACCAGGCGCGCGGGCGCGATGCCCTTGCCGACCAGGTAGTCGTAGACCATCCGGGCGCGCCGCTCCGACAGCTTCTGGTTGGCCGCCGCGGCGCCGCACAGGTCGGTGTGGCCGGCGATCTCCACGCGCATCGCCGGGAAGCGCTGCAGCACCGCGACGTCCTGGTCGAGGATCTCCAGCGCATCCTCGCGCCCGGCGGCGTTGTCGAAGTCGAAGTTCACGCTGCGGATCGGCAGCACCGTCGGTGCCGCCACCGGCGGGGGCGGGGGCGGGGGCGGCGGGGTCTGCGCCTCGGCCAGCAGCTGGCACTGGCGGCGGCGCCAGACCTGCTCGCGCACCTGCTGCGCCTGGTCGAACACCAGCTTGTACTGGCACACGATGAAGTTCTTCGACGGCTCCAGCACGAACTTGAAGTTGTAGTCCCACTCGTGCCCGCGCGAGCCGTCGCTCTCGCGCAGCGGCTGGCCCAGGATCGCCCGGGCCCGCTCCTGCGGCAGGCCGGGCACGATCGGGCGGAAGTGGTTCGGCCCGGTCACCGCGCCGTCGCGCACGAACACCTCGGTGTAGTCGCCGTTGCCCATGTTCACGTCGGTGAAGACCAGCTCGTTCGGGTTGCTGGCCTTGTCCACCGGGTTGTGGTGGCCGGCGCCAGGCACCGCGCAGCCGGCCAGCAGGGCGGCCGCCAGCAGCGCAGCGGCGCACAGGGTCTTCGATGGTTTCATGCTCATGTCGTCCTCTCTTTCATGCTTGCAGGGTATGTCGGGCACGGCTCAACGCTCGCGCATCGCCTCGCGCAGCTTGTTCAGCGGCTTGGTCAGGTAGTCCCACACGGTCCTGCGGCCGGTGCGGATGTCCGCCGTGGTCACCATGCCCGGCACGATCGGCAGCCGATGGCCGGCCTTGTCGATCAGCACGTCGGACCTGGTGCGCACCAGCACCGGGTAGTAGACGATCTCGGGCTTCACTTCGTCGCGCACCGTGTCGGGGGCGATGGTCTCGACCTCGCCCTCCAGGCCGCCGTAGATCGAGAAGTCGTAGGCCGTCACCTTCACCAGCGCCGACTGGCCGGGGTGGATGAAGGCGATGTCGCGCGGCGCGATTTGCGTCTCCACCAGCAGCTGGTCGCCCAGCGGCACCAGCGTCATCACCGAGCCGTTGGGCGGCACCACGCCGCCGATGGTGGTCACGTTCAGGTTCTTCACGATGCTGCGCACCGGCGCCGCCAGGGTGGTGCGCACCAGCGCGTCCTCGCGTCCGCGCACCGTCGACGACAGCGACTTCACGTCGGCGTCGGCCTTGGCTAGGTCCTCGCGGGTCTTGACCATGTAGTCGGCACGCGCCTGGCCGATCTTCAGCTCCAGTTCGGAGGCCTGGCGCTGCAGGCGGATCAGCTCCACGCTGCTGGCCGCGCCGCTGCTCATCAGCGACTTGGTGATCTCCAGCTCGCGCCGCACCAGCGCCAGCCCCTGGCCCAGGCCACTGACCGTCTCGTTCAGGCTGGCGCGGTGCGAGCGGAACAGCGCCGCCTCCGACGCCTTGAGCTGCGGCCAGGCATCCAGCTCGGCCGGAAAGACGATGTCCGGGCGGCCGTCCACCTCGGCATGCAGGCGCGCGCTGGCGGCCAGCGCGGCGCGGTAGCGCGCGGCCGACTCCTCCACGCTGGACTCGCCGCGCGTCGGGTCCAGCTGGGCCAGCACCTCGCCCTTCTCGACGATCTGCCCCTCGCGCACGTTCAGCTTCGACAGGATGCCGCCTTCGAGCGACTGGATCACCTGCTCGCGCGAGCTGGGGATCACCTTGCCCGTGCCGCTGGAGACCTCGTCGATCTCGAAGAACCATGCCCACAGGAAGAAGGCCAGCAGGAAGCCCGCCAGCAGCCACACCACCCGCGCCGAGCGGGTGGCGCGGCTTTCGTTCAGGTCGGTCAGGTCCGGCAGGGCGCCGGCCACCGGCGCGCGCGGCGCCATCGCTGCCATGCCGGCGTTCATGCTTCACCTCCCTGCGCGGCCGGCTGCGCCGGCGCGTTCTTGCCCGCCAGGCGGTGCACCACCAGCCGCCCCACCTCGGGTCCGGCCGGGGCGGGCCGCGCGGGCCCCTGCGCCCGCGCGG
>JASGDF010000104.1:0-3608 GCA_047607345.1 Pseudomonas sp. | reverse complement strand
CTGCGGCGACTGCGGCAGCGCATAGAACTCGCCCGGGTGCATCCGCGCCGGCACCAGGAAGTCGCGCGCGCCCTCGGGGGTGGCCTTGGTCAGGATCGGGGTCTCGATGTCCTGGAAGCCGCGCGCGTCCAGGTGCCGGCGCAGCGCCTGCACCAGCTTGATGCGGGTGCGCTGCATGCGTTGCATCTGCGGCCGGCGCAGGTCGAGGTAGCGGTAGCGCAGGCGGGTCTCCTCGGACGGGTTCTCGTGCGCGTGGAACGGCAGCGGCGCGGCCTTGTTCAACACGGTGATCCGGGTCGCGATCACTTCGACCTGGCCGCTGCGCAGCTTGTCGTTGATCGCATGCCGCGCGCGCACCACGCCCTCGACCTGCAGCACGTCCTCGTAGCCCAACGACGCGGCGACCGCGAACACCTCCGCATCCGCGCCGGCTTCGGAGCCGGGCTCGACCGTCACCTGCACGATGCCCTCGTGGTCGCGCAAGTCGATGAAGCAGACGCCGCCCAGGTTGCGGGCCACGTCGGTCCAGCCGGCGAGGGTGACGGTTTGGCCGATCAGGGTCTCGTCGACCAGGCCGCAGAGGTGGGTGCGCATCGAATACTCCAGAGAGGTCCGGCGCCTGCGCGCCGGGTAGCCGGATATTCTGCGGCGCGCACGGCGGCGGGGCAAATGCCCGCCACGGGACCTGAACGGGAGTCGCGCCGGGCCGGCCGCGCTAATCCGGGCTTAATACCGCGCCCAGCCTAATCGGCGCACCTTCACGAAGCCAAGGAGAACTTCATGTCCCGCGCCGCCCTGTCCCTGCTGATTGCCGCCGCCCTACCCGCCGCTTTCTCCAGCGCGGACGCCGCCCCGCGCGACGACGGCTGGGACCGCCCGGATGGCGGCCGCATCGTGCGCTGCGAGAGCAACGACCACCGCCAGCGCATCTGCGACACCGGCTGGCGCCGCGCCGCGCTGGTGCGGCAGCTGTCCGACAGCCGCTGCGTGGAGGGACGCACCTGGGGCAGCCGCCCTGGCAGCGTCTGGGTCAATGAAGGCTGCCGCGCGG
The DNA here is from genome assembly GCA_047607345.1 of Pseudomonas sp. Lineage (GTDB taxonomy): Bacteria > Pseudomonadota > Gammaproteobacteria > Xanthomonadales > Xanthomonadaceae > Pseudomonas_S. Next base: position 2,557 of record JASGDF010000104.1, on the reverse strand, counting down.
AGTTCGCCGAGGACCGCGGGCGCGGCGGCTGGCGCGATCGCGGGGACGACCGGGACTACCGTGACGACCGGGATTACCGCGGCAATCCCGACTACAGCGTGACCTGCAGCAGCGACAACCAGCGCCTGCGCAGTTGCGACTGGGACTGGCGCCAGGGCCGCCCCTACGTCGCCCGGCAGCTCTCGGACACGCGCTGCGAGGAAGGCCGCACCTGGGGCTACCGCGACGGCGCGATCTGGGTCGACGACGGCTGCCGGGCGCGCTTCGGCGCACGCTGAGGAGCCCGCCCGCCGGGCAAGCCCGGCGGGGACCCTGCCCGGCGCCGCACGACTCCGGGTCGCGCGTGCAGCCGGCCCGATCATGAAAAAAACACATGACGCACCCTAGAATGCGGGGCGTGACCGCCCTCCCTTCCCCACGCAGGCCACGCGCATGTGGCGCCTGACCGCCCTATTGCTGGGCGTGGCGCTGCTGCTGACCGGCAGCGGCCTGCTCGGCACGCTGCTGGCCGTGCGCGGCGGCCAGGAGGCATTCGGCGCGCGCACCCTCGGGCTGATCATGTCGGCCTACTTCGCCGGCTATTTCGTCGGCACCTTCTTCGCCCCGCCGCTGATCCGGCGCATCGGCCACATCCGCGCGTTCGCGTTCTACGCCTCGCTGGCCGCGATCACGGTGATGCTGTATCCGATCTGGCTCTCGCCCTGGGGCTGGGCCCTGCTGCGGCTGGCCACCGGCGCGGCACTGGTCGGCCTGTACACGGTGATCGAGAGCTGGCTCAACGCCGAGCCGGACGCGCGCCGGCGCAGCCGGGTGTTCTCGGTCTACATGGTGATCAACCTGTCGGCGCTGGCGCTGGGCCAGGTGCTGCTCGGCGCGGGCGACGCGAGCGCGCCGGCGATGTTCTCGCTGGTGGCGATCCTGATGTGCGCGGCGGTGATGCCGGTGGCGGCCACCCAACTGGTGCAGCCGGAGGTGCCGAGCGTGCCGCGGCTGAAGCTGTCCACGCTGTACGCGCTGGCGCCGGTGGCGACGCTGTCCGCGGCGCTGTCGGGCCTGGCGATGGGCGCGTTCTGGGGCCTGCTGCCGGTGTACGCCGGCGAGGTCGGCCTGGACGCGCCGGGGGTGGCGCGCTTCATGCTGGCGGCGATCCTCGGCGGCGCGCTGCTGCAATGGCCGATCGGGCGGATCAGCGACGGCCATGACCGGCGCATCGGGCTGGTGGCGATCAGCGTGCTCGGCGCCGGCGTGGCGATCGCCGCCGCGCTGCCGCCGGTGCAGGCGCAGCCACACTGGCTGTTCGCATTGATCTTCGTATACGGCGGGCTGGCGTTCTCGCTGTATCCGTTCGCGGTCGCGCACATGCTCGACTACCTGCCGCGCGAGCACCTGCTGTCCGGCTGCAGCAGCCTGCTGCTGGTCAACGGCGTCGGCTCGGCGATCGGCCCGGCGCTGGCCGGCGGGGCGATGCAGAAGTTTGGCCCGCAGGCACTGCCGGTGTTCTTCGCGGTGATGCTGCTGGCGCTGGCCGGCTTCACCCTGAACCGCCTGATCGGCTTCAAGCGCGACCGCACCCATCCGGTGGCGTTCCGGCCGATGCTGCGCACCACCCCGTCGGCGCTGGAGCTGATGCCGGAGACCGAGGCGCCGTCGCACCGCGAAGCCGACTGAGCCGGCGCCGGCGTGCTGCCGTCGGCGTGCGCAGGCGCGGCCGCATGCCCGCGGACGAGGCTTTTCAGCCGCCGGCGATCGAACGCTCGGCCAGCGCCGCGACCCGCGCCAGCACCGCGTCGCGCCGGTCGCTGTCGACGGTCGCACCCTGCAGATAGGCGGTCAGTACCCATGGGCTGGCGCCATCCAGCGGCCACAGCACCGCGATGTCGTTGCGGGTGTCCACGCCATTGCTGCCGGTCTTGTCGCCGACCCGCCAGCGCGGCCCCAGCCCGGCGCGCAGGCAGTCGTCGCCGGTCTCGTTGTCGATCAGCCAGTCGGCCAGCGCCTGACGCGAAGCGGGCGCCAGCACCTCGCCGAGTACGCAACACTGCAAGGTGGCCGCCATCGCCGCCGGACTGGTGGTGTCGCGCGGATCGCCCGGGACGAAGCCGTTCATCTCCGGCTCGGTGCGGTCGCTGCGGGTCACCGTGTCGCCGTGCGCGCGCAGGAACGCGGTCAGCCCGGGCGGGCCGCCGAGCAGGCCGAGCAGCAGGTTGGCGGCGGTGTTGTCGCTGGTGGTGACCGTGGCGCGGCACAGGTCGCGCACGCTCATGTCCTTGCCGGCATGGCGGCGCGTGACCGGCGCATGCTCCAGCCGGTCCCGCGCGCGTACCGGCACGCGCTGCTGCAGCGACAGCCGGCCCTGTTCGGCCGCGGCCAGCACCGCGGCGGCGAGCGGCGCCTTGAAGGTGCTGCACATCGGGAAGCGCTCGTCCTGCCGGTGGCCGAGTCGGCGACCACCACCGACATCGAGCAGGGTCACGCCGAGCCGGCCGCCGCTGGCCGCCTCCAGCGCGGGCAGGTCGGCGGCCGTGGCGATCGCCGCGGCGGCACGGGACCGGGCCGG
>JASGDF010000103.1:0-18600 GCA_047607345.1 Pseudomonas sp. | reverse complement strand
CCTCGATGCGCGCGCGCTGCAGGCGTTGCAGCGGGCCCAGCGTTGCGGTGTCGGCGAACAGCAGGTCGGCGCTGTCCTCCAGGTCGCGCTGCGCATCCAGCCGGCGCACCAGCCAGGGCCGGTCCAGGCGGCGCGCGCGCAGCACGCCGGCGCCGGCAGTCGCGAGCGACGCGCCCGCAGCGACGGCCACGGCGGTGGAGGGACTGGCCCAGCGCCATGCCAGTGCGGTCGCCAGCAGCACCAGCGGCGCGCCGTACAGCCAGGCGATCGCCTGCCGGCGCCGCCTCGCGCCGCGCCACAGCAGGGCCAGCCGCCCGGCGCTCATGCATGCCTCCCGCGCCGTGGCGAGGTCGCCAGCCAGCGTTCGAGCAGGAACAACAGCGCGATCGCCAGCGCCAGCCACGGTGCCAGCGGCTGCGGCGCGGGCGGCAGGGTCGCCGCGCCGGTCAGCGGGATCTGGGTGGCGGCGAACGCGCGGCGCGGTGGTGGCGGCGGTTGCAGGACAGCACGCAGGCGATCGGGGAACGCGGCATCGAGCAGCTGCGGCAGCACGGCGGGATCGAGCGCATGCGCGAAGCGCAATACGCGGCCGGCGCCGAAGCCGGCGCCGTCGAGCACGCTGGCGCCGGTGTCATCGCACCATTGAGACTGCACCGCCAGGCCCGGTGGCAGCGGGGTGCGCGCGTCGAGCAGCAGGCTGCCGCCGCTGCGGGTCCATTGCAGCAGCGGTTCCGGCACCGGCGCCGTGGCGAGCCATGCGAGGGTCGTGGTGTGCGCCGGGAGCGGCGCAGCCGCGCTCGCCGGCTGCACGTCGAGTGCGCGCGCGCCGTCGTGCCACGCGGACTGCACCGCCTGCAGGTAGCGCACCGCGCCGCGGTCTCGTGCATCGCCATCCGCGAACACCCGCAGCGACGGCGCCGCCGGCCTGGCCGCGGTCGCCACCGGCGCTGCCGCCTCCACCACCCGCCAGCGCACCTGCCGCGACAGCACCGGCAGCTGTCCGTCCAGGCCGCTCCATTGCCGCGGCACCACCACGGTCAGCGGCGCCTGCGGCGGCAGTGTGGCATCGAGTTCGCGCAGCAGGCTGGCCTGCGCCGCGGGCACGTCCGGCGCGGGCGCATCGAGGGCCGGAAAGCCGGGCGCCAGCCACAGCCAGCGTGCGTCGGCCTGGCCCGCGACGGCAGCGTGGGCCTGTGCCGGATCGACGCCCGCCGCGACCGCCACGCGCGCGGTGCGGTCGATGCGTCCGAGCAGTGCCGGCCGGGCCAGCAGCAGCGCCAGCAGCGCGAGCAGCAGCAGGCGCACCAGCAGCAGCGGCCATTCGTCGAAGCGGATGCGCTGGCGCGGCCGCGGCACCGCGCGCAGCCAGCGCAGCGCCGCGAACATGGTCGGGCGATGTTCGCTGCGGCGCGCCAGGTGGATCAGCAGCGGCAGCAGCAGCGCGCCGAGCGCAGCCAGGCCGGCGGGCAGGAGCAGGGTCATGCCGGGACGCCCTCATCCGCCCCTGCGGGGCACCTTCTCCCACAGGTGGGAGAAGGAACTCGCCGGCATTCGCTGCCACCAGGCCGCAGCTCCCTTCTCCCGCGAGGCGGGAGAAGGTGCCCCGCAGGGGCGGATGAGGGCCACTGGCCCATCACTCCAGCGACCCCAGCAGCCGCCGCAGCACCGCATCCGGTGCCTCGTCCAGATAGTGGGTCGCATGGCGGATGCCGGCCGCCTGCCAGCGCGCCTGGCGCGCGCGCTGGGCCTGGCCGAAGCGATGCAGGTAATCCGCCCGCATCGCCACGCCGTCGCCGAGCCGTTCCTCGCCGGTCTCCGGGTCGAGGAAGCGATGGCCGCCGGCGAACGGGAAGTCGCGCTCGTCGCAGGTCAGCACCTGCAGCTGCAGCACCTCGCGGCGCGCGGCGGCGAGCTTCTCCAGCAGCGCGCCGCCGCGCTCATCGAAGCCATCGCCGATCGACAGCACGAGGTCGTTGGCGGCGATGCGTTCCCATACCGGTCGCAGCGTGGCCGGGGTCGGCCACCCGCCCTGCGCGCGCAGGCGCCGCAGGGCCAGCCACAGGCGATCGCGCTGGCGCAGCCCGGTGCCGGCCGGTACCAGCGCCAGCCCCTCGCCGTGCACCGCGAGCAGGCCGAAGCGGTCGCCCTGGCGCAGCGCGACCTCGGCGGCGCAGGCGGCCAGGGTCTTGATCGCGTCCAGCCGCGCGTAGTCCGGCCGCCGCTGGTCCGCCTGCACCGCCGAGGCGGTGGCGTCGAGCAGCAGCCACAGCGTCAGCGGGCTCTCGCGCTCGGACTCGCGCACGAAGAAGCGGTCCGAGCGCGCGTAAAGCTTCCAGTCGATCTGGCGCAGCGCGTCGCCCGGTTCGTAGGCACGGTACTGCGCGAACTCCAGCCCGGCACCGCGGCTGCGGCTGGCATGCAGGCCGATGCCGTGCGCGCCGGCCATGCGCCGCGCGCGCAGCTGCAGCGTGCGCAGGCGGCTGCGCAGGTCGGCGGGAATCAGCGCCGGCAGGGCGTCGGCCATGCTCAGGCGGGCAACGGCACGCCGCGCAGCAGCGCGGCGACCACGTCGTCGGCGGTCTTCTGCTCGGCCTCGGCGGCGAAGGACAGCAGCAGGCGGTGGCGCATCACCGGCGCAGCCAGCGCGGCCACGTCCTCGCGGGTCGCGGCGAAGCGGCCGTGCAGCAGTGCGCGCGCCTTCGAGGCCAGCACCAGCGACTGCCCGGCGCGCGGGCCGGCGCCCCACTTCACCCACTGCCGCACCTCCTCCGGCGCCTGCGGCCCGGGCCGGCTGGCGCGCACCAGGCGGTTGATCCAGTCGAGCAGGTCCGCGCCGACGTGGACCTCGCGCACGTGACGCTGCAGCGCCTGCACCGCGTCCGCATCCATCACCTGTGGCACCTGCGCGCTGTGCGTGCCGGTGGTCTGCAGCAGAATCTCGCGCTCCTCGGCCTCGCTCGGGTAGTCCACCCGCACGTGCAGCAGGAAGCGGTCCAGCTGCGCTTCCGGCAGCGGGTAGGTGCCGGCCTGCTCGATCGGATTCTGCGTGGCCAGCACGAAGAACGGCGCCGGCAGCGCGTAGGTGGTGCCGGCGTAGCTGACGGTGCGTTCGGCCATCGCCTCCAGTAGCGCCGCCTGGGTCTTGGGCGGGGTGCGGTTGAGCTCGTCGGCCAGCAGCAGGTGGGTGAAGACCGGACCGGGCTGGAAGCGGAAATGGCGGTGGCCGGTGCCGTGGTCCTCCTCCAGCAGCTCGGTGCCGAGGATGTCGCTGGGCATCAGGTCGGGGGTGAACTGCACGCGCCGGAACTGCAGCTCCAGCGCCTGCCCGAGCGAGCGCACCAGCAGGGTCTTGCCCAGGCCGGGCGCGCCCTCGAGCAGGCAGTGGCCGCCGGCGAGCAGGCCGATCAGCAGTTGCTCGACCACCTCGCCCTGGCCGACCACGGCCTGGGCGAGCGCGTTGCGCAGGTCGCCGAGCTTGGCGAGCAGGGGGGCGAGGGTTGGTTCTTCGGAGGAGGTCATGGCAGTCGCCTTGGTTTTCCATGGGAGGGACTTCAGTCCCGATGGGCCTTGCCGGCAAGGCCCATCGGGACTGAAGTCCCTCCTACAGGGATTCGTTCTCAGCTGTTCAATGCGTACATCACGATGTTCACCGCGAACCGGGTGTTGTCCTCGGCCAGGAAGCGCTTGTTGCGCCAGTCGTAGTCCCACTCGCAGCCGTAGTCCTTGTTGCTGTACAGCAGGCCCAGGCGGCCGTCGATCTCGATGCCCTTGAGGTAGTCGTGCACCAGATCGTCGCCCCAGCCGTTGAGCTCGAAGCCGGTGGTTGGTGGCCCGTCCGGGAACCTGAAGAAGCTGCTGTACAGCGGGTGCGTGTTGGACAGCTTCTTCAACGCGGCCTTGCCGAAGATCGCCGCCATCTGCGCCTCGAACGAGCGCGCGAACAGCCCGTCGATATCATGGTTGCAATCGTCCACGAACACGAAGCCGCCGTTGCGCAGGTAGCGCTCGAAGTTGCGCCGCTCGGCCGGGTTGAACTCCACCAGCTTGTGCCCGGCCAGGTAGCAGAACGGCGCGGCCAGCATGCGCGGATCGGCCAGCGGCAGCACGTGCTCGACCGGGTCCACGCGCAGCGTGGTGTAGTCGATCAGCGAGGTGATCAGGTTGGACGGCATGCGCGCGTCCACGTCCCAGTCGCCGGAGTCGTACTTCAGCCGGGTGAACCAGAAGTCGTAGCGCGCCGCCTGTGCCCGTGCCGGCCACGGCAGCGCCGCCATGGCGGCGCTGCCCAGCAGCAGCTTCAGGAACTGCGTGCGGGTCATGGCCCTCATCCGCCCCTTCGGGGCACCTTCTCCCGCAGGCGGGAGAAGGCAAGTCCAGCTGCTGATGGAAGGCCGCAGGACGCGATTTCCTTCTCCCGCTTGCGGGAGAAGGTACCCGCAGAGCCTGCCCCGGACTTGATCCGGGGGCGGATGAGGGCAGCCCCCCTCACACCGCGTCCGACAGCGAGGTGAAGGTGAAATCGCGCAGCCGCATCGGCGGGATCATCATCACGAAGTCCGATTCGTCGCCGGCCACGCGCACCGGGCGGCCCAGCTCGTCGATGTTGTTGAGCATGATCACCGGCGACTCGTTGAAGCGGAAGTTCTTCACCGGGTACTTGATCTGGCCGTTCTCGATGTAGAACGTGCCGTCGCGGGTCAGCCCGGTCAGCAGCACGGTCTGCGGATCGACCATGCGGATGTACCAGGTGCGCGTGACCAGCACGCCCTTCTCGGTGGTGCGCACCAGCTCGGCGATCGACTTGTCGCCGCCGGCCATCAGCAAGTTGCCCGGCTCGCCCACCGCGCGCTTGCCGTTCTTCTGCGCCCAGTAGCGCGAGTAGTTGAGGTTGGCGACCTTGCCGTTCTCGACGATGGCCATTTTCTCGCGCGGCAGGCCTTCGTTGTCCCACGGCATCACCGGCGCGCGTGGGTCCCACGGATCGGCAGTGATGTTCACGCGCGGGTCGTAGACCTGCTCGCCGAGCTTGTTGCCGCCGCCCTTCTTCGACAGGAAGCTGCGGCCTTCGTCGGCCATGCGCGCGTCGAAGAAGTTCATCATGAAGCTGATCAGGCCGGCGGCCGCGGCCGGCTCCAGGATCACCGTGTACTTGCCCGGCTCCAGCGCCTTGGCCTCGCTCGACGCGCTGGCCTTGCGCATCGCGATGCGCACATCCTGCTCGGCCTTGAAGTCGGCCGCGTCCTTGAGGTTGCGCCCGACCCAGCCCGAGCCGCGCCCGTCCTCGGTGCGCACCGTGCAGGTGTAGTCGAAGCGGGTGCCGCGCTGGTAGCCGAAGTTACCGTTGCTGTTGGCGAAGGCCTCGAAGCTCTGGCCGTCCTCCAGGAAGCCGGCGGCGATCAGGCCACCATCCTTGCTCGGGGCGATCGAGTCGGCGGCGACCTGGGCGCGGAATTCCGGATCGATCGCGGCGGTGGATTCGCTGAAGGTCGGGCTCGCGGTGTAGGCCTGCTTGGCCACTGCCGGCACGAACTCCGGGTTCTCCGGCGCCAGTCGCGCCAGGTCCTCGGCGCGGCGCACCACGCGTTCCAGCGAGGCATCGTCGAACTCGTTGACGGTGGCGGTGCCCACGCGCTTGCCGAACGCCACCCGCACCGCCAGCTCGGTGTTGTCGACGATGCCGCTGGTGGAGACGTTGTTGAGGGCGAAGCGGATGTTGCCGTCGATCGAGCCGGACAGCGAGGCGGTGCATTCGTCGGCCTTGGACAGCGCGATGACCTTGTCGAGGATGGCCTTGGCCTGCGCTTCGGTGAGGATGCTCATGGGGAATTCTCCTTGCGCCGCTCAGCCCAGCGAACGGGCGGTATTGATGACGTTGACGCCGTTGAAGCGCGCCGTGGACGAGCCGTGCGAGACCGCCGAGACCTGGCTCGGCTGGCCCTTGCCGTCGAAGAACGAGCCGCCCAGGCGGTAGTCGCGCTGGTCGGCCACCGCCACGCACGAGTTCCAGAACTCCGGCGTGCGGATCTGGTAGGCCACGTCCTCGAGCATGCGGGTGATCTTGCCGTTCTTGATCTCGTAGAACAGCTGCCCGCCGAACTGCGCGTTGTAGCGCTGCTGGTCGATCGAGAACGAGCCGTCGCCGATGATGTAGATGCCGTTCTCCACGTCCTTGATCAGTGCCTCCACGCTCAGCGGGGTCTTGCCGGCGGCCAGCGAGACGTTGGCCATGCGCTGGAACTGCACGCTGCTCCAGGAGTCGGCGTAGCAGCAGCCGTCCGAGGCGGTCTTGCCGAGGATATGGGCCTGGTCGCGGATGGCCTGGTAGTCGACCAGCTTGCCGTCGCGGATCAGGTCCCACTGCTTGGTCTTCACGCCCTCGTCGTCGTAGCCGACCGCGCCGAGGCTGCCCGGCTGGGTCTTGTCGGCGATGATGTGGACCTTGTCGCTGCCGTACTGGAAGCGGTCCTTGAGCTTGTCGAGCGTGGCGAAGCTGGTGCCGGCGAAGTTGGCCTCGTAGCCGAGCACGCGGTCCAGTTCCAGCGGATGGCCGATCGACTCGTGGATGGTCAGCCAGGTGTGCGAGGGGTCGAGCACCAGGTCGTACTTGCCCGGCTTCACCGAGGGCGCCTTGAGCTTCTCCTGCGCCTGCTTCGCCGCGGCGATCGCGTCCTCCTTCATGTCGTAGGACAGGCCGTAGTTGACCACGCCGTTGGGCGTGACCACCTTTCCGGACGCGTCGCCGTCCAGGTACTCGAAGCCCAGGCCCATCGGCGCCGACAGCCCGTCGCGGGTGCGGAACTTGCCGCTGGCCTTGTCGATCGCGGTGACCGTCATCGGCGCCCAGATGCGGTGCACGTCCTGGTCGATGTAGGAGCCGTCGGTGCTGGCGAAGTACTTCTGCTCGTTGACCAGGAACAGCATCGAGTTGACGAAGCTGGCGCCGGCGTTGATCGCCGCGGCGTTCACGCCCAGCAGCAGGTCGGCCTTGTCCTTGATCGGCACCTCCATCGCGTTCTTCCTGATCGGCGTCTTCCACGACACCTCACCGTAGCCCGGCGCCCTGGCCAGCTGCACCGGCGCGGTCTGGATCTTCGCGTTGGCCCGGGCGATCGCCGCGGCCTGCTGCGCGGCGCGCGCCACGCCGGCGTCGGTCAGCTCGTTGGTGGCGGCGAAGCCCCAGGCGCCATTGACGATCACCCGCACGCCCGCGCCGGTGGATTCGGTGTTCACCACGTTCTGGACCTTGTCCTCGCGGGTGATCACGAACTGGCGCAGGTAGCGGCCGATGCGCACGTCGGCGTAGCTCGCGCCGGCCTTGCGCGCGGCATCGAGCCCGGCATCGGCCAGGCGCTTCTTGACGGCAGGATCCAGCGTGGCCAGCAGCTGCTCGGCGGCGATCGCCTTGCCGAAGAACGACGGCACCATCAGGCCGCCCGCGGTCAGCCCGGTCAGGGCCAGGAAATCACGTCGATGCACGGCGATACTCCCCTAGGTTCCGCGCGGAGGCGCGGAGGTTGGTTGGGCGCGCGAGTGTCGCTGCGCAAACCCGATTCTTGCGGCCACCGGAACGGACCGTCAAATGACTTTAGGCATGGTCCGAGGCGCCATCCGCGCTTTTGTAGGAGCGACTTCAGTCGCGAGGGGCCTTCCCGAGGAAGTCCTCGTCGCGACTGAAGTCGCTCCTACAAAAACTTCGGCGCTACCCCAGCGACCGCGCGGTATTGATCACGTTCACCCCATCGAAGCGGGTCGTCGCCGAGCCGTGCGAAACCGCCGAGACCTGGCTCGGCTGGCCCTTGCCATCGAAGAACGAGCCGCCCATCCGGAAATCGCGTTCGTCGCAGATCGCGCTGACCGAGTTCCAGAACTCCGGCGTGCGGATCTGGTAGGCGCCATCCTCGACCAGCCGCGTCACCTTGCCGTGCTCGATCTCGAACATCAGCTGCCCGCCGAACTGCGCGTTGTAGCGCTGCTGGTCGATCGAGTACGAGGCGCGGCCGTGGATATACAGGCCCTTCTCGACCCCGGCGATCATCCGCTCCACCGACAGCGGCACGCTGCCCGGCAGCAGCGACACGTTGGGCATGCGCTGGAACTGCACGCTCGACCACGCATCGGCGTAGCTGCAGCCGTCCGAGGCGGTCTTGCCGAGGATGTGCGCCTGGTCGCGCGTGCACTGGTAGTCGACCAGCACCCCGTCCTTCACCAGGTCCCACTGCTTGGTTTTCACGCCCTCGTCGTCGTAGCCGACCGCGCCCAGGCTGCCGGCGCGGGTCTTGTCGGCGACGAAGTTCACCGGCGCGCTGCCCCAGCGGAAGCTGCCGCGCTTGTCGAGCGTGGCGAAGCTGGTGCCGGCGTAGTTGGCCTCGTAGCCGAGCACGCGGTCCAGCTCCAGCGGATGGCCGACCGACTCGTGAATGGTCAGGAACAGGTTGGACGGATCGATCACCAGATCGTACTTGCCCGGCTTCACCGACGGCGCCGACAGCTTGGCGCGCGCCTGTCTGGCCGCCGCGACCGCATCCTCGCGCGGGTCGTAGGACAGCCCGTAGCCGGTCACGCCGCCGGGCAGGCGGTGCTTGTGCGCCGCATCGCCATCCAGGTACTCGTAGCCCATGCCGACCGGCGCGCCGAGCCCGTCGCGGGTGCGGAACCGGCCGCTGGCCTTGTCCACCGCGGTGACGGTGAACGGTAGCCACAGCCGGTGCACGTCCTGGTCGATGTACGAGCCGTCGCTGCTGGCGAAGTACTTTTGCTCGTTGATGCAGAACAGCCGCGAGGCGACGAAGTCGGCGCCGGCGTTCTGCGCGGCCGCGTTGAGTTCCATCAGCAGCGCCACCTTCTCCGCCAGCGGCACCTCCAGCGCGTTGCGCTTGAGCGGCGTGCGCCAGCTCGCCTCGCCGACGCCGGCCAGCGGCGCCAGCTGCACCGGCGAGGAGGCCCGCTTCGCGTTGGCGCGGGCGATCGCCACCGCCTGCCGGGTCGCGGTGGCCACGCCGTCGGAGCTCAGCGTGTTGGTGGCGGCGAAGCCCCAGGCACCATCGGCGATCACCCGCACGCCGACGCCGATCGACTCGGCATTGACCACGTTTTCCACCTTCGCCTCGCGGGTGATGACGAACTGGCGCAGATAGCGCCCGACGCGCACGTCACAGTAGCCGGCGCCGGCCGCTTTGGCGGTGGCGAGCGCGGCATCGGCCAGGCGCCGGTTGCGCGCCGCGTCGGCCGGCACCAGCAACTGCTCGGCTGCGACCAGGCGCGTCTGCGGCAGCAGCAGCCCGGTGGCGCCGAGGCCGGATAGGGTCAGGAAGGTGCGGCGGTCCAAGTGCGTGTGCTCCGGTGGGTGCGTGCGTTCCCGCGCACGATGCTGGGACCTTCGCTGCGCCGGCCGCACCGGTCAAGTGACCGTGGTCATGAGGGCATTTTCCGAACACGCATGCCGGCGAGCTGCGCGCGTGGGTCGGGGATTGACACAACCTCAGCCGTCGTTCCCGCGCAGGCGGGGATCGTGTGCCTTGTCGCAACCAGTGCGCAAGCGGCCCCTCCCCCTCCACGCGGGAGAAAGTGGCACGCAGCATCGGATGGAGGTGCCATGCACGTTCGCGATACTCGCCCACCCACCCTGCGGACATCTTGCCCCGAAAAGGGAGCCGTGAACCTCGTGCATGGAGGAAGTGGCACTTGATGGGTCTGTTCGCGAATTGGTGACCACGCTGGAGGTTGCCGCCTCGCCCAGGACACACTTTGTCCCAACTGGGCTGCGGTGCGCGCCTATTCTCCGCGGCCTTCGACGAGCGGGAGAACAGGCATGGACCAGCGACGCGGCCGCGGCGCGCTTGCGACGGCACTGATCGCGCTGGCCAGCGCCGGCACGGCGCAGGCGGCAGCGGACGATCCGCCCACGGCCGAGCGCCAGGCCAGCCTGCTCGACGCGATCACGGTCAGCGCCCGCCGCGAACGCTATCGGCCCGAGAAAGCCGTGGGCGCCACCCGCACGCCGACCCCGGTCGAGCGTATCCCGCAGTCGATCCAGGTGGTGCCGCGTTCGGTGATCGACGAGCAGCAGAGCGTGCGCCTGGCCGACGTGGTCGCCAACGTCTCCAGCGTGCAGCCCGGCGGCACCCAGGGCAATCGCTCGGAGACCTTCGTGATCCGCGGCTTCGAGGCGTCGACCTACGCCATCGACGGGATCCTGCTCAACCCGGCGCAGAACTTCACCGAGACCGTGCGCGACCTGGCCAACGTCGCCCAGGTCGAGGTGCTCAAGGGGCCGGCGGCGGTGCTGTACGGCCGCGGCGAGCCCGGCGGGGTGATCAACGTGGTCACGCTGCGCCCGGAGCAACGTTTCGGCGGCAACGCCTCCGTGCAGACCGCCGAGCACGGGCTGCGCCGCGTGCAGGGCACCGTGACCGGGCCGCTGTCGCCCACGCTGTCGGCGCGGCTGAGCGCGGCCGGGCAGCGCACCGGCAGCTTCCGCGAGCACCAGGCCGATGGCGACCGGGTGTTCGCCGCACCTTCGCTGGCATGGCGGCCGAACCCGGCGCTGCGCGCCGACCTCGACTACGAGTACACCCGTCAGACCAGCCCCGGCGACCGCGGCCTGGTACTGATCGACGGCGTGGTGCGCGGGCCGGTGCAGCGCAGCTTCGGCGAGCCGTGGTCGCGCAACCACGGCACCTCGCACACCGCGCGCGGGCGGATCGAGTACGACGTCCGCGACTGGTTGACGTTGCGCCAGATCGTCAACCACCAGCACGGCGACAGCGGCCGCGAGGTCGCCGACTTCACCGGTTTCAGCGCCGATGGCGCCTACCTGCGGCGGCGCGCGGTGCGCCAGGCGCAGACAGTGCGGGCCAGCACCTTGCAGAGCGAGGCGCTGCTGCGTCTGGATACCGGCGCGCTGCGGCACCAGGTGCTGGCCGGGTTCGAGTACGTCGATGCCGCGCGCAGCACCGACGAGGCGCGCGCGACGCTGGCCAGCATCGCCGTCGCCGACCCAGTGCAGGGTGCGCTGCCGGGGGAGTACGCGCATGCCCGTTCGATCCGCGTCGACGCGCGCTATGCCGCGTTCTACCTGCAGGACCAGATCAGCCTGGGCGAGCGCTGGGACTTGCTGGCCGGGGTGCGCTGGGACGACGTGGCCCAGACCACCCTCGACAACGCAAGCCTCGGTCGCCAGGACGGGCGCCGCGCTTCGCCGCGGCTCGGCGTGGTCTGGAAGGCCGCGCCGTCGCTGGCGCTGTACGCGAACCTGTCGACCTCGTTCCTGCCGCGCAGCGCCAGCCTGTTCTCCGGCGGCAGTGCGCCGCCGGAGACCGGCCGCCAGTACGAGCTGGGCATGAAGGCCTCGCTGCTGGAGGGACGTCTACTGGCCACCACCGCAGCGTTCCAGATCACCAAGGACAACGTTGCCACCAGCGACCCGGACCACAGCGGCTATGTGGTCGTCACCGGCCAGCAGCGCGTGCGCGGCCTGGAACTGGACGTGACCGGCGAACTCACGCCCGACTGGCGGGTGATCCTCGGCGCCAGCTACCTGGACGCGCGGATCACTCGCGACAACGTCTATGCGCAGGGCAATCGCCTGCGCGGCGTGCCGCGCTTCAGTGCCAGCCTGTGGAGCACCTACCGGATCAGCGCCGGACCGCTGTATGGTCTGACCTTCGGCGCCGGCGCGGTGCATGTCGGCGAGCGCGAGGGCGATCTGAACAACAGCTACCGCATCCCCGGCTACACCCGGCTGGATGCCTCGGCCGCCTACCGCTTCGGCGGGCGCTACCAGCTGGCGTTGATGGTGCGCAACCTGGCCGACCGCTTCTACATCGAGCAGCCGGTAGCGCGCACCACCAACTATCCGGGCGCACCGCGCACGTTCTCGCTGACGTTCGGCGCAGAGTTCTAGTTTGTAGACACCCTATCCCTCCTTTTCGGGGGAAGGTGCCCGAAGCGCCTGCCCCGGACCTGATCCGGGGGCGGATGAGGGCGGTCCCCGAGCCCAGCTCACCCCGGCTAACCAGCCAGCGTATCCCAGCCCATCTTCGCGATCAGCACCACCACCAGCACCAGGAACAGCTTGCGGATCAGCGGGGTGCCGCCGCGCAGCGCCAGCCGGGTGCCGGTCAGCGCGCCGGCGATGTTGGCCGCCGCCATCGGCAGCGCCGCCGCCAGCAGCACCTTGCCGGTCGGCACGAAGAAGCACAGCGCGGCCAGGTTGGTCGCCAGGTTCACCACCTTCGAGGCCGCCGAGGCGCGCAGGAAATCCAGCCCGAAGCAGCGGATGAACAGGAAGATCAGGAAGCTGCCGGTGCCCGGACCGAAGAAACCGTCGTAGAACCCGATCGCCGCGCCCATCGCCAGCGCGATCGCCAGCTCGCGCCGGCCGATCCGGCGCGGCCGGTGCAGCGCGCCGAAATCCTTCTTCCACAGCGTGTAGACCAGCATCGCCAGCAGCAGCACCAGGATCAGCGGGCGCACCGCCTGCCTGGGCATCAGGCTGACCGCGGTGGCGCCCAGGAACGCGAACACGAACGCGGCGGCGGTCGCGTACAGCACCGGCCGCCACGGCAGGCGCACATTGCGTGCGAAGCGCCAGGCCGAGGTCGCGGTGCCAGCCATCGCACTGAACTTGTTGGTGCCCAGCAGCACCGCCGGAGCCTGCTGCGGCAGCGTGGCGAACAGGCCCGGCAGCTGGATCAGCCCGCCGCCGCCGACCGCGGCATCGATCAGGCCGGCGACGAAGGACAGGCCCAGCAGCCAGGGCAAGGCATCGGGCAGAGCGTCGAACACGCGTCAGGTCCGGTGGGCGCGCCAGCATAGCCGGCGAGCGGGTGCGCCGGCACGCATCAGCCGGCACAATCGCGGCATGAACAAGACCACGGCGCGGCCACCGCGCGATCCCTGCCCGTGCGGGCGTCCACTCGACTACGCCGGCTGCTGCGGGCGCTGGCACCGCGGCGCGCCCGCGCCGGACGCCGAGTCGCTGATGCGCGCGCGCTACAGCGCCTACGTGTGCGGTGACGCCGGCTACCTGCTGGCGAGCTGGCATCCGTCCACGCGGCCGGCCGAGCTGGCGCTGGACGAAGCCAGCGGCGCGCGCACCACCTGGCTGGGCCTGAACGTGCAGCGCGCCGTCCAGACCGGCGCGGACAGCGCCGAGGTCGAATTTCTGGCCCGCTACCGCATCGGCGGTGGCAGCGCGGTGCGGATGCGCGAACACAGTCGCTTCGTGCGCGAGGACGGTCGCTGGTACTACCTCGATGCCGGTCCGGGCTGAGCCGGCGTCTGCACGCCGCGTTCGCGGCCGATCGCCGATGCTGCGGCCGGCGCGGCCCGCGCGCAGCCGGTGGAGAGGAACGGCGATGGCAACCTTGGACCTTTGGCAACTGTTGCTGGCGGTCGGCGTGGTGTTCGGCGTGGTGGTGCCGGCCGGGCTCGCCGCCTGGCTGATCCGCGCCGGGACGCGGCGCAGCCGGATTGCGCAGATGACGCGCGAGCGCGCCTGACCGCCCCGAGCACGGCGACGGTCACACTCTGTCCCAAAACGGGCGATGCGAATGCCTAGCATTCGCCGTTTTGGAGAGAGTCCTTCATGCATTCCCCCGCAACCCGCCTGCGGCCGCTGGTGGTCGTGATCGCGTCGGTGCTGTCCGCTGCCGCGCTTGCCGAGCAGGCCGCGACCACCACCCTCGACGAGGTGGTCGTCACCGCGTCCGGCTTCGAACAGCGCATCGAGGACGCACCGGCCTCGATCACCGTCATCACCGGCGAGCAGCTGCGCAGCAAGGCGTTCCGCAGCCTGACCGACGCGCTGCGCGACGTCGAGGGCGTGGCGGTCAACGGCACCGCCAACGAGACCGACATCGCGCTGCGCGGCATGCCGCCGGATTACACCCTGATCCTGGTCGACGGCAAGCGCCAGAGCGCGCGCGAATCGCGCGTCAACGGCAACCGTGGCTATGAGCAGAGCTTCATCCCGCCGGCCGACGCGATCGAGCGGATCGAGATCGTGCGCGGCCCGATGTCCTCGCTGTACGGCTCCGACGCGATCGGCGGGGTCATCAACATCATCACCCGCAAGGTCGGCGAACGCTGGGGCGGGTCGGTCACGCTGGACTACACCGCCCAGCAGCACCGCGAACAGGGCAACGCACGCCAGGCCCAGCTGTTCGTCGGCGGCCCGCTCAAGCGCGACCTGCTCGGGCTGCAGCTGTGGGGCCGCTGGCTCGACCGGCAGGCCGACGACCAGGCGTTGCTCGATGCCGGCGGCTTCACCCGCGCGCAGCACCGCGATGCCACCGCGCGCCTGGCGATCACCCCCAGCCAGTACCACGAGCTGCTGCTCGAAGCCGGCGTGACCCGGCTCGACAACGGCGAGGGCTACAGCGCCAACTGGTCCACCCGCGCACAGAGCAACGACCGCGACCACGCCGCGCTGACCTACAAGGGCCAGTGGGACTGGGGCAGCGCCGAGCTGGCGTTCTCGCACGAGAGCAGCGCCCGCGAGGGCCTGGCCACGCCGGACCAGACCGACGTCTACGGCCGCCGCCCGGAGGTCGAGAACAACGTTGCCGACG
Organism: Pseudomonas sp.; assembly: GCA_047607345.1. GTDB lineage: Bacteria > Pseudomonadota > Gammaproteobacteria > Xanthomonadales > Xanthomonadaceae > Pseudomonas_S. The sequence goes on along the minus strand of JASGDF010000103.1, from coordinate 4,027 downwards.
CCAAGCTGGTGCTGCCGCTGGCCGCGCACGTAATCAGCGCCGGCGCGCAGTGGAACCAGGGCCGGGTCCACGACTGGAACCAGGGCCTCAACGACCGCGTGCAGTACACCTTCGGGGTGATCCAGAAAGCGTTGTTCGTCGAGGACGAATGGACGCTGTCCGAGCGCCTGGCGCTGACCGCCGGCCTGCGTGCCGACCAGCATGAGCAGTACGGCACTCATATCAACCCGCGCCTGTACGCGGTCTGGCACGCCAGCGAGGCGTTCACCCTCAAGGGCGGCATCTCGCGCGGCTTCAAGGCTCCGGAGATCCGCGCGGTGGTGCCCGGCTACGCCTACCTGCGCCGTAACCGTTTCGTGATGCTGGGCAACCCGGACCTGAAGCCGGAATCAAGCACCAGCTACGAGCTGTCCGCGCTGTGGTCCGGGCGTGGCCCGCTGTCCGGCGGCCTCACCGTGTTCTACAACGACTTCAAGGACAAGCTGTCCACGGTGACCACCACCGACACCTGGAACGGCTACATCGTGATGGACCGGGTCAACGTGGACCGCGCGCGCATCGTCGGCGCCGAGCTGCACGGGCGCTGGCAGGCGAGCGCGGCACTGGCGCTGAAGGCCAACTACACCTTCACCGACGCCGAGCAGCGCAGCGGCGCGGCCAAGGGTGCCGCGCTGACCCTGACCCCGCGGCACAAGGCCCACGCCGGCGCGGACTGGCAGGTCTCCGAGAAACTGCGCCTGTGGCTGGCCGGCAACTACTACGGCGAGGAGTACGGAACCACCGCCAGCGCCGCCCCGGCGCCGGGCTACTTCACCGCCGATCTCGGCGCCGGTTACGCCTGGAACCAGGCCATCAGCTTCAACGCGGCGATCTACAACCTCACCGACAAGCGCCTGGACGAAGCCACCTACGGCACGGTCAACTACGGGCGCAATCTCTGGCTGAGCGCCAACTACCGCTTCTGAGGTACTGCCCCGCGCCGGTCTGACGCATCAGGCCGGCGCGTACGGCAGCCGCACCACCGCGCACAGTCCTGGCGACATGTTGCGCAGTTCCAGCTCGCCGCCATGCGCGCGGATGCAGGTGCGCGCGATCGCCAGGCCAAGCCCGAGCCCGCCGATGCGGTTCCGGTCCAGTCGCACGAACGGCTCGAACACCTGTTCCAGGCACGCCTCGGGAATGCCTGGACCGTGGTCGCGGATCTCCAGGCACCAGCCGTTGTCGTCGTCGCGGTGCAGCGCGAGTTCCGCGTCGCCGCCATGGACGATCGCGTTGTCGATCAGATTGGTCAGCGCGCGCTTGAGCGCCAGCGGCCGTCCCAGGCATGCGGCCGGTCCGCGCCAGCCGCTCCGGCGCAGTGGCTGTCCGAGTCGTCGGTAGCGGCGCACCAGGGTGTCGGCCAGCGCATCCAGGCAGAAGCGCCGCAGCGGTTCGTTGGCGGCATCGTCGCGCACGAACGCCAGCGTCTCGCGCACCATCGCGCCCAGTTCGGCCACGCTTTCCAGCATGTCCTGGCGTTCCGGCGAGGGCGGCAGCAGTTCCAGCAGCAGGCGCAGTTCGGTGATCGGCGTATTGAAGTCATGGCTGATCGCGGCCAGCATCCGCGTGCGGGTTTCGACGTGGCGCGCCAGCCGCTCCTGCATCGCATTGAACGCGGCGGTCAGCTCGCGCGCCTCGCGCGGCCCGCTCAGCGGCAGTGGCGCGCTCCACTGTCCGCGCCCGGCGCGCTCGCTGGCCTCGGCCAGCCGCTTGACCGGACGTACCAACCGGCGCACGAACAGGCCGGCGATCGCCAGCACCGGCAGCGTGCCCACCGGCAGCGAATACGCCAGCAGCCGTGCCCACTCGTAGCCGCCTGCCGGATACTGCACGGCGTTGAGCCAGCTGCCATCGGGCAGGCGCACGCTGCTGCGCAGGCGCAGCGGCGCCCAGCCGTCCGGATGCAGCACCTGCTCGCGTGCGGGGCCGCCGCCGCCGCGTTCCAGCTGCATCCGCACCACGGCGTCGGCCGGCAGCCCCAGCCATTGGCGCAGCTCGCGCGCGAACCTGTGTTCCTCATGCCGCATCGGCTGTGGTTCCAGTTCCGGCTGCGCCGCCTGCCACAGCCGCAGCCGTGCGCCCGGCATCGATGCCAGCAGCACCCTGGCCTGCTCCGGCGGCCATCGTGTCGCGATCCGGTAGCCCAGCGTCAGCCGCTCCAGCGCCTGCTCCCGCGCCAGCGGATGCACCAGCGTGCCGGCGCGCTGTAGCACCAGCATCGCGATCAGGTTGGAAGCCACCAGCGCCACCACCAGCAGCATCCCGAGCTGGGTCGCCATGCGCTGCGGCAGCCAGCGCCGCCAGCCGCTCATGCCGGCTCGGTCTGTACGTCGGTCGCCAGCAGGTAGCCGCTGCCCCACTGCGTGCGCAGCACCGCGGCAGCTTGCGCATCCTTGCCGAGCTTGCGTCGCAGCCGGCTGACCTGGCGATCCACCGCGCGATCCTGGACGTCATCCCCCGGCCGTGCCGACAGGCCCAGCAGGGTCGCGCGCGGCAATGGCTGGCGCGGGTGCGCCAGGAACACCTCCAGCAGCCGCGCCTCGGCCGTGGTCAACTGTACGCAGCGTCCCGCGCCCTGCAGCTCCAGCAGCCCGCTGTCCGGCCGGTAGCGCAGGCCGGCGAAGCGGTAGCAGGCCGGCCGCGGCGGCACGCAGGGCGGACTCGCCGGCTGCCGCCGCAGCACCGCGCGTACCCGCGCCAGCAGCTCGCGCGGCTCGAACGGCTTGACCACGTAGTCGTCCGCGCCCAGTTCCAGCCCGCGCACCCGGTCCTCGCTCTCACCGCGCGCGGTCAGCAGGATCACCGGCAGACGATGGCGCTGGTGCAGCGTGCGGCACAGCTCGAAGCCGTCGCCATCGGGCAGCATCACGTCCAGTATCACTGCGTCGTAGTGGTGCAGTCGCAGCTGCGCCCACATGCCCGCCGCGTCCTCGGCGGTATCGGTCACGCAGCCGTGGTGGCGCAGGTAGGCGGCCAGCGGCTGGCGGATCTTGCGGTGGTCGTCTACGACCAGCAGGCGCGGGGCGGTGAGAGGCGGCGACATGGAAGTGTCTGTGGCGACCGAATGGCATCGAGTGTCAGAAGATGCGAATAATTATCACACGCGGGCAGCCCCGCTCGCGCCCGCGTGCTGTATCCGGCACAGTGCCTGTCCCGCCTTCGATCCCGATCCACGTGAAATCTACGATTCCAGCATTGTTCCTGGCGGTCATCGCGCCGGCTTGCGCCGACCCCGGTTTCCAGCGGTGCCTGGACACGATCGGGCAGCGCGCGCAGGCCGAGGGGGTGAGCGCGGCCAGTTTCGCGCGCTTCACCGCCGGCCTGGTGCCGGACCCGAGCGTGCTGCCGTTGCTCGACGCCCAGCCCGAGTTCACCACGCCGCTGTGGGACTACCTGGCCGTGCTGGTGGACGAGCCGCGTATCGCCGATGGGCGTGCCCAGCTGGCGCAGCAGAGCGGCCTGCTTGCGCGGCTGGCTGCCGAATACGGCGTCGACCCGGTCACGGTAGTCGCGGTCTGGGGTGTGGAAAGCGACTACGGCCGCGCCGCCGGCCGGCGCCCGTTGCTGCAATCGCTGGCCACGCTGTCCTGTGCCGGCCGCCGCCAGCCGTTCTTTCGCGGCGAACTGCTGGCGCTGCTCAAGCTGCTGCAGTCCGGCGACCTGTCCGCCGAGGGCCTGACCGGCTCGTGGGCCGGCGCGTTCGGCCACACCCAGTTCATGCCGTCCACCTATGCGCGGATCGCGGTGGATGGCGATGGCGACGGCCGCCGTGACCTGGTCGCCAGCATTCCCGACGCGCTGGCCTCGACCGCGAACTATCTCAAGCGCGCCGGCTGGCGCAGTGGCGAGCCGTGGGGCATGGAAGTGCGCCTGCCGCCGGGGTTCGATCCGTCCACTCGCGGCCGTACCGCCCGCCGCCCGCTGCGCGAATGGCGCGCGCGCGGCCTGCTCGATCGCGCCGGCCAGCCGCTGGCCGTGCCCGGCCTGG
>JASGDF010000102.1:0-14497 GCA_047607345.1 Pseudomonas sp. | reverse complement strand
CTGTCGGCCTCGGCCGCCAGTTCCGGGTTCTGGCGGTCGATCGCCAGAACGTACTGGGTCAGGTCGTTGGTGCCGATCGAGAAGAAGTCGGCATGCCGCGCCAGCACGTCGGCCTGGGTGGCGGCGGCGGGGACCTCGATCATGATCCCGACCGGCACCTGCGGCGCATCGAGTTCGGCGCGGATGCGCTCGCAGATCGCGCGCAGCGCCGTCAGCTCCGGCACCGAGGTGATCATCGGGAACATGATCGACAGCCGCGCGCCGTCCTTCGCCGCGCGGTACAGCGCGCGCAGCTGCGGCTCCAGCAGGTCGGGCCGGCGCAGCAGCAGGCGCGCGCCGCGCACGCCGAGGAAGGGGTTCTCCTCGCGTGGCAGCTCCAGGTGCGCGACCTGCTTGTCGCCGCCGATGTCCAGCGCGCGCACGATCAGCGCGCGGCCGTCCAGCGCCTGCGCCATCGCCCGGTAGGTCTGGTACTGCTCGTCCTCGCTCGGGGTGCTGCCGCGCTCCAGGAACAGGAACTCGGTGCGCATCAGGCCGACGCCCTCGGCACCCTGCTCCAGCGCCAGCGGCACCTGCTCGGGCAGGTTGACGTTGGCGCCGATGTCGATGCGATGGCCGTCGGTGGTCTGTGCCGGCTGCGCGCGCTGCGCGGCCTCGCGCTCGCGCACCTGGCGCTGCGCCTCGATCCAGGCGCGCGCCGAGGCCAGATCGGCCTCGGACGGGTCGAGGTAGAGGCGGCCGCTGGTGCCGTCGATGATCGCCGGCGTGCCGGCGGCGATCGCCAGCAGCTCGGCGCCGCCGGCGACCAGCGCCGGCAGGCCGAGCGTGCGCGACAGGATCGCGGTGTGCGAGGTTGGCCCACCCTGCGCGGTGGCCAGGCCCAGCACCCGCGCGGTATCCAGGTTGGCGGTGTCCGACGGCGACAGGTCGGCGGCCAGCAGGATGCACGGCTGCTGCGGCAGGTCGGCCAGGCCGCCACCGGCCGCGGCCGGATCCAGCTGCGCCAGCACCCGCCGGCCGACGTCGCGCAGGTCGGCCGCGCGCCCGGCCAGCACCGGGTTGCCCAGCGCTGCCAGCCCGGCGGCGGTCTGCTCGACCGCCTGGTGCCACGACCATGCCACGCCGTGGCCCTCGACCATCAGCTGGCAGGTGCGGGTGATCAGGTCGGTGTCGTCGAGCAGCGCGGCCTGGGCCTTGAAAATCGCCGCGTCCGAGGCGCCGAGCCGGCGCTGGGTGTCGTCCTGCAGCGCGGCCAGCTGCTGGCGGGTGCGGCCGAGCGCGTCCTGCAGCCGTGCGCCGCCCTCGCCGAGCGGGGTCGGGCGATCGGCCACCTCGGCGTGGGCGCTGGCAAGCACGTGCACCGGGCCGATCGCCAGGCCCGGGCTGGCGCCGATGCCGACGATCGCCGGCTGGGCCTCGGGCGGGGTCCAGCCAGCGACCGGGGCGGCCTTGCGCTGGGCCGCGCGCTCGGCGTCGGCCTTCTCCTGCGTGACCAGCCCGTCCATGACCTTGCGCAGCGCGGCCAGCGCCGCCGCCGCGTCGGCGCCCTCGGCCGAGACACTGACCGCATCGCCATGGCGCAGCCCCAGTTGCAGCAGGCCGACCAGGCTCTTGGCGTCGGCCGCCTGGTCACCGGCGCGCACCTGCACGCGGGCCGAGAAACCGCGTGCGGTCTCGGCCCAGCGCGTGGCCGGACGCGCGTGCAGGCCGCTGGGGTAGGCGATGGTCCAGTCGAAGTGTTCGGCCAGATCGCGCGCCGCTGCGGTCGCCTGCGTGGGCGCGGCGTCGCCGGACAGCGCGGCGATGATCTCGGCCGCGTCGACGGTGGTGAACAGGCGTTGCAGCGTCGCCTCGTCCTGGATCAGCCGGGTCAGCCGGCGCAGCAGGGTGATGTGGGTATCGGACTGGGCGGCGATGCCGACCACCAGCCGGGTGCTCTGGCCGGGGTTCCACTCCACGCCCTGCGGCAGCTGCAACACCGCGATGCCGTCGCGGCGCACCAGGTGACGGTCTTCGCCCAGGCCGTGCGGGATCGCCACGCCATGGCCGAGGAAGGTGTTCGCCAGTTGCTCGCGGCGGCCCATGCTGGCCTCGTAGCCGGGCGCGACACAGCCGGCGGCGACCAGCATCTGCGCCACCTGGGCGATGGCGTCGGCCTTGTCGCGTGCCTGGGCATCGAGGCGGACCAGCTCGCGGCTGACGGGTTCAGGGGAGGGCAGAGATGACAAGGCGGACTCCGGGACTGTGTTTCCTGGGGGTGTATTGGGAACGTTCCCAATCTGAATTTCAATGTGCACTGCACAAAATCGCCCTAGATATTTAGGGTTAGCATTGCTGCTGCCGGCATTTCAGCCAGGCAATGCGAAAATTCACGGGAACGTTTCCATTGAGCATCAGCATCAACGACGTTGCACGCGTGGCCGGCGTCTCCAAGTCCACGGTGTCGCGGGTGATCGGCGGCGGCCCGGTCAGCGAGGACGTCCGTGCCCGGGTCGAGGCGGCGATCCGCCAGACCGGCTATCGGCCGAATCTGCAGGCGCGCCGCCTGCGCTCGCGCCACACCGGCATCGTCGGGCTGATCGTGGCGGACATCCGCAACCCGTTCTTCACCGCGCTGATCCGGGCGGTCGAGGAGGTCGCCTACCGTGAGGGGCTACGCGTGACCCTGTGCAACGCCGACGAGGACCCCGAGCGCGAGGCGCTGTACCTGCAGCTGATGCAGGAGGAGCGGATCAGCGGGCTGATCTTCGCCCCGACCCGGACCACGGTGGGGCGCCTGGACCGGCTGCCGCTCGACTACCCGACCGTGCTGGTCGACCGCGCCGCTCCCGGCGGCCCGTACGACAGCGTGGTGCTGGACAACCCAGCGGCGATGGCCGCGCTGGTCGAACACCTGGCCGAGCGCGGTCATCGCCGTATCGGTGGCCTGTTCGGCAGCACCAGCACCACCGCGGCCGAGCGCCGCGACGGCTATCTGGCCGCGATGCGCCGGCATGGGCTGGCGCCGGACTATCGCGAGGTAGAGCCCACCGCCGAGGCGGCGATCGCGGTGGCCGGGCAGTGGCTGACCACGCCGGCGCGGCCCGAGGCGCTGGTCGCCAGCAACAGCCTGCTGCTGATGGGCGCGCTGAAGGCGGCGCGTGGCGCCGGCCTGGCGATCCCCGGCGAACTGGCGCTGGCCGGATTCGACAACGAGCGCTGGACCGAACTGGTCGAGCCGGGCATCAGCGTGATCGAGCAGCCGGTCGAGGAGATGGGGCGGGCGGCGATGGCGCTGCTGCTCGAACGCATGCGCGCGCCGCAGCTGCCGGTGCGCCGGCTGGTGATGAGCGGGCGCTGCGTGGTGCGCGGGTCGACCGCGGCCAATGCGTTGCCGTAGAGCGGAGCCTGCTCCGCTGGAGCTTTCCCGGTAACGCCCCAGCGGAGCAAGCTCCGCTCTACACGGGTCCTGCAAACCAGAAGCCCCGGCCAAGGCCGGGGCTTCTGGTTTTCCTGCCGGGCGACGCTGGATCAGCGATCCGGACGCGCCTCGATCGCATCCTTGCGCGCCTCCAGGAATTCCGGCGACGGCTCGTCGAGCTTGTCGCCGAGCATCCTGCGCACCACCACGAACAGCAGCGGGATGAAGATCACGCCGAGCACGGTGGCGAAGGCCATGCCGCCGATCACGCCGGTGCCGATCGAATGGCGCGAGTTGGCGCCGGCGCCGGTGGAGATCGCCAGCGGCAGCACGCCCAGGATGAACGCGAAGGAGGTCATCAGGATCGGGCGGAAGCGCAGGTGCGCGGCCTCGATCGTCGCCTCGCGCAGGGTCTTGCCGGCGGCGCGCTGCTCGATCGCGAACTCCACGATCAGGATCGCGTTCTTGGCCGCCAGGCCGATCACCGTGATCATGCCGATCTTGAAGTACAGGTCGTTGGGCAGCCCGCGCAGCAGCGAGAACACCACCGTGCCGAGCACGCCGATCGGCGCGATCAGCAGCACCGCCACCGGGATCGACCAGCTCTCGTAGAGCGCGGCCAGGCACAGGAACACCACCACCACCGACAACACCAGCAGCAAGGTGGCCGCGTTGCCGGCGATGATCTCCTGGTAGGACATGCCGCTCCAGTCGAAGCCGAACCCGGCCGGCAGGTCGTCGTTGACGATCTGCTCCATCACCTGCATCGCCTGCCCGGAGCTGCCGCCGGGCACCGGGTTGCCGGTGATGTTGACCGCCGCATAGCCGTTGTAGCGGTCCAGCGACGGCGAGGCGTAGGTCCACTCGGCCTTGACCACGTTGCTGAGCGGGATCATCGAGGGCAGGCCGTCGGCGTCGGTGGCGCTGCCGCTGGGCACGTAGAAGCTGCGCAGCGACTCCGGCCCGGTGCGGTAGGCGTCGTCGGCGCGCACGTTCACGCGCTTGATGCGGCCCTCGTAGAAGAAGTCGTTGACGTAGCTCGGCGCCAGCATCAGCTGGATCGTCGAGTACACGTCGCTGACCGCCAGCCCCATCGCCTGGGCCTTGACCCGGTCCACCTGCAGTTGCAACTGCGGAGCGTTCTCCAGTCCGTTCGCGCGCACCCCGACCAATGCGTCCTTGCGCTTGTCGGCCTTGTCCAGCAGGGTGTTGCGCGCCTGCAGCAGGGCCTCGTGGCCGGCGCCGGCGCGGTCCTGCAGCCACATGTCGAAGCCGCCGAACTGGCCCAGGCCCTGCACCGTGGGCAGGTTGGTGACGAACACCTGCGCGCCCTTGATGCCGTAGAGCATGCCGTTGAGCTTCTGGATCATCTCGGTGGCGGTGACGTCGCGCTGGTCCCAGGGCTTGAACTGGATGAAGGCCATGCCGACGTTCTCGCCGGCGCCGAGGAAGCTGAAGCCGGATACCTGCAGCATGCCCTCGACCGCGTCCTGCCGCTCCAGCACCGAGCGGATCTGGTCGAACACGTCCATGGTGCGGGTCTTGGTCGCGCCCGGCGGCAGCTGCACGATCGCCAGCGCGAAGCCCTGGTCCTCCTCGGGCAGGAAACTGCTGGGCAGGCGCGTGAACAGCAGCCCGCACAGCGCCACCAGCACCACGAACAGCACGATCCAGCGCGGCGCCCGGTTGAGCGTGCTGCCGACCAGGCCCACGTAGCGGTGCGCCAGTTTGTCGTAGTACTTGTCGAAGGTGCGGAACACCCAGTTCTTCTTGTCGGCGTGGGTCGCCTTGAGGAACGAGGCGCATAGCGCCGGGGTGAAGGTCAGCGCCAGCAGCGCCGAGAAACCCATCGCCATCGCGATGGTCAGCGCGAACTGCTTGTAGATCGCGCCGGCCGCGCCCGGCTGCATCGCCGAGGGGATGAATACCGCCGCCAGCACCACGGTGATCGCCACCACCGCGCCGGTGATCTGGGTCATCGCCTTGGTCGTGGCGGCCTTGGGCGCGAGGTGTTCCTCGCTCATGATGCGCTCGACGTTCTCGATCACCACGATCGCATCGTCGACCACGATGCCGATCGCCAGCACCATCGCGAACAGGGTCAGCTGGTTGATGGTGAAGCCGATCGCCCACATGCCCAGGAAGGTGCCGAGCAGCGCCACCGGGATCACCAGGGTGGGGATGATCGTGGCGCGCAGGTTCTGCAGGAACAGCAGCATCACCAGGAACACCAGCACGATGGCCTCGACCAGGGTCTTGACCACCTCCTTGATCGAGATCTTCACGAACGAGGTACTGTCGTACGGGGCGAACCAGGCCACGCCCTGCGGGAAGCTGGGCTGCAGCTCGTCCATCTTGGCGCGCACCGCCTCGGCCACGTTCAGCGCGTTGGCGCCGGGCAGCAGCTGGATCGCGAAACCGCCGGCCGGCTGGCCGTTGTAGCGCACGTCCATGCCGTAGGTGGTCGCGCCGATCGCGACCCGGGCCACGTCCTTCAGGCGTACGCTGGCGCCGTTGCCGTCGGCGCGCAGGATGATGTTCTCGAACTCCTCCGGCGAGGAGAAGCGGCCCTCGGCCGAGACCGTCGCGCTGAAGCTCTGGCCGTCCGGCGCCGGGTCGGCGCCGATCGAGCCGGCGGCGAACTGCACGTTCTGCGCGCCGATGGCGGCGTAGACCTCGGCGGCCGACAGGTGGTAGCCCTGCAGCTTCTCCGGGTTGAGCCAGATGTTCATCGCGTACTCGGCGCCGAACTGGCGGGTGCTGCCGACGCCGGGCACGCGCGAGATCTGCTCCAGCACGCGCGAGCCGACGATGTCGTTGAGCGCGTCGGGGCCGATCGCCGGGTTGTCCGAGCGCAGCGCCACCACCATCAGGAAGCCGGCATCGGCCTTGGCCACCACCACGCCCTGCTGGGTCACTTCGCTGGGCAGGCGCGGGGTGGCGAGCGAGACCTTGTTCTGCACCTGCACCTGGGCGATGTCCGGGTCGGTGCCGGTCTCGAAGGTCAGGGTGATGGTGGCCTGGCCGCTGGAGGACGAGGACGAGCTGAAGTACAGCAGGTGATCGATGCCGGTCAGCTGCTGCTCGATCACCTGGGTGACCGCCTTCTCGGTGGTCTCGGCGCTGGCGCCGGGATAGGTGGCGCTGACGGTGACCTGGGGCGGGGCGATCGAGGGATAGGACTCGACGCCCAGGTTGAGGATCGCGATCACGCCGCTCAGCGAGATCAGGATCGCCACCACCCAGGCGAAGACCGGATGGTCGATGAAGAATTTTGGCATGGCGGAATCCTGTTACTTCTGCTCGGATGGGGCGGCGGCCGGGGCCTGGCCGTTCTGCGCGGCCTTGGCGTTCGGGTCGTAGGGCACCGCCTTGGCCGGTTCGCCCTCCTTGGCCTTCTGCAGGCCATCGACGATCACCTGGTCGCCGGCCTGCAGGCCGCCGGTCACCACCCATTGGCCCTGCTGCATGCCGGCGGTGGTCACCTGCTTGCGCGCGACCTTGCCATCCTTGCCGACCACCAGCGCATAGGCGCTGCTGGCATCGCGCTGGATCGCCGCGGCGGTGATCAGGTAGGCGCCATTGCGCTGGCCCAGGTTGGCCCGGAAGCTCACGAACGAGCCTGGCAGCAGCGCCTGCTCCGGATTGGGCAGGGTCGCGCGCAGCGATACCGAGCCGGTGCTCGGATCGACCGTGACCGCGGAGAAGTCCAGCGTGCCGCTGTGCGGATAGGTGCTGCCGTCGCCCAGCAGCACCTCGATGGTGGACTTGTCTTCGCTGTTCAGTTGCAGGCTGCCCTGGCTCTGCGCGGCGCGCAACTGTGCCAGTTCGTCGCCGTTGATCGAGAAGTCGACGTACAGCGGGTCGATCTGGTCGACCGTGGTCAGCAAGGTGACGTCGGAGGAGCCGACCAGCGCGCCCTCGGTGACCTGCTGCTTGCCGGCGCGGCCGCTGATCGGCGCGGTGACGGTGGCGTAGCCGAGGTTGATGCGGGCGGTCTGGACCGTGGCGCGGGCTTGCTGCACCGAAGCCGCCGCGGTGCGCTCGGTGGCCTCGGCGCTGTCCAGGTCGGACTTGGACACGTACTGCTGCGGGGCCAGGCTGCGGGCGCGGTCGGCGGCGACCTTGGCGTTGGCGTAGGTCGCCTGGGCCGAGGCCAGCTCGCCCTGCGCCTGCGACAGCGCGGCCTGCAGCGGCGCCGGGTCGATCTGGAACAGCGGCTGGCCCTGCTTGACCTCGGTGCCTTCGGTGTACAGCCGCTTCTGCAGGACGCCGGCGACACGTGCGCGCACATCGGCCGAGCGGTGGGGCGACAGGCGTCCGACCAACTCGCGCTGCAGCGGCAGGGTCTGCGGCTGGACGGCGATCACGCTCACTTCCGGGGGGGGCGGCGTCTGCTGTTCCTGCTTGCCGCAGGCGGCGATGGCCAGCGTGATGGCGCAGGCCAGGGCTAGGGTGCGAAGCGGGGCAATCATCGGGAGAAACTCCGTTTACAGGTTTGAATGCGGAAGATCGCTGGCGGGCAGGGGGACTGGAGGTCATCTGCCGCGAAGACTGCCCATGGCTGCCGCTCCTTGGCGGTGGCGCGGGATGTGCGGGCGCCGATGCTGCAAGTCGGGGCGGGGATCATGCCGGGCCGATGTCCCGTCATGAAGTGAGGATCGTCATGGACCGACCTGCCCACCCGGTAGATTGCCCTCGGCGCGGTGAGCCGGGCGTGGATGGCCGCACTGACACGAGGGGCGCGATCGTCATCGGGCGAGGGGTGGGTGGTCGGGGTATCCATTGCATGAACTATACCGTACAGTTTAGTTTCTCAGAAGTCCCTGGCGCGTGCAGGGAAGCGGGTCGCGCGGCGGTTTGCGCCATGCAGCAAGGCACCTTCATGGTGCATCGCTACAATCCTCCGCTTCATATCCCGGGCACTTGCCAGCGTCGTCATGAAATCCAAGAAAGCCGCTTCGACACCGAATCAAGCTTCTTCCACGAGGACTGCCAGGAAAGCCCGACCCGCCTCCGCTCCGGAGGTCCCGGGCTTTGGCCTCGAACCGATCTTCGTCGCGCTGCGCAAGCGCTATCCGGCGGCCCGCCAGGCGCAGGCGCAGGCATTCGCCGCCGACTTCTACCGGCACATGCAGCAGGACGAGTATCCGCACCACAGCGCCGAGGAATGGGCCGCGCTGGCGGCGGACACGCTCGAGTTCGCGCGCTTGCGCAAGGCCGACAGCGCCAACGTCCGGGTATTCAACCCGAGCGGCAAGGCCAACGGCTGGGAGTCGCCGCACACGGTGGTGCAGATCGCCAACGACGACATGCCGTTCCTGGTCGATTCGGTCAGCATGGCCCTGGCCGAGCTCGGCATCGGCGTGCACGTGCTCGGCCATCCGGTGCTGCGCTTCAGCCGCGACCGCGCCGGCAAGCTCACCGCGATCGGCGAGGGCCGGTCCGAGTCGCTGATGGTGCTGGAGATCGACCGCCAGCCGGCCGAGGAGATGCAGCGCGTCGAGGACGCGATCCGCACCGCGCTGGCCGAGGTGCGCCAGGTGGTCAGGGACTGGAGCGCGATGCGCGAAAAGATGGCCGCGCTGGCCGACGACCTGAGCACGCGGCGGATGCCGGTGGACGATGCGACCCGGCGCGAGGCGCAGGAGTTCCTGCGCTGGGCCGCCGCGGACCACTTCGCGTTCTTCGGCTACCGCGAGTACCGGGTCGAGAAGCAGGCCGGCGGCGAGCTGCTGGTGCCGGACGAGGCCAGCGGGCTGGGCCTGCTGCGCGGCCGCGACAAGTCGCCGGCGCGCCCGGTCGCCACGCTCGCCGCGCACAGCATCAACGCCAGCACCGGCCTGCGCGACGGGGTGATCCTGACCAAGACCAATGCCCGCTCGCGGATCCATCGCAACGGCTACATGGACTACATCGGCGTGCTGGAGTTCGACGCCAAGGGTCGCATCATTGCCGAGCAGCGCTTCCTGGGCGTGTTCACCTCCGGTGCCTACAGCCGCCGCCCGTGGGAGATCCCGCTGGTGCGCCAGCGCTACGAGTACGTGATGGCCCGCTCGGGGCTATCGCCGGCCAGCCACAGCGGCAAGGCGCTGCGCCACATCCTGGAGACGCTGCCGCGCGAGGAGCTGTTCCAGTCCAACGAGGAGGAGCTGTTCGCCACCGCGATGGGCGTGCTGGGTCTGCAGGAGCGGGTGCGCAGCCGCCTGTTCGTGCGCCGCGACAAGTACGGCCGCTTCATCTCGGTACTGGTCTACATCCCGCGCGAGCGCTTCAATACCGACGTGCGCCTGCGCATCGAGGCGCTGCTGAAGGACGCGCTGCACGGCGAGCACGTCGATGCCAGCGTGGTACTGGGTGAATCGCCGCTGGCGCAGCTGCACCTGATCGTGCGTCCCAGGAGCGGGCAGGTGCTGGAGTTCGATACCGGCGACCTGGAGCAGCGTTTGGCGCACTTGCTGCGCAACTGGCAGGACGATCTGCGCGAGGCGCTGGTCGCGCGCCACGGCGAGTCCACCGGCCTGCGCCTGGCGACCCGCTACGGCCGCGCGCTGCCGGCCGGCTATATCGAGGACTCCTCGGCGCAGGCCGCCGCCACCGACGTGGAGCACCTGGCCGCGCTGACCGGCCCGGACGACCTGCACCTGAGCCTGCAGTCGGTGCAGCGCCCGGACATGTCCTCGCTGCGGCTGAAGCTGTACCGCCAGCTCGACGACATCCCGCTGTCGGACGCGCTGCCGATGCTGGAGAACCTTGGCCTGCGGGTGATCTCCGAACGCCCGTACCGGCTGCAGGTTGGCGATGCGCCGGTCTACATCCAGGACTTCGAGGTCGAGTCCACCGCCGGGGCGATCGACGCCGCCGGCGTGGACGCCGCCTTCGGCGAGGCGTTCTCGCGGATCTGGCACGGTGACGCCGAGAACGACGGGTTCAACCGCCTGGTCCTCGCCGCCGGGCTGCACTGGCGCCAGGTCGCGCTGCTGCGTGGCTACTGCAAGTACCTGCTGCAGACTGGCGTGCCGTTCTCGCAGAGCTACGTCGAGGCCACCTTCGCCCACTACCCGCTGCTGGCGCGACTGCTGGTCGAGCTGTTCGAGGCGCGCTTCGACCCGGCCACCGGCAGCGAGAGCAAGGCCCGGGTCGCCGAGGGCCAGGCCCGCTTCCGCGCCCAGCTCGAGGTGCTGGCGGCCGGCGACGAGGCCACGCTGAAGGCACTTGAGCCGGTGATCGCCGCGCGCGGCGGCGACCGCCAGGCGCAACTGGACGCGACCCATGCCGCGCTGCTGAAGCTGATGGACCGCGTCTCCAGCTTGGATGAGGACCGCATCCTGCGCAGCTTCATCGGCGTGATCGACGCGACCCTGCGCACCAGCTACTACCAGGCCGGCAAGGACGGCCAACCCGGCCACTGCATCAGCTTCAAGCTCGACTCGGCGCGGGTGCCGGACCTGCCCAAGCCGCGCCCGTATCGCGAGATCTTCGTCTACGGCCCGCGCGTGGAGGGCGTGCACCTGCGCTTCGGCGCGGTCGCGCGCGGCGGCCTGCGCTGGTCCGACCGGCGCGAGGACTTCCGCACCGAGGTGCTGGGCCTGGTCAAGGCGCAGATGGTCAAGAACACCGTGATCGTGCCGGTCGGCGCCAAGGGCGGCTTCTTCGTCAAACGCCCGCCGGCCGGCGGCGACCGCGACGCGGTCCAGGCCGAGGGCATCGCCTGCTACAAGCTGTTCATCCAGGGCCTGCTCGACATCACCGACAACATCGTCGGCGGCAGGATCGTGCCGCCGCCGCAGGTGGTGCGCCACGACCAGGACGATCCGTATCTGGTGGTTGCCGCCGACAAGGGCACCGCGACCTTCTCCGACATCGCCAACGGGCTGGCGCTGGACCACGGCTTCTGGCTCGGCGACGCGTTCGCCTCCGGCGGCTCGGTCGGCTACGACCACAAGGGCATGGGCATCACCGCGCGCGGCGCCTGGGAATCGGTCAAGCGCCACTTCCGCGCGCTCGGCCGCGACTGCCAGAGTCAGGACTTCAGCTGCGTGGGCATCGGCGACATGAGCGGTGACGTGTTCGGCAACGGCATGCTGCTGTCGCGCCACATCCGCCTGCTCGCCGCGTTCGACCACCGCCACATCTTCCTCGATCCGACCCCGGACGCGGCCGCCTCGTTCGCCGAGCGCGAGCGCCTGTTCAAGTTGCCGCGCTCGAGCTGGGCCGACTACGACGCCAGCCTGATCAGCCAGGGCGGCGGGGTCTACCCGCGCACGCTGAAGTCGATCGAGGTGACCGCGCAGGTGCGCGAGGCGCTGGGGCTGGATGGATCGGTCAGGAGCCTGTCGCCGGACCAGCTGATGAGCGCGATCCTGAAGGCGCCGGTGGACCTGTTCTGGAACGGCGGCATTGGCACCTACGTCAAGGCGTCGGGCGAAAGCAATGCCGAGGTCGGCGACCGCGC
This sequence comes from Pseudomonas sp., assembly GCA_047607345.1. Classification (GTDB taxonomy): domain Bacteria; phylum Pseudomonadota; class Gammaproteobacteria; order Xanthomonadales; family Xanthomonadaceae; genus Pseudomonas_S. The sequence goes on along the minus strand of JASGDF010000102.1, from coordinate 2,642 downwards.
CAACAACGGCCTGCGCGTGGACGGCTCCGCGCTGCGCTGCAAGGTGGTGGGCGAGGGCGGCAACCTCGGCCTGACCCAGCTCGGCCGGATCGAGGCCGCGCAGAACGGGGTGCTGCTCAACACCGACTTCATCGACAACTCCGCCGGCGTGGACACCTCCGACCACGAGGTCAACATCAAGATCCTGCTCGACAGCGTGGTGCAGGCCAGGAAGCTGAGCTTTGATGCGCGCAACAAGCTGCTGGCCTCGATGACCGGCGAGGTCGCCGACCTGGTGCTGTGGGACAACATCCGCCAGAACCAGGCGCTGAGCCTGATGGAGCGGATGAGCGTCAAGCGGCTGGGCTCCAAGCAGCACTTCATCCGCACGCTGGAGAAGCAGGGCCTGCTCGACCGCCAGATCGAGTTCCTGCCCAGCGACGCCGAACTGTCGGCGCGCAAGGCGCGCGGCCTGGGCCTGACCCGCCCGGAACTGGCGGTGCTGCTGTCGTACTCCAAGCTGGTGGCGTTCCAGCAGCTGCTGGAGTCGGACATCCCCGAGGACCCGTACCTGTCCAAGGAGTTGCAGCGCTACTTCCCGCAGCCGCTGCAGAAGAAGTACGCCGATGCGATGGAGCGGCACCGGCTCAAGCGCGAGATCATCGCCACCGCGGTGACCAACACCACGATCAACCGGATGGGCGCGACCTTCCTGATGCGCATGCAGGAGGACACCGGCCGCAGCATCGCCGAGGTCGCCAAGGCCTACACGATCAGCCGCGAGACGCTGGACGCGCGCGCGCTGTGGAGCCAGATCGACGCGCTCGACGGCCAGCTGCCCGAGTCGGTGCAGATCGACGCGCTGGAGGTGATCTGGAAGCTGCAACGCGCGTTCGTGCGCTGGCTGCTGTTCCGCCCTGGCGCGATGCCGGCGATCACCACGGCGGTGGAGCGCTACCACGGGCCATTCAACGATATCCGCGTCGCCTCCGGGGTGCTGCCCGACGCGCAGCGGCCGGTGTACGAGGCGCTGGTGCAGGGGTGGCTCAACAAGGGCCTGCCGGCGGCGCTGGCGCAGCAGCTGTCGGAACTGCAGTTCCTCGAGCCGGCGTTCGACATCATCGAACTGGCGCGCACCCGCAAGCTCAAGCCGGTGGAGGTCTCGAAGGTGCACTTCCGGCTCGGCGACGCGCTGCGGCTGCCGTGGCTGTTCGAGCAGATCGATGCGCTGGAGGTCAACGGCCGCTGGCATGCGGTGGCGCGCGGCGTGCTGCGCGACGAGCTGGCCGCGCACCACCGCGCCCTGGCCGGGCAGGTGCTGTCGATGCCGGGCGGCGGTGCCGAGGAGAAGGTCGCGCACTGGATCTCGCGCGACGACACCGGGCTGCGCTTCACTCTGTCGATGCTGGCCGAACTGGCCGAGCAGAAGACGCTGGATTACCCGACCGTGTCGGTGGCGGTGCAGCGCCTTGGGCAATTGGCGGCGCACGGGGCCTAGCTCGCGGCACCCCACCGCTGTGCGGCGGGATGCCCCCCAAATTTGCAAAGCAAATTTGGGGCCCCGGCTCCTGCCTCGCCTATCCCCCGCGCCTGTCGGCGCGCCCTCCTTAACAGAAGGGGGGCTTTTCTTCGGAAGGATGGCGTGGCCCTCAATTTTCCTTTCGTCATTCCCGCGCAGGCGGGAATCCAGGGACTTTCGTGCCGGTTACGGCCAAGGGTGCGGTGGTAAAAGATGAGCAGCTACGGGCGGTCAGGCATGGCGGTTATGATCGGGGGATGAACTCTGCTTCGCTTCCCGAAATCTCCCGCATCTGTTTCCTGGCCAGCAGCGCGTCGCAGGCGCAGCAGGCGCGTGCGCAACTGGTGGCGCGCTACGGCGATCATTCCGCCGAGGACGCCGAGGTACTGTGCGCGCTCGGTGGCGACGGCTTCATGTTGCAGACGCTGCACCGGCACGGCGCCGCCGGCAAGCCGGTGTTCGGCATGAAGCTCGGCTCGATCGGCTTTTTGATGAACCAGTACCACGAGGACGACCTGCATGCGCGCCTGCAACGCGCCGAGCCGGCGCACCTGCGGCCGCTGGAGATGCTCGCACAGACCGAGTCGGGCACCACCACCGGCTCGCTGGCCTACAACGAGGTCTCGCTGCTGCGCCAGACCCGGCAGGCGGCGCACCTGAGCGTGGACCTCAACGGCCAGACCCGCATCGACGAGCTGGTCGGCGATGGCGTGTTGGTGGCCACGCCGGCCGGCAGCAGTGCCTACAACTATTCCGCGCATGGCCCGATCCTGCCGCTGGGCTCGCACACCCTGGCGTTGACGCCGATCGCCCCGTATCGGCCGCGGCGCTGGCGCGGCGCGATCCTCAAGGCCGATACCGAAGTGCGTTTCCGCGTGCTCGACCCGTACAAGCGCCCGGTCAGTGTCACCGCCGATTCGCACGAGATCCGCGACGTGGTGGAAGTGACCATCCGCGAGTCGCGCGACCGGCGGGTGAGGCTGCTGTTCGATCCCGAGCACAACCTGGAGGAGCGGATCTTCAGCGAGCAGTTCGTGGTCTGAAAGCCGTGATTCGTGATGCGTGATTGGGGATTCGTAGGAGCGGCTTCAGCCGCGATGGGCCTTTCCGGTAAAGCCCCATCGCGGCTTCAGCCGCGATGGGG
>JASGDF010000101.1:0-25923 GCA_047607345.1 Pseudomonas sp. | reverse complement strand
TATTTGCGGGCGACGTAGTCGATCACCTCGTCGCGGCGGTCCATGCAGAAGTCGATGTCGAAGTCCGGCATCGACACGCGCTCGGGGTTGAGGAAGCGCTCGAACAGCAGGTTGTAGGGCAGAGGGTCCAGGTCGGTGATCTGCAATGCCCAGGCCACCAGCGAACCGGCGCCGGAGCCGCGTCCGGGGCCGATCGGGATGCCTTGTGCCTTGCCCCACTGGATGAAGTCGGCCACGATCAGGAAGTAGCCGGGGAAGCCCATCTTGATGATGGTGTCCAGCTCGAACTCGAGCCGCTCGTGGTAGTCCTCGCGGGTCTTGCCCGGCGCCAGCGGGTTCTTCGCCAGACGCTCGGCCAGGCCCTCGCGCGACTGCTTCTGGATCCAGGTGTCCAGGGTCTCGTCGTCGGGCACCGGGTACTGCGGCAGGAAGTAGGTGCCCAGGCGCATCTCGATGTTGCAGCGCCTGGCCAGATCCAGCGTGTTGTCGATCGCGTCGGGGATGTCGGCGAACAGCGCATGCATCTGTTCGGCCGACTTCAGGTACTGCTCGGGGCTGTAGTCGCGCGGGCGCTTGGGATCGTCCAGCACGCGCCCGGAGGCGATGCACGCGCGCGCCTCGTGCGCGTCGAAGTCCTTCTCGTACAGGAAGCGCACGTCGTTGCTGGCGATCACCGGCAGCCCGCGGGTGCCGGCGGCATGCAGCGCGAAGCGGTTGAACGGTTCCTCGCCGTCACGGCCGGTGCGGGTCAGTTCCAGGTGCAGGCCGTCGCCGAACACCCGCTGCCAGTCGGCCAGGCTCTGCTCGGCCAGGTCGTGCCGGCCCTCGGCGAACAGCCTCCCGGCCAGGCTCTCGCGGCCGGCCAGCGCGAACAGGTTGTGGTGGTGCTCGGCCAGCCAGTCCGGGTGCACGGCAACGCCGCCCTCGGGCCGGTGGCCTTCCATCCAGGCCCGCGAGATCAGCCGCGACAGGCTCAGGTAGCCCTCGCGGTCGCGGCACAGCAGGGTCAGCCGCCACGGCGCCTGGTCGGGCGTGGCGATCATCAGGTCGGCGCCGGCGATCGGCTTGATGCCCACGCTCTCGGCGGCCTTGTAGAACTTCACCAGCGCGAACATGTTGTTCAGGTCGGTGACCGCCAGCGACGGCAGGTCCAGCTCGACCGCGCGGCTGAGCAGGTTGGCCTGCTTGGCCTTGGCCGGATGGGCGTAGTCCGGCTTCTCGGGCACGCGGATCGTGGAATCCGCCATCGAGAATTCGGTGTGGACGTGGAGATGGACGAAGCGGGACGTGGTCATGCCGGATCACTGCGATGACCGGGCAGGGTAGTCCGGGGGGCGCGGGGGAACAAGGCTTGACAGCGAAGCGCCCGCGGAGCGGGCGCTTCGCTGTAAGGTTTGCGGTGCAAACCTTGCGGCTGGCCTATCCCCGCGCCTGTCGGCGCGCCCCCTTAACAAAGGGGGCTCTTCTCCAGGCGGCCTACTGAGGATCTTCTGCAGGAATCCCGGAGGGTTTTCCCGTAGGAGCGACTTCAGTCGCGAGGGGCGTTACCGGGGAAGCCCCATCGCGACTGAAGTCGCTCCTACGGGATCTGTGTGAGGGGCCAGGCAGGCGCGCACCGGGGCGAAGCTGCGCCGGTGCTCGGGGCAGGGGCCGTGGGTGCGCAGAGCCTGCAGATGCGCCGGCGTGCCGTAGCCCTTGTGGCGCTCGAAGCCGTATTCGGGATGACGTGCGTGCAATTCCAGCATGTAGCGATCGCGGGTGACCTTGGCGACGATCGAGGCGGCCATGATCGCGCGGTCGAGCGCGTCGCCGCCGACCAGCGCCTCGGCCGGGCAGGGCAACCCCTTGGGCACGCGGTTGCCGTCGATCCGCGCGAATTGGGCGACGTGCGCGACGTTTTCCACGGCACGGCGCATGCCGAGCATCGTCGCCTGGAAGATGTTGAGGCGGTCGATCTCCTCGACCGTCACCAGCACCACGCTCCAGGCCAGCGCGCGCTCGACGATGCGCGGGTACAGCGCATCGCGCCGCTCGGCGCTGAGCTGCTTGGAGTCGTCCAGGCCGTTGATGCGCGGCCTGGACGGGTCGAACACCACCGCCGCCACCGCGACCGGCCCGGCCAGCGGGCCGCGGCCGGCCTCGTCGATACCGGCGTAGAGTCGGGACCGGGGACCCGGGACCGGGGACCCGGGGAAAGGCAGCGGCAGGCTCGGGGAGGTCATCGCGCGTGTTCCCCCCGGTCGCGCACCAGCTCGGCCACTGCATCGGCCGCGCGCGCGGAGGCGTCGCGGCGCAGTTCGGCGTGCAGTTGCTGGTATTTCGGTTGCAGTCGCGCCACTGCCTCGGGCTGCTCGAACCAGCGCAGCACCGCCGCGGCCAGGTTCTCGGGGGTGCATTCCTCCTGGATCAGTTCCGGCGCCAGGTCCTCGCCGGCCAGGAGGTTGGGCAGCGCGAAGCGCTGCACCTTGAGCAGCTTCAGCGCCCTGGCGATGCGCGCGGTCAGCGGCGCGACCTTGTAGCCGACCACCATCGGGCGCTTGACCAGCATCGCCTCCAGGGTCGCGGTGCCGGAGGCCAGCAGCACCACGTCGGCGGCGATCATCGCGGTGCGCGCCTGCCCGTCGAGGATGTGCGAATGCAGCACCGGCAGTGCCGAGCGCGACAGTTGTTCGGCGATCAGCAGTCGGCAGCCGGGGTTGGCTGCCGGCACCAGCACCTGCAGCCCGGGCAGTTTCCCGGCGACCTGCCAGGCGGCCTCGAAGAAGGTCTCGCCCAGGCGGCCGATCTCGCCGTGGCGGCTACCGGGCAGGATCGCCAGCACCGGGCTGGACGGGGACAGCCCCAGCTCGGCGCGCGCCGCATCGCGGTCGACCTGGCAGGGGATCGCGTCGGCCATCGGGTGGCCGACGAAGCGCGCGTCCACGCCGTGGGCGCGATAGATCGGCGGCTCCATCGGGAACAGGCACAGCACCCTGTCGGCGCTGGCGCCGATCTTCTCGGCGCGCTTTTCCTTCCAGGCCCACACCGAAGGGCTGACGTAATGCATGGTGCGCACGCCGCGCTGCTTGAGCCAGCGTTCCACCGGCAGGTTGAAGTCGGGCGCGTCGATACCGACGAACACGTCCGGCTGCCAGGCCAGCGCGCGCTCGCGGAACTCGCGGCGCAGCTTCAGCAGGCGCGGCAGGTGGCGCAGCACCTCGACCAGGCCCATCAGCGACAGCTCGCTGGCGTCGAACCAGGTCTCGCAGCCGGCACTGCGCATCGCATCGCCGCCGATGCCGGCGAACTGCGCATCCGGGTAGCGCGCGCGCAGCGCCTCGATCAGGCCGGCGCCGAGCAGGTCGCCGGAGGTCTCGCCGGCGAGCAGGGCGATGCGCAGCGGTGCTGCGCGGTGATTCGTGATTCGTGATTCGTGATTCGGAGCAGCCTGAACCATGACCTCACCCGCATTGCTTTTGCTTTTCGCCGAATCACGAATCACGAATCACGAATCCCGGCTTTTATCGCAACAACGGGCGCTCGGTATGCTCGATGAACTCGAGCATGTTGCGCACGTCCTCGCTGTTGCGTGCCTGGTCGGCCAGCTCCTGCTTGGCCTCCGCCAGCGGCAGGCCGGCCACGTACAGCGTGCGGTAGGCGCGCTTGATCGCGGCGATGCGTTCGGGCGAGAAGCCGCGGCGCTTGAGTCCTTCGCTGTTGATGCCGCGCGGGCGGCCGAGCGGGCCTTCCGAATCCACCGCGGCTATCACGAACGGGGGGATGTCGCCGGTGGACTTCACGTCCATGCCGAGGAAGGCGTGGTCGCCAATCCGGCAGAACTGGTGGGCGCCGGCGAAGCCGCTGATGATCACCCAGTCGCCGACGCTGACGTGGCCAGCCAGCGTGGTGTTGTTGGAGAACACACAATGGTTGCCGACGCGGCAGTCGTGGGCGACGTGGGTGTAGGCCAACATCCAGTTGTGGTTGCCGATCGTGGTGACGCCACCGCCACTGCCGGTGCCGCGGTTGATGGTGACGAACTCGCGGATCAGGTTGTTGTCGCCGATCACCAGTTCGGTGCGTTCCTCGGCGAACTTCTTGTCCTGCGGGTCGCCGCCGATCGCGGCGTGGCCGACGAAGCGGTTGTTGCGGCCGATCCGGGTCGGGCCGTGCACGCTGCAGTGCGGGCCGATCTGCGTGCCTTCGCCGATCTCGACGTCGGCGCCGATCAGGGTGAAGGCACCGACACGCACGTCCGCGGCCAGCCTGGCCGACGGGTCGATGACCGCAGTGGGGTGGATCAGGGGCGCGTTCTGGCTCATCGTGTCTCCCTTGCTCGGGTCAGCCCTTGGGGTTGGCGCCGGCGCACAGGATGTCGGCGCAGGCGACCACCTCGCCGTCGACCTTGGCCTCGCCGGTATACCAGCCCATGTTGCGGATCAGGCGCTTCATCTGCACTTCCAGGACCAGCACGTCGCCGGGGACGACCTGCTTGCTGAAGCGCGCGTTGTCGACCTTGACCATGTAGAACAGCTGCGACTGCGCGTCGCGTCCCAGGCCGAGCTGGGTCATGATGCCGCCGGCCTGCGCCAGCGCCTCGATGATCAGCACGCCGGGCATCACTGGCCGTCCGGGGAAGTGGCCCTGGAAGAACGGCTCGTTGATGCTCACGTTCTTCTGCGCCACGATGCGGCGGGTTTCCTGGTCCAGTTCCAGTACCTTGTCCACCAGCAGAAACGGGTAGCGGTGCGGGAGCAGTTCCTGGATGCGGGTGACGTCGATTGGCAACTGCAGCGTATCGTTCATTCCTTCTCCTTGCCAACAGCCAGGATGCGCCGTGCGAGGGCATCGAGCTGCTTGAATCGCGCGGCGTTCTTGCGCCACGAGCGGTTGTCGGTAAGCGGGGTTCCGGAAGAATACTCGCCCGGCTCTTGGATGGAGTTGCGCACCACCGACTTGCCGGTGATGACGACCTTGTCGCAGATTTCGAGGTGGCCGACCACGCCGACATGACCGCCGATCAGGCAATAGCGGCCGATCCTGGCGCTACCGGCGATGCCGGTGCAGCCGGCGATCGCGGTGTGCGCGCCGATATGGCAGTTGTGGGCGATCTGCACCAGGTTGTCGATGCGCACGTCCTGCTCGAGCACGGTGTCTTCCAGGGCGCCGCGATCGATGCAGGCGTTGGCGCCGATCTCACAGTCGTCGCCGATCACCACGCCGCCGAGCTGCGGCACCTTGATCCAGCGGCCGGCGTCCATCGCCAGGCCGAAGCCGTCCGCGCCGAGCACCGCGCCGGGATGCACGCGCACGCGTCGGCCCAGCCGTACCCGCGTGACCAGAGTCACGCGCGCGATCAGCTCGGTGCCATCGCCGAGTACGCAGTCCTCGCCGATCACGCTACCGGTACCGACGATGCAGCCATCGCCGACCACGCTGCGCGCGCCGATGCTGACGAACGCGCCGACATGCGCGGTGGGCGAGACGGTGGCGGTGGGATCGATGCTCGCCAGCGGATGGATGCCGGCCTCGCGCGCCGGCGCGACCTCGAACAGCGCGGAGATCTTGGCGAAGGCGGTGTAGGGGTCCTTGGCGATCAGCACGGTGCCTGGCGCGGCCTCGGCATCGTCGGCGCGCAGCACGACCACGCCGGCGCGGCTGTCGGCCAATTGCGCGCGGTAGCGTGGGTTGGCCAGAAAGCCGAGCTGGTCGGGGCCGGCATGGGCGAGCGTGGCAACGCCGACGATTACCGTCGCGGCATCGCCGCGCACTTCCAGGCCGAACTGCTCTGCAATGGCACCCGCGGTGAACGTGGTCATATTCTTGAATCGTCGGTGAGCGATAAGTTCATTATTCGTGAATCTACACGCGTACTAAGAAATCCCTAATCCAGGATTTCAATAAAGGGGGTGCCGCAATCAGCGGCGTACAGGAATCCCCTTTCCAATGAAGACTGTATTTTCCACCATTTGTGCCCTGGCCCTGTTCGGTTTCGCCACTGTCGCGTCGGCCGAGACCGCGTCTTCCGTGGGACAGACCCAGGTACAGTGCCTGCAACTGAGCGCGTCGGAGATCCCGGCCTGCCTGCTCGACAGCTGGTCGTCCTGGCTGGAAGAGAACTTCGGTAGCTGATAGCCATTCGGAAGACGCGGCGGCCCGGTAGTCCGGGCCGCCGCCGATGTATCCGCCGGGCATCCGATTTTCCTCCCCCGAGGATGCCCGGCACTCCGGCCAGGAGGGCCGTGGCGGACTAGAACTGGCCGCCGAAGGTGAACTGCAGGCGCTCGATCTCGTCGCCATCCTCGGTCTTCAGCGGGATCGCATAGCTGATCGAGATCGGGCCGACCGGGGCGCGCCACAGCAGCGCGACGCCAGTGGACACGCGCAACTCGTTGGCCTTGAAGTTATCCAGACCGTCATACACGTTGCCGTAGTCGACGAATGCGGAAATGCGTGCCGACGGGCTGTCGAACAGCTTCGGGAAGTACATCTCGAACGACCCGACCGTCTTCACCGAGCCGCCCAGCGGCTGGCCGTCGCTGTAGTAATAGGTCGCTTCCGAGCGCGGGCCGAGCGTGTTGTCCTCGAAGCCGCGCACCGAGTTGGTGCCGCCGGCGTAGAAGTTCTCGAAGAACGGCAGGCCGGAGGCGGATACGGAGCGCAGCAGGTTGGTGCCATCGCAGGCCTGCGCGGTATAGGTCGAGTCCTCGACCACACCGCAGATATCGCGCGAGTAGGTCTTGCCGTAGCCGGCGCCGTAGCCCAGGTCCAGGCGGGAGTTCAGCACCAGCGAGGGAACGATCGGCCAGAACTTGGAGATCTGGTAGGTGAACTTGTAGAACTCCACGGTCGAGCCTGGCAGCGCGACTTCCATGCCGAGGCGCTGGTACATGCCGCGGGTCGGCATGAAGTAGTCGTTGCGGGTGTCGTGCGCCCAACCCAACTCGGTGCGCCAGGTATGGAAAGTCTTCTGGCCGATCGCGTCGACGTAATTGATGATCGACTGCGGGGTATAGCCAGCGTAGGTGGTGATCTGGTTGCTGTCGATGCCGAAGGTCACCGAGAACGCGTCGTTTTCGGTGATCGGCACGCCGAAGATGGCCTGCGCCGAACCCTTCTTGCTGTTGTACGCGGAGGTGCCGTAGTCGGAGTAGTCCAGCTTCTGCCAGGACAGGTTGTAGCCCAGCGAGATGCCGTCGTCGGTGAAGAACGGGTTGGTGTAGGAGAACGAGTAGCGGTCCAGGTAGCTGCTGCGCGAGGCCTCCACCGAGACGCGGTTGCCGCCACCCAGGAAGTTGTTCTGCGACAGCTGCACCGAGGTGGTCACGCCGTAGGTCTGCGAGTAGCCCAGGCCGATCTGGAAGCTGCCCGAGGTGGTCTCCTTGACGTCGTAGACCACGTCGACCTGGTCGTTGCTGCCGGGCACGGCCGGCGTCTCGACGTTGACGGTCTCGAAGTAGCCCAGCCGCTGCAGGCGGATCTTGGAACGGTCGATCGCGGCCTGCGAGTACCAGGTGTTCTCGAACTGGCGCATCTCGCGGCGCAACACCTCGTCGGAGGTGCGGGTATTGCCCTTGAAGATGATCCGGCGCACCGATACGCGCGGGCCGGGCACGACCTGCAGGTTGACCGCGACGGTGCGGTGCTCGCGGTCGGGTGTCGGGATCGGATTGACCTTGGCGAAGGCGTAGCCGATGTTGGCCAGGGCGTTGGTGATCGCGTCGGAGCTGTACTCCAGCAGCGCGCGCGAGAACACGTCGCCGGCCTTGGGAATCACCAGCTTCTCGACGTCGGCCTGCGGCAGCACGGTGTCGCCGGTGACCTTGATGTCGGAGATCTTGTACTGATCGCCCTCGGTGACGCCGGCGCTGATGAACATGTCGCGCTTGTCGGGGCTGATCGAGACCTGGGTCGAGTCGATGTTGAAGTCGATGTAGCCACGGTCCAGGTACCAGGAGTTGAGCTTCTCCAGATCGCCGGACATCTTCTCCTTGGAATACTGCGAGTCGCGGCTGTACCACGAGGTCCAGTTGTTCTCCTTGGATTCCCAGCCGTCGAGGATGTCGCGGTTGAGGAACCTGTCGGTGCCGACCAGATTGACGTGGCGGATCTTGGCCGCCTTGCCTTCCTTGATCGCGATCGCCACGTCGACGCGGTTGCGGTCCAGCGGACTCACCGTCGGGGTGATCTGGACGGTGTACTTGCCGCGGTTGTTGTACTGGCGGGTCAGCTCCTGAGTGACGCGGTCCAGGCTCAGCCGATCGAAGGTGCCGCCCTCGCTCAGGCCGATGTCGCTCAGGCCCTTGAGCAGCTCCTCGGACTTGATGTCCTTGTTGCCGGTCACGGTGAGCTTGTTGATCGCCGGGCGTTCCTTGACCGTGATCACCAGGATGCTGCCCTGGCGGTCGAGCTGCACGTCCTCGAAGAAACCGGTGCGGTACAGCGCGCGGATCGACTCGGCCACCTTGGCATCGTCGACCGAGTCGCCGCGGTTGACCGGGAGGTAGGTGAATACAGTGCCGGAGGAAATGCGCTGCAGGCCGTCGACGCGGATGTCGCTGGCAACGAAGGGCTCGGCCGCGACCGCGAGCACGGGCAGGCTCAGGCCGGTGGCAAGGGCTAGAGCGAGGAGGCGGCGAGTGGGAAATCGCGTCATGTCACATCCGGTTGAAGTCGAATTCGAGGTTGCGGGTTGCCGGCGTATGACGACGGGCTTGGGTGCGAGTCATGGGTGCGAATCCCTCGCAGGAGCACCGCACATCCATGTGCGGGGGTTTAATGCTTCTGGTCATGGGATCCGGCCCAGGATGTCGTTGTAGAACGCCAGTCCCATCAGCCCGGCAAGCACCGCCAGGCCTACATACTGCCCGGCGGCCATGGCGCGCTCACTGAGCGGGCTGCCCTTGACCAACTCGATAAGGTAATACAGCAGGTGCCCGCCGTCCAAGATCGGGATCGGCAGCAGGTTGATGATCGCCAGGCTCAGCGAGAGCAGGGCGAGGAAATACAGGAACCAGTCCACGCCGCGCTTGGCGGAGGCATTGGCGACCTTGGCGATGGTGATCGGGCCGGAAATGTTCTTGACCGAGGCATGCCCGGTCAGCATGCGCCGGATCATGCCCAGCGAGTCGCCGGCCATCCGGCCGGTTTCGCGGATCGCGGCCGGTACCGCGGCGAACACACCGTATTGCAGGCGTGTGTCGTAGGGCGGCGGCGTCCCGCGCCCCAGCGCGATACCGATCCGGTAGGCCGCCCGTCCGTCCGCGCCGGCCTCGCGGGCCGGGGTCAGCTCCAGCGCGAGCCGATCGCCGTCGCGCTCGACCTCGACCATGCCCGTGCCACCGCGCTCGCCCAGCGCCTGGATCTGCGGGGCGACCTGGTCGGCGGCCTGGATCGGGCGGCCGTCGATCGCGACGATGCGGTCGCCCGGCTTGAGCACCCCGTCGGCGGCCGAGCGGGGGGCGACCTCGGAGACCTGCGCCGGCTGGGTCTGGAACTGCCAGCCGAAACCGGCCAGCTCCGGCACGCGCTGTTCGGCGAAGCCGGCCGGCAGCTGCGACATGCGCACGGTGGCGGCGCGCGCGCCGCCGTCGGCATCCACGGCCCGGATGAGTACGTCGCGCCGGTCCATCGCGGCGGTGGTCAGCAACATGCTGGCATCGCTCCAGCTGGCCACGCCGCGGCCGTCGACCGACAGCACGCGGTCGCCGGCCTTGAGCCCGGCCTGCTCGGCCAGGCCGTCGACGTGGCCGAGCGTGGCCGAGTAGTCCTGCTTGCCGATCACGAACATCGCCCACAGCAGCAGCATGCACAGCAGCAGGTTGGCGGCCGGGCCAGCCGCAACGATCGCGATCCGCTGCCAGACCGATTTGCCGTTGAAGGCCAGCGCGCGCTCGGCCGGGTGTACGTTGCTCTCGCGCTCGTCGAGCATTTTCACGTAGCCGCCGAGCGGGATCGCGGCGATCGCGTACTCGGTGCCGTGGCGGTCGCGGCACGACCACAGCGGGCGGCCGAAGCCGACCGAGAAGCGCAACACCTTCACCCCGCAGCGGCGCGCGACCCAGAAATGGCCGAATTCGTGGAACGTCACCAATACGCCCAGGCTGACGATCATCCACCAGATGGATCCGAGCAGGTCACTCATGCGGGGCGGCGGGTCGGGAGCAAGGGGCTGGGCATCGGGGTCAGTGGCGGGCGAGGGCGGCTTCGGTCACCTGGCGGGCCTGGGCGTCGATGGCCAGCAGGTGTTCCAGCGTATCCGCATTTCCCCCGGGGAGCGTGGAGAGCGTGTGCTCGACCAACGCAGGGATCGCTAGGAAACCGACCCTGCCCTGAAGAAAGGCTGAAACCGCCACTTCGTTGGCGGCGTTCAGGATCGCCGGCGCGCAGCCGCCGGCATGCATGGCGTCCCATGCCAATTTCAGGCATGGAAAGGCATCCAGGTCCGGCGCCTCGAAATCCAGCCGTCCCTGTGTGCGAAGGTCCAGTCCAGGCACCCCGGAATCGATTCGTTCCGGCCAGGCCAGACCTGTCGCAAGTGTGGTGCGCATGTCGGGCAGGCCGAGCTGGGCCAGGGTCGAGCCGTCGACGAACTCGACCAGCGAGTGCACCAGGCTCTGTGGATGCACCAGCACCTCGATACGCTCGGCCGCCAGGCCGAACAGGTGGTGGGCCTCGATGACCTCCAGGCCCTTGTTCATCAACGTCGCCGAATCGACCGAGATCTTCGGGCCCATCGACCACTTCGGATGCGCCACCGCCTGATCCGGGGTGACTTCGGCCAGCTCGGCGCGGCTGCGGCCGCGGAACGGCCCACCCGAGGCGGTCAGGATCACCTTGCGCACGCCGCGGTCGGCGGCGCTGCCGTGCAGGCACTGGAAGATCGCGCTGTGCTCGCTGTCGATCGGGATGATCTGGCAACCGGCGGCAGCGGCGGTGCGCATCAGCAGCGCGCCGGCGAGCACCAGTGATTCCTTGTTGGCCAGCAGCAGGCGCTTGCCGGCGCGGGCCGCGGCGAGCGTGGAAGGCAGGCCGGCGGCACCGACGATCGCCGCGACCACGGTGTCGCAGGCGGCGCTGCCGGCCAGCTCGGCCAATGCCGTCTGGCCGGCGTGGGGCGTAGTGTCCAGGCCGGCCTCGCGCAGCCCGGCATGCAGCGCGTCCAGCAGCCGCGGCTCGGCGATCACCGCGTGGTCCGGGCGGTGGGTACGGCACAGGCGGACCAGCGCGTCTACCTGGCTGCCGGCGGCCAGCACGCTGGCGCGCAGGCGCTGTGGGTGGCGCGCGATCACATCCAGCGTGGAGGCGCCGATCGAGCCGGTGGCGCCGAATACGGCGACCTGGTGGACGGGGAGGCTGCTGACCATCTCAGAAACCCAGGATGTCCTTGCCGAGCGCGAACACCGGCAGCGCGGCGAGTACGCCGTCGATCCGGTCCAGCACGCCGCCGTGGCCCGGAATCACGTTGCCGGAGTCCTTGGCGCCGGCATGGCGTTTGAGCAGGCTCTCGAACAGGTCGCCCAAGACAGAGGCCAGTACGGCCAGGGTCGCCACCAGCAGCAGGCGTGGCAGCTGGGCTGTCGGCAGACCCGCGAGCAGGCCGAACACGGCGGCGACCGCCAGGCCGGCCACCAGGCCGCCGAGCAGGCCCTCGAGGGTCTTGTTCGGACTGATCCGCGGCGCCAGTTTGTGGCGGCCGAAGCGGCGGCCGGCGAAGTAGGCGCCGGAGTCGGCCGCCCACACCATCATCAACGCGGTCAGCAGCCACAGGTGGTCCTGCAGCGAGGCGTTGCCATCGAACCTGTCGCGTGTGCCGAGGTGCAGCAGAAGTAGCGCCGACCAGGCGGGAATCACCGCGAGCGTGCCGGCGGCGAGTTTGAATATGCTGGCGCGGTTATCGCCGGAGGGGGCGCCGAAATCGTAGAAGCGCAGCCAGAGCAGGGCCAGCAGCCACCATCCCGTCCCGGCCAGCGCGGCGATCTGGAACAGCACCATCGAGCCGGCCGAGGCCCACACCAGCAGCACCATCAGCAACAGGTTCAGGAACAGCAGCACGGTGCGCGCCAGGCTGTCGTCCACGCCGGACAGCCGGAGCCATTCCCACAGCCCGGCCAGGAACACGATGGCCGCCAGCGCGGCCAGCCAGTCGGTGCGCAGGAACAGGATCGCGCAGATGGCGACCGGGGCCATGATCAGCGCGGCGATGACGCGGGTTTGGGTCATGCGGGAGGATTCTCGGTGGCGCGCGTGGCGACCTGCGCACTGGTCAGGCCGAAGCGGCGCTCGCGACCGGCGTAGTCGTCCAGCGCCTGCTGCAGCACGTCGGCATCGAAATCCGGCCACAGCGCCTCGGTGAACCATAGCTCGGTATAGGCCAGCTGCCACAGCAGGAAGTTGCTGATGCGGGTATCGCCGCCGGTGCGGATGAACAGGTCCGGGGCCGGCAGGTCGGACAGCGCGACGCGCTGTGCAAGCAGGGTTTCGTCGATCTGGTCGGGTGTCAGCCGGCCGGCGGCGACCTCCTCGGCCAGCGCGCGGGTGGCCAGGGCGATGTCCTGGCGACCGCCGTAGCTGGCGGCGATGGACAGCACCAGACGCTGGTTGCCGGCGGTGGCGGCCTCGGCACGCTGCATCCGCTCGCGGATGTTGCCGGCGAAGCGCGAGCGGTCGCCGATGAAGCGCACCTGCACGCCGCGCCGCTGCAGTTCGTCGACCTCGCGGTCGAGCGCGTGCAGGAACAACTTCATCAGCGCATCGACCTCCTCGCTCGGCCGCCCCCAGTTCTCGCTGGAGAACGCGAACAGGGTCAGTGCCTGGATGCCTTTCTCCAGGCAGACGTCGATGGTGCGGTTGACCGCGCGCGCACCGGCGCGGTGCCCGATCATGCGCGGGCGGCGCCGGCGCTGCGCCCAGCGCCCATTGCCATCCATGATGATGGCCAGGTGGCGGGGCAGCGGCAGGGATGCTTCGGAGTCGGACATGGCCGCGATCGACAACGATCAGACCGCCATCAGTTCCTGTTCCTTGGCCTTGACCACCTCGTCGACGTCCTTGATCGCCTTGTCGGTGACCTTCTGGATGTCCTCCTCGCTGCGGCGGACTTCGTCCTCGGTGACGGCCTTGTCCTTGAGCAGATCCTTCACCTTCTGGTTGGCGTCGCGGCGGATGTTGCGGATGGCGACCTTGGTCTCCTCGCCCTCGCCGTGCACGACCTTGGCCAGCTCCTTGCGGCGCTCCTCGGTCAGGGCGGGCAGGTTGAGGCGGATGGTGGTGCCGGCGGTGTTCGGGGTCAGGCCCAGGTCGGAGGCGAGCAGCGCCTTCTCGATCGCGCCGACCATGCCCTTGTCCCACGGATTGATCACCAGCGAGCGCGCGTCGGAGACCGAGACGGCGGCGACCTGCGAGAGCGGCACTTCGCTGCCGTAGGCGTTGACCCGGATGGTGTCGACCAGCCCGGTCGAGGCGCGGCCGGTGCGCACCTTGACCAGGGTGTGGCGCAGGGCCTCGATGCTCTTGGCCATGCGGGATTGAGCGTCTTGTTTGATTTCGTTGAGCATCGCCGAAAGTCCGTGTGGAGCTGAATCGGGCGATTATAGCCGGGACCCGGGACCCGGGACCGGGGACCCGGGAAAAAACGCGGCCGCACCGGTGTCAGGCCGCTTGCCGCTAAAGGCGCGGTTCACCTGCTTTCCCGGGGCCGGCCCGCCTCAACCGCGACCCTTGACCAGCGTGCCGATCGCCTCGCCACGCAGGATGCGCAGCAGCACGCCCGGCTGGCTCATGTCGAAGATGCGCAGCGGCAGGTCGCTGTCGCGGGCCAGCGCGAAGGCGGCGGTGTCCATCACCTCCAGGCCCTGCACGATGACTTCGTCGTAGCTGAGGCTGTCGTAACGGACCGCGTCGGCGTGCTTCTTCGGATCCTTGTCGTAGACGCCATCGACCTTGGTGGCCTTCAGCAGCAGGTCCGCGCCAAGCTCGATCGCGCGCAGCGCAGCGCCCGAATCGGTGGTGAAGAACGGGTTGCCGGTGCCGGCGGCGAAGATCGCGATGCGGCCCTTCTCCAGGTGACGGATCGCGCGGCGGCGGATGAAGTCCTCGCAGACGTCGTTGATCTTGATCGCGCTCATCACCCGGACCTTGGCGCCCAGCTTTTCCAGCGCGTCCTGCATCGCCAGCGCGTTGATGACGGTGGCCAGCATGCCCATCTGGTCGCCGGTGACCCGGTCCATGCCGCCGGCAGCCAGGCCGGCACCGCGGAAGATGTTGCCACCGCCGATCACCAGCGCGACCTGCGCGCCGGCCTGCTGGACCTCGATCACCTCGCGGGCGAGGCGATTGATCACCTTCGGGTCGATGCCATAGTCCTCGTCTCCCATCAGCGCCTCCCCGGAAAGTTTGAGCAGGATGCGGCGATAGGCGAGTTCGGACATGGGATACCTCGGGGGAGTAAGGGCGGCAAACGGCGCAAATTCTAGCGGATGCATGCGGGTCCGGAATGTAAATTTTTCCTTGAAGCGGCTTACGAAACCCGTCATCCCTGCCCGCGCGGGCGACGAAGACGGGTTTTGCTGGCTGCTCTCGAGTCTCGGTGCTGTTCAGTTTTCGTTCGTGGAGGGTTCTGCGCCGTATACGCTTACCTGATTGCGGCCGCGATGCTTGGAGCGGTAGAGCACCTCGTCCGCGGCCTTGAGCAGGCTGTCGACGTCCTCGAACTGCAGGTCGTCGTCCTGCGTCGCCAGGCCGGCCGAAAACGTGATGTGGAGCGGCCCGCCTGGCAGGTGGGCCATCGGCGAGCGCGAGATTTCCGCGAGCACCCGTTGCAATACGGCCTGCGCGGCCACGCCTGGCGTGTTCGGCAGGATCACCAGGAATTCCTCGCCGCCGTAGCGCGCGATGATGTCGCTGCTGCGCAGCATGCGCTGCAGGACGCGGGCGAAATTGCGCAGCACCTCGTCGCCGACCAGGTGGCCATGTGCGTCGTTGACGCGCTTGAAGTCGTCCAGGTCGATGAAGGCGACCGATAGCGGCCTGCCGTGGCGGTTGGCGATCTCGAACTCCTGCTCCAGCCGGGGATGCAGCTGGTGGCGGTTGTAGACGCCGGTGAGTGCGTCGCGGCTGGCCTGCTCGGCGAAGTGGCGGGCCCGGTTCTCCGACTCGTCGACCTGCCGGCGCGCATCGGCCAGCTCCTGCAGCTCGCGCAACCCACGCAGCGAAGTCAGTTCGCGGGCGTGCTCGAGGATCGCCTCGATCTGCTCGGAGCCAGGTACCCTTACATCGAACACGGCGCCGATGTCCGGGAGTGATTCGCCGATCCGCTCAATCAGCTTCTCGAACCGTTTCGCGTCGAGCTGGAATGTGTCGCGGACCTGGAGGAATGCCGCGTCGCGCGCGGCGGTGTGGTTGTCCGACAGCCAGATGTCGGCGATGGCGCCGGACAGCGCCACGCACGCGTCGAACGGCTCGCCGGCATCGGCCGGCTCCTCGCTGCGGGCGATGGCCTTGCGCAGGTAGCCCGGGAGATTCCACTGGCTCGCCAGCCAGCCGCCGACCACGGCATGGTCGCAGCCCAGCGTTCCGCGCTCGGCCTCGATCAGGGCCGCGTTGTCGGCCGCGCCCGCCAGCAGCGGAGCGTAGCGGGCGGGGTCGGCCTTCAGCAGTGCAAGGATGCCGATGTCCTGCAGCAGCCCGGCCAGCATCAGCTCCTCGGACTTGTGCAGGCCGCGCGCCTGGCCGAGTACACGGCAGGCCAAGGCGGTGACGACGCTGCGGCGCCAGACCCGCTCGTGCAGCGGATGCGGCCCGAACGCGGTGTGCAGGCCTTGCGCCATCGAGAAGCCGAGCGCCAGGCTGAGGGTCGCGTTGAGGCCCAGCATGGCGAGGGCCTGGCCGAGATTGTCGACGCGGCGCCGGCTCGCATACAGCGGCGAGTTGGCTACCCGCATCATGCGCGTGCTGAGTGCCATGTCCATGCCGATCACGTTCGCGGCGCTGGCCATGTCGGCATCCGGATTCTGGGCCAGCTCGATGATGCGCAGCGCGATCCCAGGGGGTGAGGGTAGGTTACGACATTGGGCCAGGGCGGTCTGGAGATCTGGAGGCATTTTCTCATCTTGCCGCAGAGAGGCCTGAAATGCAGCGGTTACTGAAAAATACCGCATATCTCGCCGATTATTTCCGTAATTTGACACGGTGTTCCGGCGCGGGCCCGGGCCAAGAAAAAAGCCGCGGTGGGCCGCGGCTTTTTTCACTACGGTGAAGCGCTCGGGATCAGACCTGCATCGCCTTGGCGACCTCGGCGGCGTAGTCCTCGACCACCTTCTCGATGCCTTCGCCGACCACCAGGCGCTGGAAGCCGGTCACGTCGGCGCCGGCGGCCTTGACCACCTGCTCGACCGACTTGTCGCTGTCCAGCACGTACGGCTGGCCGTACAGGGTGACCTCGTTGACGATCTTGTTGATCTTGCCGCTGATGATCTTTTCCAGGATCTCCGCCGGCTTGGCCTTGTCCTTCTCGGACATCTTGGCCAGCTCGATTTCCTTTTCCTTCGCGACGAACTCGGCCGGCACATCGGCAGCCTTGTTGTGCGGGGGGTTCATCGCGGCGACGTGCATCGCCAGGCCGCGGGCCAGATCGGCGTCGCCGCCGGCGACCTCGACCAGCACGCCGATCTTGCCGCCGTGGACGTAGGCAGCGACGTTGCCGGCGCCGTCGACGCGGACCAGGCGGCGGATCTGGATGTTCTCGCCCAGCTTGGCGACGGCGGCGGCGCGGGCTTCCTCGACGGTCTCGCCGGAGGGCAGCTTGGCGCTCTTCAGGGCCTCGGCATCAACGGCGCCGGAGGCCAGGGCGGCCTGGGCGACGGCGTCGGTGAAGGCGATGAAGTTGACGTCCTTGGCGACGAAGTCGGTCTCGGAGTTGATCTCGACCAGCACGGCCTTGGCGCCGTCCTGGGCGGCGGCGATGCGGCCTTCGGCGGCCACGCGGTCGGCCTTCTTGTCGGCCTTGGCCAGGCCCGACTTGCGCAGCCACTCGGCTGCCGCGTCGATGTCGCCGGCGTTTTCGGTGAGCGCCTTCTTGCACTCCATCATGCCGGCGCCGGTGCGCTCGCGCAGTTCCTTGACCTGGGAAGCAGTGATCTCAGCCATGGGTAAAACCTCGAAAGTTGCGGTTTGGCTCGCTGCGCGCTCCCATGTAGGAGCGACTTCAGTCGCGAGAGGCTTTCATGCGAATCCCTCGCAAGATCGCCGCACATGCGTGTGCGGGGATTCAAAGGGAAAGCCCATCGCGACTGAAGTCGCTCCTACGCAGGAGCGGCAGATTGATTTTTTCCAGCAGCGGCCGCGCATGCTCGCGCGGCCACATTGCCGGCGGATTACTCCGCGGCGGCCTCGTCCTTCTTGCCCTTCCTGGCCGGGGCGCGGCGGCCCTTGCCCTCGTCGGCGCCAGCCTCGGCGAACTCTTCCTCGCGGACCGAGGCGGCGTTCGGGGCGGCGGCCTTGCCTTCCAGCACGGCGTCGGCGGCGGCGCGGGCGTACAGCTGCACGGCGCGGATCGCGTCGTCGTTGCCCGGGATCGCGTAGTCGACCAGGGCCGGGTCGTAGTTGGTATCGACCACGGCGACGACCGGGATGCCCAGCTTCTTGGCTTCCTTGATCGCGATGTCCTCATGGCCGATGTCGATCACGAAGATCGCGTCCGGCAGGCGGTTCATGTCCTTGATGCCGCCCAGCGAGGCTTCCAGCTTGTCGCGCTCGCGGCGCAGGCCCAGCACTTCGTGCTTGACCAGCTTCTCGAAGGTGCCGTCGGTCTCGGCCGCTTCCAGCTCCTTCAGACGCGCCACCGACTGCTTGACGGTGCGGAAGTTGGTCAGGGTGCCGCCCAGCCAGCGCTGGGTCATGTACGGCTGGCCGCAGCGCTCGGCTTCTTCCTTGATGGAATCGCGCGCGCTGCGCTTGGTGCCCAGGAACAGGATGGTGCCGCGCTTCTGGGCAACGCTGGAGAGGAAGTTCATCGCGTCGTTGAACAGCGGAACGGTCTTCTCGAGGTTGATGATGTGGATCTTGCCGCGGGCGCCGAAGATGTACGGCGCCATCTTGGGGTTCCAGTAGCGGGTCTGGTGGCCGAAGTGGACGCCGGCTTCCAGCATCTGACGCATGGTGACTTGGGGCATTGCAATACTCCTGAATGGGAACCGCCGCGCATTCACAGGGGCGCGGTCCGCCTTGAGGGGCGGGGGTTCCGGGGTTGGGCCTCCCTGTCGCTTCCGTGTCCGAACCCCTCGCGGGGCACCCCGGCACGGAGGGTGGCGGCAGGTGTGGATTCGCCGGTGGCGTCCGGCGTGGACGGTTTTCGCGGGGTCAGGCCCGGGAAAATCCGGCGAATCATAGCCTTTTGGCGGGGCTGGCGCAAATCCTGGTCTGGCCGGCGCCAGCGGGGGCGGTGAGTTTTGCCAGGCCCGTTCAGATTCAGTCAGGATCGGCGATAATCGTAGGCATGACCGTGAATCTCAAGACCCCCGAAGAAATCGAGAAGATGCGCATCGCCGGCCGTCTGGCCGCCGAGGTGCTCGACATCGTCGCCGCGCACGTCAAGCCGGGCGTGACCACCGCCGAGCTCGACCGCATCTGTCATGACCACATCGTCAACGTTCAGGGCACGATCCCGGCCAACGTCGGCTACCGCGGCTTCCCGAAGACGGTGTGTACCTCGGTCAACAACGTCATCTGCCACGGCATTCCCAGCGAGGGCAAGCTGCTCAAGGACGGCGACATCGTCAACATCGACGTCACCGTGATCAAGGACGGCTGGCACGGCGATACCAGCCGGATGTACTACGTCGGCACGCCATCGGTGATGGCCAGGCGCCTGGTCGAGGTCACCCGCGAGGCGATGTGGCGTGGCATCCGCGCGGTGAAGCCGGGCGCAACCCTGGGCGACGTCGGTCATGCGATCCAGCAGTACGCCGAGGGTGAGCGCTTCAGCGTGGTGCGCGAGTACTGCGGCCACGGCATCGGCAAGGTCTACCACGATGAGCCGCAGGTGCTGCACTACGGCCGTCCCGGCGAGGGGCTGGTGCTCAAGCCGGGCATGACTTTCACGATCGAGCCGATGATCAATGAGGGTACCCGCTATACCAGGGTGCTGCCGGACGGCTGGACCGTGGTGACCAAGGACCGCAAGCTCTCGGCGCAGTGGGAGCACATGATCGCCGTCACCGAGGACGGCGTGGACGTACTGACCCTGTCGCCCAACGACCCCGGACCTGCCTGAGCATGGCGCCGGCGGTGGAGGTCTCCGGAACCGATAGCGCCGGCGACGGCGAGTGGGCGGTGCGTGCGCGCCAGTCGCTCGCCCACAGCGACGGCCGGCTCGGCCGGCGCTTCGACCAGGCCGATGACATCGATCGTCTGGTCGCGTTGCGCGCCCGCGTGGTCGACGAGTTGATCCGCGACGCCTGGTCGCGCTGCGTCCCGGCCGATGCCGGCCTGTCGCTGCATGCGGTCGGCGGTTATGGGCGTGGCGAGCTGTTCCCGCGCTCGGACATCGATCTGCTGGTGCTCGGCGCGCCGGACCGGCAGCGCGAACACGAACAGGCCCTGGCCCGGCTGTTCGCGCTGCTGTGGGACGCGGGGCTGCCGGTCAGCCACGCGGTGCGCTCCCCGGCGCAGTGCACCCAGGCGGCGCAGGACCAGACCGTGCTGACCGCGCTGATCGAATCGCGGCCGCTGCTGGCCGATGCCGCCGCGCGCGAGGCGCTGGCCGATGCGGTCGCGCCGGAGCGGGTCTGGCCGCCGCGTGAATTCTTCCTGGTCAAGCGCGAGGAGTTGCTGGCGCGACACCAGCGCTTCGGCGATACCGCCGACAATCTGGAGCCCGACATCAAGGAGGGGCCGGGCGGGCTGCGTGACCTGCATGCGCTGGGCTGGATGGCGTTGCGCACGTTTGGCGTGCAGGACCTGGACGCGCTGGTCGGGCTGGGCCACCTCGGCCCGGACGAGGCCGCGGTGCTGCGTCGCGAGCGCCGCGAGCTGGCACGCCTGCGCTTCGGCCTGCACCTGGTGGCCAACCGGCCCGAAGAGCGTTTGCGCTTCGACTACCAGAAGGCGCTGGCGCAGCGGTTGGGTTTCCACGATGACCCGGAGAGCCTGGGCGTGGAAAAGATGATGCAGCGCTTCTACCGCAGCGCGGCGATGGTGCGCCGGATCAGTGACCGGCTGCTGCAGCGCTTCGAGGAGCAGTTCGACGGCGAAGCGCCGCCGCAATTGCTGGGCGGAGGTTTCTCGCTGCGCCGCGGCTACCTGGCGGCCGACCTGCCGGGCTGGCCCAACCGCGACGTGCTGCAGGTGTTCGCGTTGTTCTCGACCTGGGCCGCGCATGGGCAGGTGCGCGGTCTGCATTCGCTGACCGCGCGGGCGTTGGCGGAAGTGCTGCAGGTGCTGCCGGCCTATGCCGATGCCTCGCCGCTGGCGCGCGAGGCGTTCATGGCGCTGCTGCGCGAACCGCGCGCGGTCGAGACCTTGAACAGGATGGCGCGACTGGGCGTGCTCGGGCAGTGGATCCCGGCGTTCGCCAAGGTGTCCGGGCGGATGCAGTTCGATCTGTTCCATGTCTATACCGTCGACCAGCACACGCTGATGGTGCTGCGCAACCTGGCGCTGTTCGCCGCTGGCCGTGCCGACGAGCGTTTCTCGATCGCGCACGAGGTCTGGCCGCGCCTGCGCAAGCCCGAGCTGCTGCTGCTGGCCGGTCTGTTCCACGACATCGCCAAGGGTCGCGGCGGTGACCATTCCGAACTCGGCGCGGTCGACGCGCGCGAGTTCAGCCGGACCATGCAGCTGAGCGAGGCCGATACCGAGCTGGTTGCCTGGCTGGTCGAGCAGCATCTGCGCATGTCGGTGACCGCGCAGAAGCAGGACATCTCCGATCCTGAGGTGATCCACCGTTTCGCCTCGCTGGTGGGCAGCCGCGAGCGCCTGGACTACCTGTACCTGCTGACCTGCGCCGACATTGCCGGTACCAGCCCCAAGCTGTGGAACACCTGGAAGGACCGGTTGCTGGCCGACCTGTACTTCGCTGCCCGGCGCGCGTTGCGCGAGGGTCTGGAAAACCCGCCGCCGCGCGAGGAACGGTTGCGCGAGGCGCGCGAATCCACACGCGTGCTGCTGCGCCAGCAAGGCGTGGCCGATGAGGTCATCGACCGCCAGTTTGCCGGCATGCCCGAGGAATGCTTCCTGCGCTTCCGGCCCGTACAGCTGGCCTGGCAGGCGATGGCGCTGATCGAGGTGGAGATCGGCGGCACCTTGGTGAAGGCGCGTCGCGCAGCGCCGGACAACGATGCGCTGGAGGTGTTCGTCTACTCGCCCGACCGCGACGGCGTGTTCGCCGCGATCGTCACCACGCTGGACCGCAAGGGCTACGGCATCCACCGCGCGCGCGTGCTCGACGCGCCGCACGGGGCGATCTTCGACACCTTCGAAGTACTGCCGACCGACGCCTTCGCCGAGCCCGACCCGGAGCGGCTGGCCGCGGCGCTGGCGCAGGTGCTGGCTGGCGATCTCGACGGCGTGCGTACCTCGCGTCGGGTGATGCCGCGGCAGCTGCGGCATTTCCGCTTCGCCCCGCGCATCGAGTTCAAGGATTCCGCGGACGGCGGCCGCACCCGGCTCAGCCTGGTCGCGCCGGATCGCCCCGGCCTGCTTGCCGACCTCGCGCAGGTCCTGCGCAGCCAGCAGCTGCGCGTGCATGACGCGCGCATCGCCACCTTTGGCGAGCGTGCCGAGGACCAGTTCCTGATCACCGACGAGCATGACTGCCCGTTGACCGAACCTTCCCGCCAGGCTCTGCACGACGCGCTGAAGGCCTGTCTCGACCCCCAATAAGAACGCTGGAGATTTATCGATGGCTACCAAGCCCACGTCGAAGAAGCCCCTCGCCAAGAAGCCTGCAGCCACGAAGAAGGCGGCCAAGGCAGCGCCGAAGGGCGCGCAGGCCGAGGTGCCGCCGGCACCGGGTGTGGCCGAGTTGAAGTTCGGCATCGAGAGCGCGTTCGAGCGCCGCGCGACGTTGACCATCGACGAGATCGAAGGCTCCACCAAGGCGATGGTGAACCGCGTCATCGACGGGCTGGAGAGCGGCGAGTTCCGCGTCGCCGAGCAGGACGGGCACGGCGGCTGGAAGGTCAACGAGTGGCTGAAGAAGGCGGTGCTGCTGTACTTCCGGGTCAACGACATGGCGGTAGTCGAGGCCCAGCCGGCGCCGTTCTGGGACAAGGTCGAGTCGCGCTTCGCCGGCTACCACGAAGCCGAGTTCCGCAAGGCCGGCGTGCGCGTGGTGCCCGGCGCGGTGGCGCGCCGTGGCAGCTACTTCGGCAAGGACGTGGTGCTGATGCCGAGCTTCACCAACATCGGCGCGTACGTGGGCGAAGGCACGATGGTCGATACCTGGGCCACGGTCGGTTCGTGCGCGCAGATCGGCAAGCACTGCCACCTGTCCGGCGGCGCCGGCATCGGCGGCGTGCTGGAGCCGTTGCAGGCCAGCCCGACCATCATCGAGGACCACTGCTTCATCGGCGCGCGCTCGGAAGTGGTCGAGGGCGTGGTGGTCGGCCACCACAGCGTGATCGGCATGGGCGTGTTCCTGGGCCAGAGCACCCGCATCTACGACCGCGCCACCGGCGAGATCAGCTATGGGTACGTGCCGCCATACAGCGTGGTGGTGTCCGGGCAGCTGCCGTCCAAGGACGGCACGCACTCGCTGTACTGCGCGGTGATCGTCAAGCAGGTCGATGAGAAGACGCGCAGCAAGACCAGCGTCAACGATCTGCTGCGCGGGCTGGCGGACTGAGCCGCGCATGACCACGATCTACGGCCTGAAGAACTGCGACACCTGCAAGAAGGCGACGAAGTGGCTGGAGCGCTTCGGCGTCGCGTATTCCTTTGTCGACTACCGCGAGCACAAGCCCGCGCCGGAGACGCTGGTCGCATGGGCGAACGGCGCCGGCGGCTTCGACGCGCTGATCAACAAGTCCTCGACCACCTGGCGGCAGCTGCCGGACAGCCGCAAGTCGCCCGGCAGCGAGGCCGAGTGGAAGCTGCTGCTGCGCGAATATCCGCAGCTGGTCCGCCGTCCGGTGGTGGTGAAGGACGATGGGAGCTTCAGCCAGGGCTTTTCCGACAATGGTTTCAAGAAGCTGTTCGGCATCGGTTGACGTTGCGCGGGGTACCCGTAGGAGCGGCTTCAGCCGCGATGGGGCGTTCCTGGTAAAGCCCCATCGCGGCTGAAGCCGCTCCTACGAGAAGCGGGAATTTTTGGATGGGAGATGCGATTTGAGCGACGTGCTGCAACTGGCCTGCGAGTTGATCTCCCGACCCTCGGTGACGCCGGAGGACGCCGGCTGCCAGGCGCTGGTCGCCGGGCGCCTGGCAAGCGCCGGATTCGCCTGCGAGTCCCTGCGCTTCGGCCAGGTCGACAATCTCTGGGCCACGCATGGCCACGGTGCGCCGGTGCTGGTGCTGCTCGGCCACACCGACGTGGTGCCACCCGGGCCGGCCGTGGCCTGGGCCAGCGCGCCGTTCGCGCCGCAGATCCGCGACGGCGTGCTGTACGGGCGCGGCGCGGCCGACATGAAGGGCAGCGTCGCCGCGTTCGTGGTCGCCGCCGAGCGCTTCGTCGCCGCGCACCCGGACCATCCCGGCACGCTGGCGGTGCTGCTGACCTCGGACGAGGAGGGTGATGCGATCGACGGCGTGCGCCGCGTGGCCGCCTTGTTCCGCGAACGCGGCGAGCGCATCGACTGGTGCATCACCGGCGAGCCGTCCTCGACCGATAAGCTCGGCGATCTGCTGCGGGTCGGCCGCCGCGGCAGCCTGTCTGGCACGCTGACGGTGAAGGGCGTGCAAGGCCACGTCGCCTATCCGCACAAGGCGCGCAATCCGATCCACCTGGCCGCGCCGGCGCTGGCCGAACTGACCGCGCGGCACTGGGACGATGGCTACGAGAGCTTCCCGCCGACCAGTCTGCAGGTCAGCAATATCCACGCCGGCACCGGCGCCAACAACGTGATTCCCGGCGAACTGCAGGTGCTGTTCAACCTGCGCTACAACCCGCACTGGGATGCGCCGAGGCTGGAGGCGGAGGTCGCCGCGCTGCTTGACCGGCATGGCCTGGACTACGCGCTGCGCTGGCATCGCAGCGGCGAGCCGTTCTACACGCCGGAGGGCAGGCTGCGCAGCGTCGCGCGCGAAGTGCTGGGCGAGTTCGCCGGTGCGCCGCCGGAGCAGAGCACCGGCGGCGGCACTTCCGATGCGCGCTTCATCGCCCCGCTCGGCGCGCAGTGCATCGAGGTCGGCCCGGTCAACGCCAGCATCCATCAGGTCGACGAGCACGTCCGTGTCGCCGACCTGGAAGCGTTGCCGGCGCTGTATTGCCGGCTGGTCGAACGGTTGCTCGCGTAACAGTTGCGCGGTCGCAAACGCCGGGTTAACGTCGCAGCCATGTCGATTTTCCCCATCCGCATCGCGAACGCTTCGAACCGCAATGACAATGCGGCGAATAATCGTGCGCGGCCGATGCGGGTCTGCGACTAGGCGAAAGCAGCAAACAAGCGCCCAGTGATCAGAAAACCCGCATCGGCCGATGCGGGTTTTTTGTTGCCTGGGTTGCGCAGTGCCGGCGCGCGACAGGGCCGGTCGAAGTTTCCAGACACGTGCAGTTCCCCACTCAACCCAGGAGTTTTTCCCATGTGTTCCATCTTCGGCATCTTCGGCCTGCAACCCGGCGACGACCCGCAGGCGCTGCGCCGCCAGGCACTGGAGTGTTCGCAGCGGCAGCGCCACCGTGGCCCGGACTGGAGCGGTGTGTACATCGACGCTGGCGCGATCCTGGTGCACGAGCGCCTGGCGATCGTCGACCCGGCCGGCGGTTCGCAGCCGCTGCTGTCCGAGGACGGCGAACTGGCGCTGGCGGTCAACGGCGAGATCTACAACCACGTGGCGCTGAAGGGTGAGCTGGAGCAGCCCTACGCGTTCCAGACCGGCTCGGACTGCGAGGTGATCAATGCGCTGTACAGCCAGGACCAGCCGGCTTCCTGGCTCAACCGCCTCAACGGCATCTTCGCCTTCGCGCTGTGGGACAAGGCCGCCGGCCGCGCGATCATCGCCCGCGACCCGATCGGCGTGGTGCCGCTGTACTGGGGGCACGACAAGGAAGGGCGGCTGCGCGTGGCCTCGGAGCTGAAGTCGCTGGCCGACACCTGCGCCGACGTGGCGCAGTTCCCGCCGGGTCACTGGTACGACACCGCCACCGGCGAACTGAGCAAGTACTACGAGCGCCCCTGGCGCGACTACGACGCGGTGGAGGGCGTGCAGGTCGCGCCGCAGGAGCTGCGCGAGGCGTTCGAGGCGGCGGTGCATCGCCAGCTGATGACCGACGTGCCCTACGGCGTGCTGCTGTCGGGCGGGCTGGACTCCTCGCTGGTCGCGGCGGTGGCCGCGCGCTACGCCCGCCATCGCATCGAGGACGGCGACCGCAGCGAGGCCTGGTGGCCGCGCCTGCACTCGTTCGCGATCGGCCTGAAGGGCTCGCCCGACCTGGCCGCGGCCAAGATCGCCGCCGAGGCGCTGGGCACCGTGCACCATGGCTTCGAATACACCTTCGAGGAGGGCCTGGACGCGCTGCCGGAAGTGATCCGCCACATCGAGACCTACGACGTCACCACGATCCGCGCGTCCACGCCGATGTTCCTGCTGGCGCGGCGGATCAAGGCGATGGGGGTGAAGATGGTGCTGTCCGGCGAGGGCAGTGACGAGATCTTCGGCGGCTACCTGTACTTCCACAAGGCGCCCAACGCGCGCGAGTTCCACGAGGAGCTGGTGCGCAAGCTCGACGCGCTCAACAACTACGACTGCCTGCGCTCCAACAAGTCGATGATGGCCTGGGGCGTGGAG
>JASGDF010000100.1:0-25461 GCA_047607345.1 Pseudomonas sp. | reverse complement strand
TGGCGCGATGGCCGGGGTCGGGCTCGCGGCCACCGCGCGGCGCCGGCCGCCATGGCGGCCGGCGCGGCCGGCTGATCTCCGGCACCACGCCCGCCTTCGCGAGTTGCTCGTCCAGCATCTGGTAAAGCCTGGCGAGCGGCTCAGCCAGATCGCGCTCGCACAGTTTGATCAACACCAGACGGATCTCCGGCGCGAATTCGCTGGTGGCGAAGGCCTCATGCACCGCCACGCCGATATGTTCGGGCCCGACGGGATCGGTATCGGCGTCGAGCTCCAGGCCGCCAGCGATCCAGCCCAGGCGGCGGTCGATGCGCGCCAGCACCGGCTTGCAGTCGCGCAGCAGCACACTGGCCAGGTTGCGCACGGCCAGCCGCGACTCCAACTCGTGTTCGGGCACCAGGCTCAGCGCTCCGCCGCCACTGCCACGGCCGGCCAGCAGAACCTCGGCCGACAGCGGCTGTCCCTCCTCCAAGGCGCACCAGGCCAGGTCCAGTTGCGCGCGCAACCGCGCGGCGATCTCATCGCGGCGGCGGCGCAACTCGCGCATGCCGTCCAGGTACAGCATCTGCGATGGGCCGGCGCTCTCGGCGCGATCGAACAGCACATCGTCGAACCGCGCCAGGGCAGACGTGAAGGCCTGCGAGAACGCCGGCAGAAACAGGACACGCACCTGCCCGAGCAGGCTCGGGTCGCGCGCCGGATGCCCGGAGATGCCGGGATTGGAGGTCATGCGCAAAGGCTCCCCACCCTTGCCGGCGGTGATATGCATTCAGAAAATGAGGGTACGGCCGCGCCCCAAGCAACCGCCCGCCGATGGTAGGCGCAGGAGCGCATACAGGAACGTGATGGCATGCGCATTTCCTATTCTGGCGAACGGTGCGACCGGACGCTACATCGTAATCCGCCCCAACATCCTGCGTCTTGCCACCTCCGGGCGCGCGGCGGCGACGGTTAAGCAAGCGCGATGGCGGCCGTGGAGGGCCGTCTATAATTCCAGCCACGATGGACGACACCGAGAACATGCACGCCCCCCCACCGCTGCAGGCGCTGGACCGACGCCGCTCCGTGCCCTCCGCGCAACTGGGCGAACCCGGCCCCGACGACGCCACCGTGCTGCGCATGCTGCGGTCGGCGGTGCGGGTGCCCGACCACGGCAAGCTGGTGCCGTTCCGGTTCTTGCGCATCGCCGGCGACGCGCGCGCGGCGCTCGGCCGATTCCTCGCGGAACGCACGCTGGAGCGCGATCCAAACGCGCCGGAAGCGGTCGTGGAGAAGGATCGCCAGCGCTTTTCGCAGGCACCGCTGGTCGTGACCGTGATCGCGCGCTTGCAGCCGGGCCACAAGGTCCCCGAGCAGGAACAGCTACTGACCGCCGGTTGCACCTGCTTCGCGTTGCTGCAAGCCGCGCAGGCATGCGGCTTCGGCGCGCAATGGCTGACCGCCTGGATGGCCTACGACGAGGCGGTCGCGGCAAGGCTGGGGCTTGCGCCAGACGAGCGCATCGTGGGCTTCATCCACATCGGCACGCCCCGGCTGGAGGCGCCCGAGCGCGAGCGTCCCGACGCGGCCGCGCTGCTGACGGACTGGGTGGACGGCGATGCCTAGGGCGCGTCGTCGACCCCCGAGCGGCGCCAGAGGCGCATGCCCCGCATGAAGCCGCTCTACCTGGTCGATTCCAGCCTGTACGTGTTCCGTGCCTGGCATTCGGTACCCGACGAGTTCCGCGACGCGCAGGGCTGGCCGACCAACGCGGTACATGGTTTCGCCCGTTTCGTGCTGGAGCTGCTCGAGCGCGAGCGCCCCGAGCACATCGTGCTGGCCTTCGACGAGGCGTTGGACAGCTGCTTCCGGCATGCGATCTACCCGGCCTACAAAGCCAACCGCGCGCCGGCGCCGGACGAGCTGCGCCGCCAGTTCGCGCACTGCAAGGCGCTGTGCGCCGCGCTCGGGCTGACGGTACTGGCGCACCACGAATACGAGGCCGACGACCTGATCGGCAGCGCGCTGCACGGCACGCGCGCGCATGGCTTCCACGGCGTGATCGTCTCCGCCGACAAGGACCTGTCGCAGCTGCTCGGCGAGCACGACGAGCAATGGGACTACGCGCGCCAGCAGCGCTGGCGCGCCGACGGGGTCAAGGCACGCCACGGCGTGCACGCGCACCAGATCGCCGACTACCTGGCGCTGTGCGGCGATGCGATCGACAACATCCCCGGCGTGAGCGGCATCGGCGCGAAGACCGCCGCAGTGTTGCTGGCGCACTTCGGCAGCTTGGACATGCTGCTCGAACGTGTCGAGGAGGTGCCGTTCCTGCGCCTGCGCGGCGCCGCCCAGGTTGCCGCCCGGCTGCGCGAACAACGCGAACAGGCATTGCTGTGGCGGCGACTGACGACGATCGCGCTGGACGCGCCGGTCGACGCCGGTGAGACCGCATTCCGGCGCATGGCGGCCGACCCGGACATGCTCGCCGGTCTGTGCGAGGCACTGCGCTTCGGCCCGCTCACGCGCCGGCGGCTGTTCGCCGTGGCCGGCCTCACCCTTCCCGTTCCCGAAACGAGCCTGCCCGTCCCATGAACCACAACGATGCCGAACCCAAGGTCGTCTACGAAGGCAAGTACCAGCGCATGGTGGTGCGCGGCAGCTGGGAGTATTCCGAGCGCGTGCACGCCGGCGGACTGGCGGCGATCATCATCGCGGTGACCCCGCAGGACGAGGTGCTGTTCGTCGAGCAGTTCCGGGTGCCGCTGCAGGCGCGCACGATCGAGATGCCGGCCGGGCTGGTCGGCGACATCGAGGCCGGCGAGTCGATCGAGGCCTCGGCGGTGCGCGAGCTCGAGGAGGAGACCGGCTGGACCGCCGAACATGCCGAGGTGCTGATGATCGGCCCGACCTCCTCCGGCGCCAGCAGCGAGAAAATCGCGTTCGTGCGCGCCACCGGGCTGCGCAAGGTCGGCGCCGGCGGCGGCGATGCCAGCGAGGACATCGTCGTGCATGCGGTGCCGCGCGCGGGCGCGGCGGCATGGCTGGTGCAGAAGATGCGCGAAGGCTACGAGATGGACGCCAAGCTGTGGGCCGGGCTGTGGATGATCGAACACGCACTGGACGGGACGCCGCGTGACTGACGACGCCACGCCCACGGCACGGCTGCTCGGCCCCGGCGATCCGCCAGCATTCACCGTCCACCACGCCGACGGCGGCTCGCCGTTCATGCTGCTGGCCGACCATGCCGGCCAGCGCGTGCCGCGTGCCCTGGCCGGCCTCGGCCTGCCCCAGGCCGAGCTGGACCGCCATATCGGCTGGGACATCGGCATCGACGGCACCACCCGCCTGCTCGCCGGGCTGCTGGACGCCTTCGCGATCACCCAGAGCTATTCACGGCTGGTGATCGACTGCAACCGGCCGCATGCCTCGCCCACGCTGATCGCGCCGGTCAGCGACGGTACTTTCGTACCAGGCAACCAGACACTGTCTGCTGCGCAGCGCGAGCAACGCATCGAGGAGATCTTCGCGCCGTACCACGCGCGCATCGCCGCCGAGCTGGACGCCCGCGCCGGCGCCGGGCGGCCGACGATCCTGGTGGCGATGCACAGCTTCACCCCACGCATGAACGGCATCGACCGGCCCTGGCACGCCGGCGTGCTGTACAACCGCGACGGCCGACTCGCACACGCGCTGCGCGCGGCGCTGCAGGCCGAGGGTCTGGTCGTCGGCGACAACCAGCCGTATGCGGTCAGCGACGCCAGCGACTACGCGGTGCCGGTGCACGCCGAGGCCCGCGGGCTGGTGCACGTCGAACTGGAGATCCGCCAGGACCTGATCGCCGACGAAGCCGGCCAGCACGCATGGGCGCGGCGGCTGGCGCGCCTGCTGGAGCCGCTGGGCCGCGCCTTCACATCCACCTGAGTTCGTCGCCGAGAGTATGGAGGACCCGCCACAAGGGCCCATCATGCTGATCCACCTGGGTTTCGACATCCGCCACCGCTTCGACCAGCCCACCCCGATGGTGGCGATGCTCGACCTGCGCGAGGAGCGTCGCGCCGACATCGTGCGGGCCACGCCGCTGCAAGCCATCCCCGAAGTTCCGGTACGGCAGTACCACGACCCGTTCGGCAACCTGTGCACGCGCCTGGTCGCGCCGGCCGGGGTGTTCGGCCTGCGCGCCGACACGGTCGTGCGCGACGATGGCCTGCCCGATCCGGTCGCGCCCGATGCCCGCGAAACGCCGGTGGACGCGCTGCCCGACGACGCGCTGGTGTTCCTACTCGCCAGCCGCTACTGCGAGACCGACCTGCTGGTGCAGCAGGCCTGGCAGCTGTTCGGCCATGTCGCGCCCGGCTGGAGCCGCGTGCAGGCGATCTGCGACCACGTCCACCGCAGCATCCGCTTCGGCTACGAACACGCCGACAGCCGGCGCGGCGCGGCCGGAGCGCTGCAGCAGGGGCGCGGCGTGTGCCGCGACTTCGCCCACAGCGCGATCGCGCTGTGCCGCTGCATGAACATCCCGGCCCGCTACTGCACCGGCTACCTGGGCGACATCGGGGTGCCGCGCTCGGACGCGCCGATGGATTTCTCGGCCTGGTTCGAGGCCTACCTGGACGGACGCTGGTACACCTTCGACGCGCACCACAACGTGCCACGCATCGGCCGGGTGCTGGTCGCGCGCGGGCGCGATGCCGCCGACGCCGCGATCAGCACCACGTTCGGCTTCAATACCCTCGAAAAGTTCGAGGTCTGGACCGACCAGATCGCCGACGCCGCCCCCGCAAGCTGAACGTCGACGCGAGGGCGCGCAGGCCATTGCAGCGGCCCGCGCCCGAGGTCAGTGCCGCGCGGTGTCGAGCCGGTAGCTGCGCTCCACCTCGAAACGGCTGCCCGGACGCGGCACCGGCCCTTCGGCATGCACCTTCACCTTCAGCACGCCGACCGTGTCGGTGCTGTAGCGGAACGTCACCCGGATATCGTTGCTGGTGACGATCTCGACCCGCAGCCCACCCGCGTCCTCGTGCACCGACGCGTGTTCGCCCGGGGTGAACTCCACCGGCGCGCCGGACAGCGGCAGGATCACCACGTCCTGGGACTTTTTGCGCCCGAACACCACCGCATCGCGACTGCGGTACAGGATCAGCGTGTCCTTCAGCGGCGCAGCGAAGTCCATCTCATCGCGCAGCAGCGATGCCGCCGTGTTGCGCCCCTCGCTGCCCGGACCACCGGCGCCACCGGGACCGCCAGGACCACCTTCGCCGCCCTCGCCCCCCTGACCGCCATCCGGCGGACTGCCGCCAGTGCCGCCGAGAGTATCGCCGCCCGAAATCCCACTGATACCGCCGATGCCGCCGGCAGAACCAGCGCCGCCGTCCTGCGGCGGGCTCTTGCCGCGCCCCTTCACCGACGGCATCGCGGCGGCGGCGGCCTTTTCAGCGGCCCGCTGCGCCTGCTTGTTGGCCTTGGCATCGGCCTGCCATTCCAACGGCGGATCGGAGGCTACCTGCTGGGCCGCCAGCGGAAAGGCCAGCGGCAGCAAAGCGAACAGCAATCCGAAACGACGACGGGACATGGCAACCATTCTCCTCAGGGCATGATGCCGGACATGCTAGGCCGCTGTGCCGCGGGCGGGTTTGCCAGTGCCGACATACAGCCGCGTGCATGCGGCGAGTGTACAGCCGCGATTCGGACGCACGGGAAACCGCCCCGCACTGCAGCGCGGGGTCGAGAGAGCCTCAAGCGAAGCGATCGGTCGCGCGCACCAGCGCATCGACGTTCTCCGGCTCGAACGCGGAATGTCCCGAGGCCGCGCTGATCTCCAGCGCCGCCTTCGGCCAGGCCTTGTGCAGGTCCCAGGCATTGCGCAACGGGCACACCACGTCGTAGCGGCCATGCACGATCACGCCGGGGATGTCGGCGATGCGATGTGCGTCGCGCAACAACTGGTCCTCCACCTCGAAGAAACCGCCGTTGACGAAGTAGTGGTTCTCGATGCGGGCGAACGCCAGGGCGAAGTGCGCGTCCTCATGCCCGGCGACGAAGTTCCGGTCCACATGCAGGAAACTGGTTGCGCCTTCCCAAACGCTCCAGGCCCTGGCCGCGGCCAGCCGGGTGGCCTCGTCCTCGCTGGTCAGGCGGCGATGGAAAGCCGAGATCAGGTCGTGGCGCTCCACCGGCGGGATCGCGCCGATGTAATGTTCCCAGGCATCCGGGAACAGGCGGCTGGCGCCCTCCTGGTAGAACCATTCCAGCTCCCAGCGGCGCAGCAGAAAGATGCCGCGCAGCACCAGTTCGGTGACACGCCCAGGGTGGGTCTGGGCATAGGCCAGCGCCAGGGTCGAGCCCCAGCTGCCGCCGAACACCTGCCAGCGGTCGATGCCGAGCTTCTCGCGCAGCTTCTCGATGTCGGCAACCAGGTCCCAGGTGGTGTTGTCGACCAGGTCGGCGTGCGGGGTGGAGCGGCCCGCGCCACGCTGGTCGAACAGCACGATGCGGTACTTCACCGGATCGTGGAAACGCCGCATCTTCGCGCTGACGCCGCCGCCTGGGCCACCGTGCAGCAGCACCACCGGCTTGCCGTCGGGATTGCCGCATTCCTCGAAATAGAGCGTATGCCGGCCATCGACCTGCAACATGCCGGTATTGAACGGTTCGATTTCGGGGTAGAGCGTGCGCATGCGGCGATCCTGCGGGGAAAGGAGCGCATTGTATCGACCGCATCTGTAGGAGGGACTTCAGTCCCGACGGGCTTTCGCGGGAAAGCCCGTCGGGACTTAAGTCCCTCCCACAAAACAGCCCACGACGGTAACACTTCCTCGCGCGGCGGCGCGCCGGGCATCACGGCTCTTTAGGGCTTCCTGCGGCGCGGACTGAAGTCCCTCCCACAAAACAGCCCACGACGGTGACACTGCCTCGCGCGGCGGCGCGCCGGGCATCACGGCTCTTTAGGGTTTCCTGCGGCGCGAACTGAAGTCCCTCCTACAAAGACGCCTCAGAGTGGCCAGCAGCCGAGCGTCACCCGATCACGGCCTTCCAGATCGCGGTGGGTGGCGACCTCGGCGAAGCCGCGCGCGCGCAGCAGCGCCGCCACGGCCCCGCCCTGGTCCCAGCCATGCTCGAACAGCAGCCAGCTCCCCGGCAGCAGATGGCCAGGCGCGGCGGCAGCGATCTCGCGGATCGCGTCCAGCCCGTCGGCGCCGGAGGCGAGCGCGGCGGCCGGCTCGTGGCGCAGGTCGCCCTGCCCGAGGTGCGGGTCGCCGGCAGTGATGTAAGGCGGGTTGCTGACGATCAGATCGAAGCGCTCGCCGGTCAGCGGCGCCAGCCAGCTGCCGTGGCGGAACGCGACGTTGTCCAGCGCGTGCGCGGCGGCATTGGCCCGCGCCACCTCCAGCGCCGCCGCGCTCAGGTCCACCGCGACCACCCGCGCCTGCGGGCGCTCGCTGGCCAGCGCCAGCGCGATCGCACCACTGCCGGTGCCCAGGTCGGCGATGCGCCGGCCCGGCGCGGCGTCGACCCGCGCCAGCGCCAGCTCGACCAAGGTCTCGGTCTCCGCGCGCGGGATCAGCGTGGCCGGCGTCACCCGCAGGTCTAGCGTCCAGAAGCCGCGCCGCCCGGTCAGATAGGCCACCGGCTCGCCGGCTTCGCGCCGCGCCACCAGCGCTTCGAACTTCGCCACGACGGCCTGATCGACCGGCTCGCGCCCATGCGCGAACAACCACGCCCGGTCATGCCCCAGCGCGTGCAATAGCAGCGGCTCGGCGTCGGTGCGGCCGATCCGCGCAGCAGCGGCGCGCAGCAGCACCTCGGCGGACGGTGGGGAGGGACTTGCGGGCACGGCTTCACCGGTACGAAACGTCGGGCCGCCAATTATCGGGTCAGGCGGCTGGTGCGTCGCACCAAAGAGCCTGACTGAACTGCCGATAGAAGAAATCTATCTATTCAATTCCATCAATCGATTTGCGGCATCTATCAAGCCTACCTATCATGGCCGCTCGTTCCACCCATCCCCCTCTCGCCCCCTTTGCCAACAAGAGGAAACATCATGTCCGTCATCAACACCGAAATCCTGCCGTTCGAGGCCGACGCCTACCAGAACGGCGAATTCATCAAGGTTTCCGACGCCAGCCTGAAGGGCAAGTGGTCCGTGGTGGCGTTCTACCCGGCCGACTTCACCTTCGTCTGCCCGACCGAGCTGGAAGACCTGGCCGACAACTACGCCGAGTTCCAGAAGCTCGGCGTCGAGGTCTACGGCGTGTCCACCGACACCCACTTCTCGCACAAGGCCTGGCACGACAGCTCCCCGGCGATCGGCAAGATCAAGTACGCGCTGATCGGCGACCCGACCCACCAGATCTCGAAGAACTTCGACGTACTGCGCCCGGCGGGCCTGGCCGATCGCGGCACCTTCATCATCGATCCGGCCGGTGTGATCCAGTCGGTCGAGATCACCGCCGAGGGCATCGGCCGCGAGGCCGGCGACACCCTGCGCAAGGTCAAGGCCGCCATCTACGTCGCCAACCACCCGGGCGAGGTCTGCCCGGCCAAGTGGAAGGAAGGCGAGAAGACCCTGGCGCCGTCGCTGGACCTTGTCGGCAAGATCTAAGCCGTCCCGCATCCCCGGCCCTGCACGCGCAGGGCCGGGGATGAACCGGAGCCGGTGCCGACGCGCCGGCTGCGGTTCATCCCCGCCCCCGATTCGGCGAGCTGCCTCGGCAGCGATGCCCCCCCGTTCGTTGCGAGTCCCTCGCGAGCGCGGTACAGCGCCATGTGCGCGAATCCTTTTCTTGTGAGCCCCTCACAAGAGTGCGGCACATGCCTGTGCCGGTGTCCTTTCACTTGCCCCCCCAGGAGTTCCCCCATGTTGGATGCCAACCTCAAGACCCAGCTCAAGGCCTACCTGGAGAAGGTCACCCGCCCGATCCAGATCGATGCCTCCGCCGATGACGGCGCCAAGTCGCAGGAGATGCTCGAGCTGCTCAATGAACTGGCCGCGCTGTCGGACAAGATCACCTTGAACGTCTGGCGCGACGATGCCGAGCGCAAGCCGTCGTTCGGTCTGACCTCGCCCGGCCACGACATCAAGCTGCGCTTCGCCGGACTGCCGATGGGCCACGAGTTCACCTCGCTGGTGCTGGCGCTGCTGCAGGTCGGCGGGCACCCGTCCAAGACCGCGCCGGAATTGCTCGAGCAGGTGAAGAATCTCGAAGGCGAATACAAGTTCGAGACCTACTTCTCGCTGTCGTGCCAGAACTGCCCGGACGTGGTGCAGGCGCTGAACCTGGCCGCGGTACTGAACCCGAACATCCGCCACGAGGCGATCGACGGCGCGCTGTTCCAGGAGGAGGTCGAGGCCCGCCAGATCATGTCGGTACCGACCGTCTACCTCAATGGCAAGCTGTTCGACCAGGGCCGCATGACCCTGGAACAGATCGTCGCCAAGCTCGACACCGGCGCGGCCGACCGCAACGCCAAGGCGATCGCGCAGAAGGCGCCGTTCGACGTGCTGGTGGTCGGCGGCGGCCCGGCCGGCGCCGCGGCGGCGGTCTATGCCGCGCGCAAGGGCATCCGCACCGGCATCGCCGCCGAGCGCTTCGGCGGGCAGGTGCTGGACACGATGGCGATCGAGAACTTCATCTCGGTGCCGGAGACCGAGGGCCCCAAGCTGGCCGCCGCGCTGGAGCAGCACGTGCGCAGCTATGACGTGGACATCATGAACCTGCTGCGCGCCGAGCAGCTGGTGCCGGCCGGCGCCGACGGCCTGATCGAGGTCAAGCTGGAGAACGGTGCCTCGCTCAAGAGCAGGAGCGTGGTGCTGTCCACCGGCGCGCGCTGGCGGCAGATGAACGTGCCCGGCGAGAACGAATACCGCAACAAGGGCGTGGCCTACTGCCCGCACTGCGATGGCCCGCTGTTCAAGGGCAAGCGTGTGGCGGTGATCGGTGGCGGCAATTCCGGCGTGGAGGCCGCGATCGACCTGGCCGGGATCGTCGCGCAGGTCACCCTGTTCGAGTTCGACGCGCAGCTGCGCGCCGACGAGGTGCTGCAACGCAAGCTGCGCAGCCTGCCGAACGTGAAGGTGATCACCAGCGCGCAGACCACCGAGGTGCTGGGCGACGGCAGCAAGGTCACCGGGCTGGTCTACAAGGACCGCGCCGGCGGCGACAGCCACCGCGTCGAGCTGGAAGGCGTGTTCGTGCAGATCGGCCTGCTGCCCAACACCGAGTGGCTGAAGGGCACGGTGGAGCTGTCCGCGCGCGGCGAGATCGTCATCGACGATCGCGGCCAGACCAGCGTGCCAGGCGTGTTCGCCGCCGGCGACGCCACCACGGTGCCGTACAAGCAGATCGTGATCGCGATGGGCGCCGGCGCCACCGCCGCGCTGAGCGCATTCGATCACCTGATCCGCAGCAGCGCGCCCAAGAGCACCGGCGCCGTCGCCGAGGCCGCCTGAGCCGCTTATGCCCCTCGTCCGCGAGGGGCGTAAGCTGATCCGGTCGCTGCCACGATCGTCCCCCTGTTCCAGCGAGGCCCGTAGCCGATGAACCTGCGCGACCTGAAGTACCTGGTGGCCCTGGCCGACCACAAGCATTTCGGCCGCGCCGCGGCCGCCTGTTTCGTCAGCCAGCCAACCCTGTCCACCCAGATCCGCAAGTTGGAGGACGAACTCGGGGTATCGCTGGTCGAGCGCGCGCCGCGCAAGGTGATGCTGACCCCGGCCGGGCGCGAGGCCGCCACCCGCGCACGCGGGATCGTCGCCGAGGTCGAGCAGATGAAGGAGGCCGCGCGCCGCAGCCAGGACCCCGAGGCTGGCACGGTGCGGCTCGGCATCTTCCCCACGCTCGGCCCCTACCTGCTGCCACACATGGTGCCGCGCATCCGCCAGCGTTTTCCGCAACTGGAACTGCTGCTGGTCGAGGAAAAAAGCGACCAGTTGCTACGCCAGCTGCGCGAGGGCCGGCTGGACGCGACGCTGCTGGCGCTGCCGCTGCACGACGACCAGTTGCACGCCGAGTTCCTGTTCGAGGAACCGTTCGTGCTGGCGGTACCGGAGGGTCACGCGCTGGCGCAGCGCGACAGGCTGAGCCTGGACGAGCTGTCCCGGCAACGCCTGCTGCTGCTGGAGGACGGCCATTGCCTGCGCGAGCAGGCACTGGACGTGTGCCACCTGACCGGCACACTGGAGAACACCGAGTTCCAGGCCACCAGCCTGGAAACGCTGCGGCAGATGGTCGCCGCCAACGTCGGCATCACCCTGTTGCCGATACTGGCGGTGAAGCCGCCGGTGGCACGCTCGGACAACATCCACCTGCTCGGCTTCCACGCCGACAGGCAGCCCAGCCGGCGCATCGCGATGGTATGGCGGCGCAGTTCGGCGATGGCCACGTTCCTGGAGAGCCTGGCCGGATTGTTCAAGCAACTGCCGGCCGAACTGCTGACACTGGCACCACCGACACGCGGCGCCCCATGCAACGTCGAGGCGGCCTGAACCCGCCAGCGACGCGTCCTTCTGCGATCTACCCTCGGCGACCCTTGCGGTCGCCTTTTGCTTTACGCTCTTTCGAATATTGCGAAAGGGACTCTGGGCGACCTCGATCCATCCAGAGCCGCTCCCGCAACGCACCGCCTCACCGTCCGAACCGAGAGACCTAAATGACCGCTTCGCACCCTTCCAAGCTGGCCCAGCTGCGCGAACTGTCGGTGGTCGTCGCCGATACCGGCGACTACGACGCCATCAAGCGCCTCAAGCCGGTGGACTGCACCACCAACCCGACCCTGGTGAAGAAGGCGCTGGACCTGCCGGTCTACGCCGAACTGATCGAGCGCGAGCTGGCCTGGGGCAGGCAGCAGTCCGGCGCTGCCGATGAACTGGTCAACGAGGTCGCCGACCGGCTGACCATCGGCGTCGGCACCCGGCTGGCTGAATTGGTGCCGGGTCGCGTCTCCACCGAGGTCGACGCCGACCTGGCCTTCGATACCGCCGCCACCGTCGCCAAGGCGCACAAGTTCATCGCGATGTACGCCGAGCGCGGCGTACCCAGGGACAAGATCCTGATCAAGGTCGCCGCGACCTGGGAAGGCGTGGAGGCCGCGCGCCAGCTGCAGGCCGAGGGCATCGACTGTAACCTGACCCTGATCTTCAACCAGACCCAGGCGCTGGCCTGCTCCGAAGCCGGGGTGTTCCTGATCTCGCCGTTCGTCGGGCGCATCCTCGACTGGTACGTCGCCCAGGGCCAGAGCCCGGCCAGCATCGACGAGGACCCCGGCGTCAGCTTCGTGCGCGGCGTCTACGCCGAGTTCAAGAAGCGTGGCTCGGCCACCGTGGTGATGGGCGCCTCGTTCCGCTCCACCGCACAGATCGAGGCGCTGGCCGGCTGCGACCGCCTGACCATCTCGCCGGACCTGCTGGAAAAGCTCGACACCGAGCACGCCGAGCTGCCACGCAAGCTGTCACCGCAACCGGCCGACGGCGCGAGCATCACGCCGATCGACGCGACCCGTTTCGCCAAAGACCTGGCGGCCGATCCGATGGCGACCGAGAAGCTGGCCGGCGGCATCGACACCTTCGCCAAGGACCTGCAGGCGCTGCGCGCGACGATCCGGGCCAAGCTCGCCGGCTGAGTCGTCCCTCCGCTAGGAAGCCCCAACGACAGAGCCGCCCTTCGGGCGGCTCTGTCGTTGGGGTGTGCCCGATCGTGCCACGGCCGTGGAGATACGAAAGAGTCCAGTAAAATTTTCGTTATTGCTGAATCGCAAAATATGCCTTAACGTACTGCAACGATAGTAATTCTCATTTGCGTCGAATTCGCTTCATCCACGCATCCGACCATTCGTTCACACGTCGCGTCATCGTCTACTACTCAGGCACACACCATGTCCGACTCGCATCCGACCCACCCGCTCCGTCTCGCCCCGCTGGCCTGCGGCTGCCTGCTGGCCCTCGCCTTCGGCGCCTCGGCCCAGTCCGCCAGCGACGCCCCGACCGACCTGGACACCGTGCATGTCAACGCCTACAAGCCGGCCCAGCACATTAGCTCGGCGACCAAGACCGACACCCCATTGCTGGAAACCCCGCAGTCGGTCTCGGTGATCACCCGCGAGGAACTGGACGC
Organism: Pseudomonas sp.; assembly: GCA_047607345.1. Classification (GTDB taxonomy): domain Bacteria; phylum Pseudomonadota; class Gammaproteobacteria; order Xanthomonadales; family Xanthomonadaceae; genus Pseudomonas_S. Next base: position 12,370 of record JASGDF010000100.1, on the reverse strand, counting down.
GCGCGGCGTGCAGCGACTGGACGAGGCGGTGCGCTACAGCGCCGGCGTGGTGCCCGAGTCCGGCGGCATCGACAACCGCGTGGACGACATCTACATCCGCGGCTTCGACGTCGGCAGCTGGAGCAACTACGTCACCCTCGACGGCATGCGCATGCCCAAGGGCGGCCAGTGGACCACCGTGCAGATCGACAGCTGGGACCTGGAGCGGGTCGAGGTGCTCAAGGGGCCGTCGGCGGTACTGTACGGACAGCTGGCGCCGGGCGGCCTGATCAACCAGATCAGCAAGACCCCCCAGCCGCACCAGACCCAGCAGCTGCGCACCTCGGTGGACAAGAACGGCCAGTACCAGACCGCCTTCGACCTGGGCACACAGAACGCCCGCGAGAACGTGCTGCTGCGCCTGGTCGGCCTGTACAGCGACGGCGCCACCCAGATCAAGCACGTCGAGCGCCAGCACTGGTTCGTCGCGCCCAGCCTGACCTGGCGCATCGCCGACGCCACTCGCCTGACCCTGCTCGGCCTGTACCAGAAGGAAGACGGCGGCAGCACCTTCCAGTTCCTGCCCTACCAGGGCACAGTGGTGCCGACCCAGTACGGCTACATCAAGAACACCACCTTCATCGGCGAACCGAACTGGAACGTCTACGATCGCGAGACCCGCACCGTCGGCTGGCTGTTCGAACACGATTTCAACGAGAACTGGAAGCTGAGCCAGAGCGCACGCGCCAGCCACGTCGACACGCTGTTCCGCACCACGGTCGGCGGCACCTCCACGCTGACCAATGGCAACACGCTCGGCCGCCGCGCCGTGCAGGGCACCGGCGCCGCCGACGGCAAGGTGGTGGACACCCGGGTGGAAGGCAAGTTCGACACCGGTACGCTGCACCACAACGTGCTGGTCGGCACCGACTGGCAGGCCACCGACTGGTGGCACAACCGCGACCGAGCGGTGGTCTCCACCAGCACGATCGCCATCAATGTGTTCAATCCGGTGTACACCTACTACGACTTCGCCTCGGTGCTGACCGCTCAGAGCGAGTACCACGGCTACAACCGCCAGACCGGGGTGTATCTGCAGGACCAGATCGACCTGGGCAGGCTGCACCTGACCATCGGCGGCCGCCACGACCAGTTCTACGCCCGCCAGTACGAAGCGGTCGGCGACGAGCTGAGCATCACCCACGCCTCCGCCACCACCGCCCGCGCCGGCGCGCTGTACACCTTCGACAGCGGCCTGGCGCCGTACCTGAGCTACTCCGAGTCGTTCGAGCCGGTGGTCGACGCCTATTCCAAGCGCGACGGTAGCAGCATCAAGCCGACCACCGGCAAGCAGTGGGAGGTCGGCGTGAAGTACCAGCCGAGCAGCGTGGACGGACTGCTGACGCTGTCGGCCTACGACCTGCGCCAGAACAACGTGGTGACCAGCGATCCCACCAACGACACGACGCTGGACGAGGACTACGTGGTGCAGAGCGGCCAGCAGCGTGTGCGCGGCGTCGAACTGGAAGGCCGGATCACCCCGCTGGACGGCTTCAGCATCGTCGGCGCGGCGACCCGCATGGACGGCAAGGTGACCAAGAGCAACGATGGCTACCAGGGCAACACGATGATCCGCACGCCCGACTGGATGACCTCGCTGTGGCTGGACTACACCTTCCAGCAAGGTGTGCTGAGCGGCTTCGCGGTGGCGGTCGGCGGCCGCCATATCGGCGAGACCTACGGCGACCTGGCCAACGTCTACCGGATCCCGTCGTACACGCTGTGGGATGCCGCGCTGCGCTACGACGCCGGCCACTTCGGCGGCATCGGCGTCAAGCTCGCGCTCAACGGCAGCAACCTGGCCGACAAGCGCTACGTGGCCACCTGCACCTCGGCGACCTCCTGCTACTACGGCAGCGGCCGCGCAGTGACCGCCACTGCCACGTTCAGTTGGTGATCCCCCCCGGGGCCGTGTCCGACCGGACACGGCCCCGGCATCTCGCCAGGCCCCCGTCATCCGGAGCGTGCCCCGCCATGTTGTCCACCTCGATCGTCCTCGCCAGCGTGCTCGCCGGCCTCGGCGCCTGGCTGTTCTATCTGGCCTGCCCGCAGCAACAATGGCGCGCCGCAGGCCCATGGCCCATGCGGCGGCGCTGGCTACCGGGGAGCGCCGCGCTGGCGCTGGCCCTGGCACTGCTGCTGGGCCGCACCGGCACGCTGGAAGCCTGGGCGATCTGCGCCTGCGCGGCGATGCTGGCCGGATCGCTGGCACCGTTCCTCGGCGCCTGGCGTGCGCGGCAGCGCGAGAAGCGGGCATGAACGCGCCGCGCGAGCGCCTGCAGAGCCGGCACTGGTTCGGCAAGACCTGCGCCGGCGGCGTGCTCGGCTTCACCCTGGCGCTGGCGCTGAGCGGGCTGATCGCGCTGCTGACCCCTGGCGGGCTGGCGATGCACGAAGGCAAGCTCCAGTTCACCATGTGGATACTGGCGCCGCTGTGGGCAGCCGTGCTCGGCGGCGTCTACCTGTTCCGCGATAGCCTGCGCGCGTGGCTGTGGCTGGGGACGGCCAACCTGGCCGCGTTCGGCCTGTTCTGGCTGCTGCGCACGGCACTGGCCTGAGGCGCGCCGATGAAGATCCGCAGCGACATCGTCAAGGTCTACAAGGACGTGCATATCTGGGTCGGCATCTTCAGCGGGCTGATGCTGTTCATCGCCTTCTATGCCGGCGCGATCACCATGTTCCAGAAGCCGCTGGCGCGCTGGGCGACCCCGCCGTCGACGCTGGCCACGCCGCCGCCGATCGAGCGCACCCAGGCGCTGATCGAGGCCACCCTGGCCGCCCATCCGCAGGCCGCCAAGCGCTACAGCATCGTGCTGGAGACCACGCCGGAGCAGCCGGCGCGGCTGATCTGGCGCGAAGGCGGCCGACGCGACGCCCGCGAATACGGTGCAAGCTTCGATGCCGCCGGACGGCTGCAGGTCGCCGAGTTGACGCAGGCGCCGGTGGCGGGGCTGGTCGACCGGCTGCACCAGTTCGTCGGCCTTCCGTTTCCCGAAAGGATCGCGCGGCCGATCATGGGCACGGTGGCGATGCTGTACGCGCTGGCGCTGGTCTCGGGCCTCATCGTGCTGCTGCCGACGCTGGTGAAGGACCTGTTCGCGCTGCGCATCGGCAGGAACATCAAGCGGATGTGGCTGGACGCGCACAACGCCCTCGGCCTGGTCAGCCTGCCGCTGCACCTGGTGATGGCGCTGACCTCGGTGGTGTTCGCCTTCCACGACCAGTTCTACGACGTGCAGGGCAAGGCCCTGTACGGCCAGCCGATCAGTTGGCCGCGCGAATCGCCCACGCCGCTGCCGCCGGGCGCACGACCGCTGCCGCTGCCGGTGCTGTTGCAACGCGTCGGCGAGCAGTTGCCGCACCTGCGGGTGCAGAGCCTGAACTTCGGCCAGGACCACGGCCGGGTGGAGGGCAGCGTGGTCGGCCAGGACATCCGCTACGGTACCCGCGCACGCACCTTCTCCAGCACCCATGTCGACCCGTACAGCGGTGAGGTCGATCCGCACGACATGCCCGGCTACATGGACGGCTGGAGCGCGGCGGTCAACGCCTTCTTCATGCTGCACTTCGGCAGTTTCGGCGGCAATGCGGTGCGCTGGCTGTACTTCCTGCTGGGGTTGACCGGGGCGGCGCTGTTCTATACCGGCAACCTGCTGTGGATCGAGTCGCGCCGCAGGAAGGCCCGCGGCGGCGAGGCACCGGCGCAGAAGACCTCGGCGCGGGTGCTCGGCGCACTGACCATCGGCGTGTCGCTGGGTTGCGTGGCCGGGATCTCGGCGACCACCGCGGCGACCAAGTGGCTGCCCGGCCGGGTGCACGACCTGGCGGCCTGGCACGAGGGTATCTACTTCGCGGTGTTCGCCGCCGCGGTGGCCTGGACGCTGTGGCGCGGCGCGGCGCGCGGCGCGCACGAACTGCTGCTCGCCACCGCCGCGGTCACCTCGCTGGTGCCGCTGGGCAGCCTGGCCGGGATCTGGGGCGTCGCCGGCACCTGGAACCACGGCGGGGCCGGCATCGTGATCGACCTGACCGCGCTGGCGGCGGTGCCGGCGCTGCTGCTGATCGCCCGCCACACCGGCCGGCGCATGCACACGGGCCACACCGACAGCATCTGGTCGGCCGCTGCGGTCCCGCGCTGAGCGCGCCGGGCCGGTGCGGGATCAGCCGCGACCCAGTCCGATCGGGCAGCTCACCCCGGTCCCGCCCAGGCCGCAGTAGCCGGCCGGATTCTTGGCCAGGTACTGCTGGTGGTAGTCCTCGGCGTAGTAGAACGGCGGCGCCGGATAGACGATCTCGGTGGTGATCGGCCCATAGCCGGCCTCGTCCAGGCGCCGCTGGTAGGCCTCGCGGCTGGCCAGTGCCGCGTCGAACTGCTCCTGGTCGTGGCAGTAGATCACCGAGCGGTACTGGGTACCGGCATCATTGCCCTGGCGCATGCCCTGGGTCGGGTCGTGGTTCTCCCAGAACGTGCGCAGCACGGTGTCGCGCGGGACCTGGGCCGGATCGAACACCACCCGCACCACCTCGGCATGCCCGGTGCGGCCCGAGCAGACCTCCTCGTAGCTGGGATGGGGTGTCAGCCCGCCCTGGTAGCCCGCGGCGGTCGTGAACACGCCCGGCAGCTGCCAGAACTTGCGCTCCACGCCCCAGAAGCAGCCCATGCCCAGGTCCAGCACCTCCAGCCCGGCAAAGTCGCCCTTCAGCGGATGGCCATTGACGAAATGGGCGGTGGGCAGCGGCAGCGGCTGGTCGCGCCCGGGCAAGGCCTCATCCGCATCCGGCAGGCGCTGCTTGAAGGTGATCGGCATGACGAGGCTCCGTTCGGCAAAAAGGCTAAAGAAGAAGATCATTGATCGATGGTGGCCGCCGGCTGCGCTTTCAAGTGCCCTGTCCCCGGTCCTCCAGCTCACCGGCGGGTACCCGACCGGCAACGCGCCGCTGGTCGCGGCGCGATAGACTGGCGGCTTTTCTGCTTCCCGCCCCGGCATGTCCAGCACGTCCCAGCCCACGCCCGCCGCCGACTCCGGCACCCCCGAACGCCGCGATTTCATCCGCCAGATCGTCCGCGAGGACCTGGCCAGCGGCCGCCAAGCCACGATCCGGACCCGCTTCCCACCCGAGCCCAACGGCTACCTGCACATCGGCCACGCCAAGGCGATCTGCCTGGACTTCGGCGTCGCCGCCGAGTTCGGTGGCGCCTGCAACCTGCGCCTGGACGACACCAACCCGGCCAAGGAAGACCCCGAGTTCGTCGCCGCGATCCAGGACGACGTGCGCTGGCTGGGCTTCGAATGGGCCAGCCTGCGCCACGCCTCGGACTACTTCGAGGTGCTGTACCTGGCCGCCGAGAAGCTGATCGCCGACGGCAAGGCGTTCGTCTGCGACCTCAGCGCCGAGCAGGTGCGCGAGTACCGCGGCACGCTGACCGAACCGGGCCGCGATTCGCCGTATCGCGAGCGCAGCGTCGAGGAGAACCTGGACCTGTTCCGGCGCATGCGCGCCGGCGAGTTCGGCGACGGCGCGCGCACCCTGCGCGCGAAGATCGACATGGCCTCCGGCAACATCAACCTGCGCGACCCGGCGCTGTACCGGATCAAGCACGTCGAGCACCAGAACACCGGCAACGCCTGGCCGATCTACCCGATGTACGACTTCGCGCATTCGCTGAGCGATTCGGTCGAAGGCATCACCCACTCGCTGTGCACGCTGGAGTTCGAGGACCACCGCCCGCTGTACGACTGGTGCGTGGACAACGTCGACCTGCCCGGCCATCCGCAGCTGCTGGCGCCGCTCGCCGCCAGGGGTCTGCCGATCGAGGCCGCCAAGCCGCGCCAGATCGAGTTCTCGCGCCTGAACATCAACTACACGGTGATGAGCAAGCGCAAGCTCACCGCGCTGGTCGAGGAAGGCCTGGTCGACGGCTGGGACGATCCGCGCATGTACACGCTGCAGGGCATGCGCCGGCGCGGCTACACCCCGGCGGCGATGCGCCTGTTCGTCGATCGCGTCGGCATCTCCAAGCAGAACTCGACGATCGACTTCTCGGTGCTGGAAGGCTGCCTGCGCGAGGACCTGGACGCGCACGCGCCGCGCCGGCTGGCGGTGATCGACCCGCTGAAGCTGGTGCTGGCCAATCTGCCGGAAGGCCACGAGGAAACCCTGACCTTCGCCAACCACCCGAAGGACGAATCGCACGGCGAGCGCAGCGTGCCGTTCTCGCGCGAGTTGTGGATCGAGCGCGAGGATTTCGCCGAGGTTCCGCCGAAGGGCTGGAAGCGGCTGGTGCCGGGCGGCGAGGTCCGCCTGCGCGGCGCCGGCATCGTGCGCGTGGACGAGGTCGTCAAGGACGCCGATGGCAGCGTCGTCGAGTTGCGCGGCTGGCTGGACCCGGAGTCGCGCCCCGGCATGGAAGGCGCCAACCGCAAGGTCAAGGGCACCATCCACTGGGTCAGCGCGCAGCACGCGGTGGCCGCGGAGATCCGCCTGTACGACCGCCTGTTCTCGGTGGAGAAGCCCGACGACGAATCCGCGGGCCTGAGCTACCGCGACCACCTCAACCCGGATTCACGGCGGGTGGTCACCGGCTACGTCGAGCCTGCCGCGGCGCAGGCGCAGCCCGAGCAGTCGTTCCAGTTCGAGCGGCTGGGCTACTTCGTCGCCGACCGCCGCGACCATAGCACCGCCAGACCCGTGTTCAACCGCAGTGTGACCTTGCGCGATACCTGGGCGAAGTGATTCGCCACCCGTAACCGTGGTGCCGGCGGGCCGACGCCACGACTGCGGGATCATCACTGCGAAGGACCCGGAGCGCATGCGCGAACGACTGCTGGCGGGCACAGGCAACGGCATCGCCGCCGGCGCGCTGTGGGGGCTGGTGTTCCTGGCCCCGCAGCTGCTGCACGACTTCTCGCCGCTGCAGCTGTCGGTGTCGCGCTATCTCGCCTACGGGCTGGTCGCCCTGTGCGTGCTAGCACCGCGCTGGGCGCGGCTGCGCGGCAGGCTGGGCCGCGCCGAGGGCTGGGCGCTGGTGCGCCTGAGCCTGCTCGGCAACCTGGTCTACTACGTCCTGCTCGGCACCGCCGTGCAATGGGCCGGCGGCGCGGCGACCTCGCTGATCGTCGGCCTGCTGCCGGTGGTGGTGACCACGATCGGCTCGCGCACGGCCGGCGCGGTGGCGCTGTCGCGGCTGGTGGCGCCCTCGGCGCTGGGCGTGGCCGGGGTGGCGCTGGTCGCCTTCGAGGCGCTGCGCGGCGGCACCCACGACACCGGCAGCCTGGCCACGCGCGCGGCCGGGCTGGCCTGCGCGTTCGGCGCATTGCTGTCGTGGTCGGCATACTCCATCGCCAATGCGCGCTGGCTGTCGCGCCGCCCTGACCTGTCCGGCGGCGACTGGTCGCTGCTGACCGGCGTGGTCACCGGCGCACTGGCGCTGCTGCTGGCGCCCCCTGCGTTCGGGTTTGACCACGCCGGGCACCTGCCGGCCGATTGGGCCCGCTTCTGGGGCATCGCGCTGGTGCTGGCGGTGTTCTCCTCGGTGCTCGGCAACGCCTGCTGGAACCGCGCCAGCCGGCTGCTGCCGCTGACCCTGGTCGGGCAGATGATCGTGTTCGAGACCGTGTTCGCGCTGCTGTACGGCTTTCTGTGGGAAGGGCGCCTGCCGACGCCGCTGGAGGCCGTCGCCATTGTCTGCCTGCTCGGCGGTGTGCTCGGCTGCGCTTCGGCGCATGTGGAGCGGCGCGGCGCGCCCGGTAGCCCGTAGAGCGGAGCTCGCTCCGCTGGGGCCTTGCCGGGAAAGCCTCAGCGGAGCGAGCTCCGCTCTACGAGTGATTGCGGCGGGCGGGCTATATTCGGGGCCTTCCACGATATGGAACCCGCGATGAGACGCCTGTTCCCCGCCCTGCTCCTGCTGCTGGCCGCCTGCGCCGCGCCGGCCTCGCAGTCGCAGGCCGGCACGCCGGCCAGTCCGCCGGCCCAGGTCGATACCACCTGCCATACCGACGCGGACTGCACGGTCAAGAACGTCGGCAACTGCTGCGGCGCCTATCCGGCCTGCGTGAACATCGCCAGCCCGACCGATCCGGAGGGCGTGATGGCGCAGTGCCGCGCCAGCGGCCGGATGAGCGTGTGCGGCGTCCGCGAGATCAGCGGCTGCCAATGCGTATCCGGCCGGTGCAGCGCAAAGGACGGCCAGACCGATACACTGCGCCGCCCCGTCGAAACCCCAGAACCGGTCCGCTGATGCTCTACGCGCAAGTCCACCTCACCCTGCCCGCCTGGGTCCACGAACACGTCGACACCGCCCTCGCCCATCCCGGCGACGCGGCCAAGGTCGCGCTGGCGATCGAACTGTCGCGGCTGAACGTGGAACACCGCAGCGGCGGCCCGTTCGGCGCGGTGGTATTCGGCCCGGACGACCGCATCATCGCGGTCGGGGTCAACCGGGTGGTGCCGCAGAACACCTCGCTGGCGCACGCCGAGAACATGGCCTACATGCTGGCCCAGCAACGCCTGCAAACTCATCGGCTCAACGACCTGCTCAAGCCGGTCACGCTGGCGACCTCCGCGCAGCCGTGCTGCCAGTGCTACGGCGCCACGGTCTGGGCCGGCATCGACCGGTTGTTGATCGGCGCCCGCGCCGAGGACGTGATGGAGCTGACCGCGTTCGACGAAGGCCCGCTGCCGGCGGACTGGATCGGCGAACTGAACCGGCGCGGCATCGAGGTGGTGCGCGACCTGCATCGCGACCAGGCCCGCGCGGTGCTGCGCGGCTACGGGGAAAGCGGTGGCGATCATTACTGAGGCGCCCATCCGGGCTGCCGCCGGCAACCTCCCGCCGTCATCGCCGCGAAGGCGGGGGAGCGCGCGGGTGGCTTGCGAGCCACTGGCTCGCACCCGGCCGAACACCCGCGCGCCATGCGCGTGGGCCGGGGATCGCAGATCCAGGGACGTTCGTGCACAGGGCGGCACGTCGCCGGGCTCCCGCCCACGCGGGAGCGACGGACTGGATTTTCCTCGCCCGGCCGTGCGATTTCGTGGGGATGACGCGCCGGAAAGACCGCGCGGCCATCGCGCCGCCACGGAGACACGATGAACGGATTGCTGTGCTATTGCCGCCAGGGCTTCGAGCCCGAGCTGGCCGGCGAACTGTCGGCGCGCGCGGCCGAGGCCGGCATCGCCGGCTACGCGCGCACCCAGCGCAACGACGGCTACGTGGTGTTCGCCTGCGAGCAAGCCGAGGCGTTGGCCGCGCGGCTGCCATGGCGCGAACTGATCTTCGCCCGCCAGCGGTTGCGCCTGCTGGCCGAGCTGCGCGACATCGATCCGAAGGACCGCATCGCGCCGATCCTGGCCGCGCTGCACGGCGCGCCGCGCTTCGGCGAGCTGTGGGTGGAACACCCGGACTCCGACGCCGGCAAGCCGCTGGCCGGACTGGCGCGCAGCTTCGGCAACGCGCTGCGGCCCGCGCTGCGCAAGGCCGGGCTGCTCACCGACAAACCGCAAGCGCGGCTGCCGCGCCTGCACGTGTGCTTCGTGCAGGGCGACCACCTGTTCTTGGCGGTCGCCGATCCGCGCGACAGCGCGCCCTGGCCGCTCGGCATCCCGCGCCTGAAGCTGCTGGCCGACGCCCCCTCGCGCTCGGCGCTGAAGCTGGAGGAGGCGCTGATGAGCCTGCTCTCGCCCGAGGAACACCAGGCGTTGCTCAAGCCGGGCATGCGCGCGGCCGACCTCGGCGCCGCGCCCGGCGGCTGGACCTGGGTGCTGACCCGCGAGCACCTGCACGTCACCAGCGTCGACAACGGCCCGCTGCGCCCGCACGTGCTGGACACCGGCCTGGTCGAGCACCTGCGTGCCGACGGCTTCCACTGGAAGCCGGAGCGCCCGCTGGACTGGATGGTCTGCGACATGGTCGAGCAGCCGCGGCGCGTGGCCGAACGGATGGCGACCTGGTTCAGCGAGGGCTGGTGCCGGCATGCGATCTTCAACCTCAAGCTGCCGATGAAGAAGCGCTGGGACGAGACCGCGCTGTGCCTGGAACTGTTCGCGCAACAGGCCGGCCGGCCGCTGCGGGTACGCGCCAAGCAGCTCTATCACGACCGCGAGGAAATCACCGTCGCCGCGCTGGGCGACACCTGACCGGAACCGCTCCATGCATCGCCTGCCACGTCCCCTGATCCACGCCGCCCTGGCGGTCCTGCTGCTGAGCACGGCCACCGACGCGTTGGCCTCCGGCAGGAGCCAGCAGAAGCTGCCCACCGCCTACCTCGCCAGCGACTACGTGCCCGATGGCGTGTTCGGCCACGGCATCGAAGGGCCCGCGGTCGGCCCCGACGGCCGCCTCTACGCGGTCGCCTTCGGCGGCGACGGCACCATCGGCCGGGTCTCGACCGGTTCCGACGGCAGCGGCCAGGCCGAGCTGTTCGTGCGCCTGCCGCCGGGCAGCACCGGCAACGGGTTGCGTTTCGGCGAGGGCGGCATCCTGTACGTGGCCGACTACACCGGCCACGCGATCCTGGCGGTGGACCCGGCCACCCGCCAGGTCTCGACCTTCGCCGGCGATGCGCGGATGCACCAGCCCAACGACCTCGCGCTGGCCCCGGACGGCACCCTGTATGCCAGCGATCCGGACTGGAAGCAGGGCAGCGGGCAGATCTGGCGGATCGACCGCCAGGGCCATGCCGAGCTGCTGGAGACCGGGATGGGCACCACCAACGGCATCGAGGTGTCGCCGCGCGGGGACCACCTGTACGTCAACGAGAGCGTGCAGCGCAAGGTCTGGGTCTACGACCGGGACCGCGAAGGCCACCTCTCCAACAAGCGCTTGCTGATCGAATTCCCCGACGCCGGGCTGGACGGCATGCGCTGCGATCGCGACGGCAACCTCTACATCGCCCGCTACGACGCCGGCAGCGTGGTGGTGATCTCCCCGCAGGGCCAGTTGCTGCACACGGTCAGGCTCAAGGGCCGCAAGCCGACCAACCTGGCGTTCGGCGGCAAGGACGGCCGGCAGGTGTACGTCACGTTGCAGGACCGCGGCGCGATCGAGACCTTCCGCAGCGAGGTTCCCGGCCGCGAGACCGGCCGCCGCAAGGAGCGCTGAGCCAGCGGCGGCGACCGCGTCTCAGGCGCTGCAACCGGGCCGTAGCATCCTGCGCCGGTACCGTGGAGGAGCGGCGATGCAACCCATCGAACTCAAGGACCCGGTCGGGTTCGCCAACGAATTCCTGCGCCTGACCCTGCTGCAGGGTTTCCAGTCGCTGACCAAGCGCGACCTGGAGCTACTGATCTTCGTGCTGCTCGAACGCGACGGCGCGATCGCCCGTGGCGACGCCAACGCCACGGTGGCACTGCGGCTGCGGGTCACTCCCGCCAAGGTCAAGGCGCTGCGCCGCGACGGCTACGCGCGCTGGCGCGCGCTGGTGCCGGAGGACGGCGACGCGACGCTGCAGCGGATCGTCGCCACGGTGCTGACCGAGGCCAACCTGCGCTCGGGGGCAAAGCACGTCAGCGCGCGCAGCCGCAAGGAAGGCTTCCTGGCGGTACGCATCGAGCATCCGGACGATGCGCAGCAGTTCGAGCAGGCGATCCTCGATGTCGGCGCGCTGCCGGTCTACGAGCGCAACCGCGAGGTGGTCGCGGTGCGCTTCGACACCCTGCTGAAGATCGCCGAGCGCTGGGGCTACCTGCAGCCCGATCCGGCGGCGACGGTGCGCGAGCTGAACAAGCTCGCGCCGACCGCCGAGGAAGTGGCCGAGCTGCTGAAGAAGGACGTCAAGCAGCTGCGCTGGGGGGACGTGCGGCGCGTGCTCAACAGCCTGGGCGCGAAGGCGATCGCCAGCACCGCCGAGGGCGGGCTGAAGGGACTGCTGAAGATCGCGTTCCCGTTCATTCCGGGCTAGGCGCGTGGGCGGCTGAAACGCCCGAGGCGAGAAGTTCGCTGTGCGAGGCCGGTTGGGTGGCGATTCGCAGGCCTGTAGCCGCGCTACAGGCCAAGAAACGGCGCCCCACCGGACCGCATCAGCGGGCTTCGCAGCCCGGACGGCTTCTGCCGCCCACGTTCCTAGGCGCATGGGCGGCTGAAGCCGCTGCTACGAGCGCAATCCCGCGGCCCTGCGCCATAACGTATCGAGCAGCGGCGGCAGCCGCCCGGCCGCGCCGAGCGCCGGCCCGCGCAGCAGGGTCAGGTGCATTTCGTCGTTGGAGAACAGCGTGTTGATCGTGTCGAAGCCGCAGGCGGCCACGGTGTTCTCGCTGCGGCGGGTACGCGCCCAGCGCCGCAGCCGGTGCGGCGCGCTCCAGTCGGCGCGCCGGGCCGCCGCATCGCGCACCAGCG
>JASGDF010000099.1:0-4532 GCA_047607345.1 Pseudomonas sp. | reverse complement strand
GTTCTACAACCGGCAGCGACCGCATCAGGCGTTGAAGATGAAAACGCCCGACCAAGCCTATGCCGCCACATTAACCGTGTGACCTGTGCAGAATCCGGTGGGTCATTACACTCTTGACTATGTTGTATCGCTCGACGGACTGCCTCTGTCGTCGTGGCGCTCCCGTGGAGAACCTGGTCCATAGTGCCTCCTTCCATTGAAGAGAATGGATTGCACCATCAAAACCTGGGATCAAACACCTAGCACCAGCGCCTCGGCGTCGCCTTGCAGGCCGATGTCTACTTCGCCAACCCGTACTCGGCCTGGCAGCGCGGCAGCAACGAAAATGCCAACGGCTTGGTCCGGCAATACTTGCCTCGCGACATGAACTTCGCGACCATCACCGACGAACAACTACGCTCGATCGAGCAACAACTCAACACCCGCCCGCGCAAGATCTTGGGATTCAAAACGCCCCTCGACATCTTCATCGAGGAATTCAACAACAGCGTTGCGAATCAAAGTTGAATCCGCCGACTAAGCAGGGTGACACCAATGTCCCCGCCAAAGACCTGCCTGAGTAGTCGCATCCCGTGATGATGATCTCTGCAACGCTGTCCTTGTCGATTCACGTGAGGATCAGCTACTTCCCCGGCTCGTCGTTCCACAGCAGCTTGTGCAGTTGCAGCTGAAAGCGCACGGGCAGGCGGTCGGCGACGATCCAGTCGGCCAGGTCGCGCGGGTCCAGCTCGCTCTTGCTCGGCGAGAACCAGACCGTACAGCACGCCGACAAGGCATGCTCGCGCACGATCGCGCGCGCCCACTCGTAGTCGGCACGTCCACACAGCACGAACTTGATCTGGTCGCGCGCGGTCAGCAGCGGCAGGTTGTCCCAGCGATTGCGCTGGACTTCACCGGAGGCCGGGGTCTTGATGTCCACGATCCGCGATACCCGCGCGTCGACCGCGGCCACGTCCAGCGCGCCGGAGGTCTCCAAAGACACGTCCAGGCCGGCATCGCACAGCTTCTGCAGCAGCAGCAGGCAGCGCTTCTGCGCCAGCGGCTCGCCGCCGGTCACGCAGACATGGCGCACACCGTGACCGAGCACCTCGGCGACGATGTCGTCGATATCGCGCCACTGCCCGCCGTGGAAGGCGTACTCGGTGTCGCAGTAACGGCAGCGCAGCGGGCAACCGGTCAGGCGCACGAACACCGTCGGCCAGCCCGCCGCCTCGGCCTCGCCCTGCAGCGACAGGAAGATCTCGGTGATCTTCAACCGCGGCAACGGCGACTGGACGATCTCACTGGGAATGGCGGCGGCGGTGGTCATGGCGGGATCGGGCGGCCCGCTACCACGGCGGCAGGCCAGGAGGAATCAGCGCAGTTGCTGGCCGAGCTGGATGGACTGGAGGCGATCCTGCGCCACTCGGGCGGCATCGCTGCCGGGATACTGCGAGACCACCTGCTGCAGCGTCTGCTGCGCATCCTTGGCCTTGCCCTCGCCATACTGCGAAAGGCCCAGCTTCAACAGGCCGCCGGCGGCCTTGTCGTGGGTCGGATAACGGCTGACCAGGTCGCGGAACTGCGCCTCGGCCAACGGGAAATTGCGCGTGGCGTAATAACTTTCCCCGAGCCAGTACAGCGCATTGGGGGTGTAGACGCCGTTCGGATGCAGCTCGAGAAAACTCAGGAACAACTGCGATGCGTCGTCGTACTTGCCATTCTTGAGCGCGTCGAACGCCACGTTGTAGGTGCTGCGCTCGTCGCCGGACGCGGTCGGCGTACCCGCATCGCCACGCACGGAGGGCGGCCGCTCGGAAGTGGCCGCCACGCCGGGCTTGGTCGCCGGTGCCGGATTGCCCGAAGCGGCAGGCAACGGCGGCGTCGCCCCGCCTTCGAGGCGATTGATACGGCCGTCCAGATCCAGATACTGGTCCTTGGCCTGTTGCTTGAGCTGATCGTTCTCGTGCTGCAACTGCTCCACCGTCCCCTGCAGATCCCGTACCTGCGAACGCAGCGCGTTGAGCTGGTTCAGCAGATCCATGTTGGCCTGAGGATTGGCGGCCTGCTGCTCGAGCACGGCGACACGGTCGGCCAGACTCTGGCGCTGCGCGTACGCCGGCGCGGCGGCCACAAGGGCCGCCGCGACGAACAGGGTGACTGACCCAAAACGCATCGTCGATTACTTCGCGGTGTACACGATCTCGACGCGACGGTTCTGCGCCCAGGCTTCCTCGTTGGAGCCGGTAGCCACCGGGCGCTCTTCGCCGTAGCTGACCACGGTCAGCTGGCTGCCCGAGCCGCCGTTGGCCTGCAGGGCCGAACTGACGGCATCACCGCGACGTTCACCCAGAGCTTGGTTATAGGCACGAGTGCCTCGCTCGTCAGTATTACCCTGCAGGGTGATGCGCGAGGACGGACGGTCACGCAGGTACTTGGCGTGGCAAGCGACGATGGCCTGGAACTCGGGCTTGACCGAATCCTGGTCGAAGTCGAAGTAGACGACGCGCTGGCGCAGGCAGGCATCGGTATCGAGATCGTTGGGACCGTACAGGCCGGAGGTGGTCGGCGGCGGCGGCGTGGTCGGGGCGGTTTCGGTCGGCGGCGGCGGCGTTTCCTTCACCTTCTTGGAGCAGCCGGCCAGGGCGGCCACGGACAGCAGAGAAACAAGCAGGACGCGGGTGGACTTGTTCATGACGATACCTTTGGTGGCTCCTAAGCCGATGAGGGGTTTAACGCAGCAAAATATTAACATTAATGCGCGCTACGGTAAGGCCCCCATGCGGGTTCCCTCACGTCACCATCCGCCAGCACCAAGCGCTGGCGGACACGCGCGTCGGCGGATACGGCATAAAGCACACCGCGTCCACCCTCGCGCGCAGCATATAGCACCATACTAGCATTGGGCGCAAAGCTCGGGGACTCGTCCAAGGACCCTGGCGACAGGGTACTCCAAGCCGCCGAACCCAAGCTGCGATCCATCATCGCAATCCGATAGGAATTGCCAGCTCCCTGAGCCATAACAAGCTTCTTTCCATCATAAGAGATGCTTGCCTTTGCATTGTAGTTTCCCTGAAAAGTGATTCGCGTGGCAGCTCCGCCGCCTGACGCGACTTGGTAGATCTGCGGACGGCCACCTCTATCAGATGTGAAATAGATGGATTCGCCATCTGGCGCCCACACTGGCTCGGTATCGATACTAAACTGATTGGTCAACTGAGTGAGTTGCTTATTTCCCAGGTCCATGACGTAGATTTCGGGATTGCCACTCCTAGAAAGCGCGAGAGCTAGACGCCTACCATCTGGAGAGAATGCAGGCGCACTGTTGATCCCGCGGAAGCTGGAGACCAGCTCGCGTCCGCCGGTGGCGATGTCCTGCACGTAGATCGAGGAGTTGCCGCGCTCGAAGCTGACGTAGGCCAGCTTGCGACCGTCCGGGCTCCAGTTCGGCGACAGCAGCGGCTCGGCCGAGCGCACGATGGTCTGCGGGTTGTAGCCATCGGAGTCGGCGACCATCAGCGCGTAGCGCATGTTGTTGCCGGTGCCGCTGGCGGTGACGTAGGCGATGCGAGTCCAGAACGCGCCGCGCACGCCGGTGATCTTCTCGTAGATCGCGTCGGCCATCTGGTGGGCGACATCACGCATCGCGTTGGCGCGAGCGGTCATCGCCAGGCCGAGCAAACGCTCGCCCTTGGCCACGTCGAACAGCTCGTACTCGACCCGGTAGGCGCCCTCGCCCGCGTCCAGAACGCGCCCGACCACGAGATAGTCCTGCTTGAGCGCGCGCCAGGTGGGGTACTGGATCTCGCTGCCGCGGGTGGGCTTCTCGGTCATCTGCGCGGCCGGCAGGGTGCGGAACTGCCCGGAGCGGTCCAGGTCGGCGCCGACGACCTGGGACACGTCGGTCTGCGGAGCGGCGGCCGAGCCCTGGTACGGCATCGGCACCACCGCGACCGGGGTGGCGGAAGCGCTGCCACCGACGATGTCGATGGTCAGCCCCTGCTGTTGCGCCGAAGCGGCGAACGGCAACAGCAAAGCGGTGAACAAGGCTAGCCAGCGCGGCAGTTTCTTCATGGGACGCTCGGTGGGTCTGAAGGGAAAGGGGGCAATGGATAGCAACCGCAAGGTGAATATTTTCGCAATCGTTAACAAAAATCGCGTGAAAATCCGCAATGGCCTGATTGCCGACGGGTACACAGGCGCGTCAGTGATCCTGCGCGGTGAAGTTGAAGTTCAGGTCACGCGCGAACACCGACTCGAAGCCACGGTACGGCAGCGGCTGGGCACGCAGCACCGCCGCCTCGATCGAGCGCTTGCCGGCCTCATCGAACGGGCAGCTCGCCGACACCTCGGCCTGAATCACGGTACCGCCCGGCACCTGGCGGATATGGATCGAGCATTTCTGCCCCAGCGGCACCGAGTCGGGGCGGACCCACTGCGCCAGCACTGCCTGCTGGATCGCCGCGGCGTACTTGGCCGACAGGTCGTTGCTGGTGCCTCCCGCGCCCGGTGCGGCGGCCGCGCTGGCGGCGGTCGCGCCGGAGGAGGCCTGC
>JASGDF010000098.1:0-5021 GCA_047607345.1 Pseudomonas sp. | reverse complement strand
CTTCAGTCGCGATGGGGACTTCCCTGGGAAAGCCCCATCGCGACTGAAGTCGCTCCTACAGGGGCATGCACGGGCGCCCGGTGGTCCATTCGCCCCCGTCTGCACCCGAATGGGGCGCTGAGCTAGACTGTCGCCCCTCTGCGGCCCCCGGGGCCGCCTCGCATGGATCATCACACCGCATGAGCTGGCTCAGCAAATTGATGCCCTCGGGCATCCGCACAGACAACACCCACAGCAAGAAGCGCAGCGTTCCCGAAGGGCTGTGGGAAAAATGCAGCAGCTGCGGCGCGGCGCTGTATCGGCCGGAACTCGAGGAGAACCTCGAGGTCTGCCCGAAGTGCGACCATCACATGCCGATCCGTGCCCGCGCCCGCCTGGCGGCGCTGTTCGACGCCGACAGTGCCACCGAGATCGCTGCCGGCCTCGGCCCGACCGACGTGCTCAAGTTCAAGGATCAGAAGAAGTACGCGGACCGCATCAAGGCGACCCAGAAGAGCACTGGCGAATACGACGCGCTGGTGGCGATGCGCGGCCTGTTGAAGGGCCAGCCGCTGGTCGCGGCCTCGTTCGATTTCGCCTACATGGGCGGCTCGATGGGCTCGGTGGTCGGCGAGCGCTTCGCGCGCGCGGCCGAGGTCGCGCTGGAAGTGGGCTGCCCGTACGTGTGCTTCTCCGCCAGCGGCGGCGCACGCATGCAGGAAGGCCTGTTCTCGCTGATGCAGATGGCCAAGACCTCCGCCGCGCTCGGGCGCCTGCGCGAGGCCGGCCTGCCGTACATCTCGGTGCTGACCCATCCGACCACCGGCGGCGTCTCGGCCTCGTTCGCGATGCTGGGCGACATCAACATCGCCGAGCCGCATGCGCTGATCGGCTTCGCCGGCCCGCGCGTGATCGAACAGACCGTGCGCGAGAAGCTGCCGGAAGGCTTCCAGCGCTCGGAGTTCCTGGTCGAGCACGGCGCGATCGACCAGATCTGCGATCGTCGCGAGCTGCGCGACCGCCTCGCCGAGCTGACCGCGATGATGATGCGCCAGCCGGTGCCGCAGGAGAGCGCGGCGTGAGGCTGGTGGGGGCGGGACCGGGGACCGGGGACTGGGGACCCGGGAAAGCAGGAGCGGCACGGCCTGGACATCGAATCGGCGCGAGCGTGAGAACGAGCGCCAGCGACGCTCTTGCTCTTTCCCGGGTCCCGGGTCCCCGGTCCCCGGTCCCGGCATCCCCATGAGCCCCCGCCGCTACTTCGGCACCGACGGCATCCGTGGCCGGGTCGGCCATGGGCCGATCTCGGCCGACTTCGTGCTGCGCCTGGGCAATGCGCTCGGGCGCGTGCTCGGCCAGGGGCGTGGCGATGCCAAGCGCCCGATGGTGCTGATCGGCAAGGACACGCGCATCTCCGGTTACATGTTCGAGGCCGCGCTGGAGGCCGGGTTGGTCGCTGCCGGCGCCGACGTGCAGTTGATCGGGCCGATGCCGACCCCGGCGATCGCGTTCCTGACCAATACGCTGCGCGCCGACGCGGGCATCGTCATCAGTGCCTCGCACAACCCGCACTACGACAACGGCATCAAGTTCTTTTCCGCTGGTGGCGAGAAGCTTGACGACGCCACCGAGGCGGCGATCGAGGCGGCACTGGAGCAGCCGTTCCTCACCGTCGAGTCCGAGGGACTGGGCAAGGCCGCGCGTGCCCGCGACGCGATCGGTCGCTACATCGAGTTCTGCAAGTCCAGCGTGCCGCGCGGCTTCCATCTGCGCGGGGTCCGGATGGTGCTGGACTGCGCGCACGGCGCGACCTACCACATTGCGCCGATGCTGTTCCGCGAGCTGGGGGCCGACGTGATCGTGATCGGCGCCGCGCCGGACGGCCTGAACATCAATGCCGGCGTTGGCTCCACCCACATCGACAGCCTCGCCGCCAAGGTGCGCGAGGCCGGCGCCGACCTCGGCGTCGCCTTCGACGGCGACGGCGACCGCGTGCTGATGGCCGACGACCAGGGCAACCCGGTCGACGGCGACGACCTGCTGTACGTGCTGGCCCGCGCCTGGCAGGCCAGCGGCCGCCTCACCGGGACCGTGGTCGGCACGCTGATGACCAACTACGGCCTGGAAAAGGCCCTGGCCGGGCTGGACATCCCGTTCCAGCGGGTCAAGGTCGGCGACCGCTACGTGCACCAGGCGCTGGTCGAAGGGCGGGGCGTGCTGGGTGGGGAGACCTCCGGCCACGTGCTGTGCCTGGACCGCGCCACCACCGGCGACGGCATCGTCAGCGCGCTACAGGTGCTGGAAGCGCTGCAACGCGAAGGCATCTCGCTGCGGCAGGCGCTGTCGGGCCTGCACAAGGTGCCGCAGAAGACCGTCAACGTGCGCCTCGACGGCGCCGATGCCAAGGTCGCCGTGGCCGATGCCGGGGTGCAGCGTGCGTTGCGGCAGGCGCAGGCGGCGGTGCAGGGGCGTGGTCGTGCGTTCCTGCGTCCGTCCGGGACCGAGCCGGTGGTCCGGGTGACGGTCGAGGCTGGCGACGAGGCGCTGGTGCAGTCCACGCTGGAGCAGCTTTCCGCCGCGGTGCGCCAGGCCGCGCTGGCCTGAGTCATTGTGTATTTCCGGGGCGGCGGGGCAGTCTGTCCGTGTGAAGGCAGGTGAGCCTTGCGGTGGTGGGGGAAGGCGTGGCATGGCCTTGCTCCCCGGCCCTCTGTCCCGAGAGGCGATTCACCGGCCGGCCCCGCGTGGGTCGGCCCCTTCCAGATGGAGCCAGATCGATGAGTTCGCGCATTCCCACCCTCGACATCACCCGCTTCGACAGCGACCGCGACGCGTTCGTGGCCGAGCTGGGGGCGACCTATCGCGAATGGGGCTTTGCCGGCATCCGCAACCACGGCATCGCGCAGGCTGACATCGAGCGCGCCTACGACGCGTTCCGGGCCTTCTTCGCGCTGCCGGACGAGGCGAAGGAGAAGTACCACGTCCCGGGCAGCGGCGGTGCGCGCGGCTACACCGCGTTCGGCGTGGAAACAGCGAAGGATTCCCGGCATTTCGACCTGAAGGAGTTCTGGCACATCGGCCGCGAGATCCCGGACGATTCCCGCTATCGTCAGATGATGCCGCCGAACCTGTGGCCCGAGGAGGTGCCGGGCTTCCGCGAGGCCGGCTACGGCCTGTACCAGGCGTTGGATCAACTCGGCGCCAAGGTGCTGTCGGCGCTGGCCCTGCACATCGGCCTGCCGGAGGACTGGTTCGCGGACAAAACCGACAGCGGCAACTCGATCCTGCGCCCGATCCACTACCCGCCGATCACCAGTGACGACATCCCCAACGTGCGTGCCGGCGCACACGAGGACATCAACCTGATCACCCTGCTGGTCGGTGCCAGCGCCGCCGGCCTGGAGGTGAAGTCCAGGCAGGATGAATGGGTACCGTTCACCTCGGACGCCGACACCATCGTGGTCAACATCGGCGACATGCTGCAGCGCCTGACCAACCATGTATACCCGTCCACGACCCACCGGGTGACCAACCCGCCGGGCGAGGCGGCGCGCAAGCCGCGCTATTCGGTGCCGTTCTTCCTGCACCCCAACCCGGACTTCCTGATCGACGTGCTGCCCTCGACGATCACCCCGGACAACCCCAGCCGCTACCCGCAACCAATCACCGCCCAGGGCTACCTGGAACAGCGCCTGCGCGAGATCAAGCTCAAGTAGGGCCGGCCAGAGGCGTCCGCCACGGGGCTGTCCTGGCAGGACGGTCGCCGGTCAGGCAATCGGTCTCGCGGCTGTCCCGCCATGTCCTGCCATAACCAGACGGCAAGGGTCGATGGATTATCCTTATGCCTCTGCAATGCCCGAGGGAGGGGTCGATGTCCAAGCGTCGCAAGATCGTCGCAGGCAACTGGAAGTTGCATGGCACCCGCACGTTCGCCCATGCGCTGGTCCGCGAAGTCGCGTCCGGTCTGCCGATCGATGGGGTCGAAGTGGTGATTCTGCCGCCGCTACCCTACCTGGGTGACCTGATCGAGGACTTCGAGGATGTTTCGATCGGCTTCGGTGCCCAGAACGTCAGCAGCAATGAGATCGGGGCCTACACCGGTGAGGTCTCCGCGGCGATGCTGGTGGATGTGGGCGCGCGCTATGGCCTGGTCGGACATTCGGAGCGGCGCGAACACTACGGCGAGGACAGCGAGCTGGTCGCGCGCAAGTTCCGGGCCGCGCTGAACGCCGGCCTGACTCCGATTCTGTGCGTCGGCGAGACCCTGCAGCAGCGTGAGGCGGGGGAGGCCGAGGCGGTGATCGCCTTGCAGCTGGCGCCGGTGCTGGCTCTGGTAGGGGCGGAGGGCCTGGGCAAGGGGCTGGTCGCCTACGAGCCGGTCTGGGCGATCGGTACCGGGTGCAGCGCGAGCCCGGAACAGGCCCAGGCCGTGCATGCCTTCATTCGTGGCGAAGTGCGCCGGCACGATGCTAGAATCGCTGATTCGCTGCCGCTCCTGTACGGGGGCAGCGTGAAGCCCGACAACGCCGCCGTGCTGTTCTCGCAGCCGGACATCGATGGCGGGCTGGTGGGTGGCGCATCGCTGGTCGCCGGGGATTTCCTGGTCATTGCGCGAGCCGCCGCGAACAGTTGAGTCGATGCTAATCAAACGGTCTCGTGCGGGGACGAATTCGAAATGCTGATGTTGATCCTCAATGTGGTCTACGTGCTGGTGGCGATCGCGATGATCGCGCTGATCCTGATGCAGCGTGGCGCGGGTGCGGCCGCCGGCTCGGGTTTCGGCGCCGGTGCTTCCGGTACCGTGTTCGGCGCGCGTGGGGCATCGAATTTCCTGTCCAAGTCGACCAAGTGGCTGGCCGTCGTGTTCTTCGGCATCAGTCTGTTCATGGCCTGGTATGCCGGCCATGGTTCGCGCCCGGCCGAGCAGGGTCTGGGGGTGATGTCGCAACCCGCCACGGCAGTCCCGGTCGCGCCCGCCGGCGAGCTGGCCCAGTCGGCGCCGCAGGTGCCGGCCGCCGCGACCGCGCCGGCAGCGCAGGCGCCGG
>JASGDF010000097.1:0-16951 GCA_047607345.1 Pseudomonas sp. | reverse complement strand
GCGCCTCCTCGAGGGCGATTTCGTCGAACGGGTTGGCCGAGAGCTTGACGCCGTCGGTGACCACGCCGGAACCGTCCGGCTTGACCTGGATGCGGACGTTGTAGTCCACCACGCGCTTGTAGGCGACGAGGATTTTCATCTTGTACGAGATCCTTCAGCTGTTGCGGGCAGGCCCGGCCGCGGCGGCTGGCGCGGGGCAGTCGGGCAATTCTAGCCGGGTAAGCATGTCCATGCGATGGCGTATGGATGTGCCGGCCTGTTCCTCTGGTGTTGCTGGATGCCCGGAAAACTGGACGTCCGGGAACATGCCCAGCATTTCACTCGCCACACCGCGCCGGCGTACGAAACGAAAACGGCGGCTATCGGGCCGCCGTGCTCGTTTCGTCCCTGGATCGCCTCAGGTGCGCCCGTAGGTGTCCTCGAAGCGGACGATGTCGTCCTCGCCGAGATAGCTGCCGGACTGCACCTCGATCAGCTCCAGCGGCAGCTTGCCGGGATTGCGCAGGCGGTGGGTCACGCCCAGCGGGATGTAGGTGCTCTGGTTCTCGGCCAGCAGCAGCACCTCGTCGCCACGGGTGACCTCGGCGGTGCCGCTGACCACGATCCAGTGCTCGGCGCGGTGGTGGTGCATCTGCAGGCTCAGCACGCCGCCGGGCTTGACCGTGATCCGCTTGACCTGGTGCCGCTGGCCGTTGTCGATCGAATCGTAGGCGCCCCACGGCCGGTAGACCTTGCGGTGCCAGGTCGCCTCGGAGCGGCCGTCCTGCTTGATCTGGGCCACCACCGCCTTGACCTCCTGGATGCGCTCGCCGCGCCCGACCAGCACCGCGTCGTCGGTCTCCACGACCACCACGTCATCGAGGCCGACCAGCGCGATCAGGCGGTTGCCGTAGGCATAGGTGTTGCGGCAGTCCACCGCGATGACGTCGCCATGATGGGCATTGCCCTGGTCGTCCTGCGGCGAGACCTCGCGCAGCGCCGACCACGAGCCGACATCGTTCCAGCCGGCATCCAGCGGCACCACCACGGCTGCGTCGGTCTTCTCCATCACCGCGTAGTCGATCGAATCGGACGGCGTGGCGGCGAAGGTGTCCTTGTCGACACGGATGAAGTCGGCATCGCGCTTGGCCAGTTCCCAGGCCTTGCGGCTGCCTTCGAGGATCGCTGGGTTGAACTTGGCCAGTTCCTCCAGATAGCGCGAAGCCTTGAACAGGAACATGCCGCTGTTCCAGTAGTACTCGCCGGAGGCGACGTAGCCCTGGGCGGTGGCCAGATCGGGCTTCTCGACGAAGCGCTCGACCGGCAATGCGGTGTCGCTGCCGGCGGCGGCCTTGATGTAGCCGTAGCCGATTTCCGGGCCGGTCGGCACGATCCCGAAGGTCACCAGCTTGCCGGCCTCGGCGGCGGCCACGGCCTCGCGCACGACCTGGCGGAAGCCGGCCTCGTCGGCGATCACATGGTCGGAGGGCAGCACCAGCAGCAAGGCATCCTGGCCGTTGCCGGTGGCTTCCAGCGCGGCCAGCGCGATCGCCGGCGCGGTGTTGCGGCCGGTCGGTTCGAGCACGATCGCCTGCGGACGCGCGTTGACCTGCTGCAGCTGCTCGGCGGCGACGAAGCGGTGTTCCTCGTTGGCGACGATGATCGGTGCGCGGCTGGCGATCGGCGCCACGCGCTTCCAGGTTGCCTGCAGCATGGTGGCGTCACCCGCCAGCGGCAGGAACTGTTTGGGATAGGCTTCGCGCGAGAGCGGCCACAGCCGCGTGCCGGAACCACCGGAGAGAATGACGGGTTGGATGTCGGTCATGGAGTGTGCTTGTCCGCTCAGGCCTTGATGAGTTCAGAGATTTCGCGCGTGCGCGCCTGCATCAGCGCTTCGTCGCCACGCGCTTCGACGTTGAGCCGGAGCAGTGGCTCGGTATTGGAGCTGCGCAGGTTGAAGCGCCAGTCGCCGAAGTCGGCGCTGACGCCGTCGGTGTAGTCTAGCGTCGGCGACAGGCCGGCGAAGTGCTCCATCACGCGCGCCACCGCGGCCTTGGCGTCGGTGACCTTGAAGTTGATCTCGCCGCTGCAAGGGAAGCGCGCAATGCGTTCGGCGACCAGCTCGCCCAGCGGCTTGCCGGACTGGCTCACCAGCTCGGCGATCAGCAGCCACGGGATCATCCCGGAGTCGGCGTAGGCGAATTCGCGGAAGTAGTGGTGCGCGCTCATCTCGCCGCCATAGACCGCGTCCTCGGCGCGCATCTTCTCCTTGATGAAGGCATGACCGCTCTTGCACAGCACCGGCACGCCACCGGCCGCCTCGACCTGCTCGACGGTGTTCCAGGTCAGGCGCGGATCGTGCACGACCTTGCCGCCGGGGTGCTTGGCAAGGATCGCCTGGGCCAGCAGGCCGACCAGGTAGTAGCCCTCGATGAAACGGCCGGTATGGTCGAAGAAGAAGCAGCGGTCGAAGTCGCCGTCCCAGGCGATGCCGAAGTCGGCGCCATGCTCCTTCACCGCGCGCGCGGTGGCGTCGCGGTTCTCCGGCAGCAGCGGGTTGGGGATACCGTTGGGGAAATGGCCATCCGGCTCGTGGAATACGCGCACGAACTCGAACGGCAGGTGCGGTGCCAGCAGGTCCACGATCACCCCGGCGCCGCCGTTGCCGGCGTTGACCACCAGCTTGAGCGGCTTGAGCGTGGCGGTGTCGATGTAGCTCAGCAGGTGCTCGATGTAGGCCGACTTGTCGGTGCGGGCGTGCTCGGCGGCGATCGGCTCGGCGGCCGCCGAGGTATCGGCGGCGACCGTGTCGCGGATCGCGAACAGGCCGGTGTCCGAACTGATCGGCCGGGCCTGCTCGCGCACCAGCTTCATGCCGTTGTAGTCCATCGGGTTGTGGCTGGCGGTGACCATCACGCCGCCGGCCGCGCCGAGGTTGTCGGTCTGGAAGTAGACTTCCTCGGTGCCGCACAGGCCGATGTCGATGACTTCGCGGCCCACCGAGCGCAGGCCGGCCGACAGCGCCTCCTGCAGGGCCGGGCTGGCCAGACGCACGTCGTGGCCCAGGACCACCGGTCCCTCGTCCAGTTGAGCCGCCAGCGCCACGCCGATGCGGCGGGCCAAGTCCTCGTTCAATTCGTCCGGTACGCGACCGCGGATGTCGTAGGCCTTGAAGGCAGGCAGGGTCATTAGGGGGCTTTCCTGTGGGGGAAGGCCGAGTTTAGCTGCTCGGCCCTGGTTCTGGCATGGCGGGGTTCGGGGGAGGGACGGCGGCGACAGGCGCCAGTCAGTCACTATCAGTGCCTACACCAGATCGGCGTGGCGAGGGTGTGATGAGCCGTCCGCCGGCATTCCCCGGAATGCGGCAAGTGTGGCGGGGAGGCGCGGGCGGGTGCTTGCCGGCATCGGTGCCGCCCGCATGCGCAGGCGGATTCGGCGTGTGCGGGACGTACGCGGTGCTGATGCATTGTTGCCTGGTTCCGGCAGGCTTCAGCCCGGTGATACCCGCCCTCGGCCGGTAAACGCATCGTCCACGCTGAGCGCGCCAAGCCAGGGCGCCGCCCACAGGCCGCTGCCGACGCAGTGCAGCGGACGCTGGACGAGGTCCGGATCCGGGTCGAAGGCTTCCACGTCCTCGCCGATGGCGTGGCAGATGTCGCGGATGAATTCGAGCGCGCCCTCGTGGACCCGGGCGATCAGGTCCAGCTGCATGGCATCCAGTTCCGGCGGGTTGTAGCGGGCCAGTGGTGCCGGCGTGGCCATCTCGAAATGCGTGAACTGAGGGTGGGGGGCGGTCAGCAGCGTTTCCAGCAGCAGGTCGTGGCGCAGGATGAGGCTCTGCGCGTCGGGCAGATCGGACCGGCCATCGTGGTGGCGGGCCGCGGCCCATTGGCCCTCCAGGCCTTGCCGCGCACGCTTGGAAAGAGCGAGGTAGCCACCGTCGAGCGGCCTTGCCAGCATTCTCGCCAGCGAGGCCTGGATCGACCCCGAGTAGCCGATGTCGGCCACCATGGCGGGCGCGGTGCCCAGCGTGCGCTCCCAGTAGGCGAGGTAGGCCTCGCGTTCCCGGGCCGCGACCGCGATGAGTGCTGGCAGGGCCGGCGCCAGCGCGGCATGCAGCGCTTCCTGCATCTCCGGCAGATAGAACTCGTCGGCCAGCGCGTGCCGGCCTATCGCGGTGCCGACCGCTGCGGCCGCGTCCTCGCCCAGACGGGCGCGCAGCAGCCCGTCCAGGGTTCCGTTGTAGGTACCCGTCAACAGGCGCGGCAGGTCGCCCGGCTCGCGCAGGCTGGCCATGCCGCTGGCCCGCCGCGAGGTAGGCAGGTAGTGGGCCTGCAACCGCGCGAAACCTGGGCCGGCCTGCTGCATGAGCGCGAAGCCGCGCTCCAGCAGGTAGCCTTCGCGGCTCAGGAACAGCGCGGCCTCGACCGGGCGCTCGCCGGCACATCGGCCCAGCCACGCCAGATAGTCGGCCAGCAGCGGACCGAGCATCGTGTAGCCCAGCGATTCGGGATCGAGCGATGGACGTGGCAGCGATGCGTCGGGGGCGCGGTCGAACGCATCGGCGAACCGGTTCGCGACCAGCCCCAGCCACAGCTGGTCGCTCCAGGAGGCCTGGTCGAAACGGAGCGGGCGCAACGGGCGCAATGCGGGGTGCAGGTCGAGCAGGGCGGAAGGGCGTGGCACATGCACGGGCGTGGCCAATCCATGCTTCTGCGGCAACTGGATGTCGGCGTGTTCGTTGTCGCCGATGTGCAACCAGCGCTCCGGCGCGACCGCCAGCGTGCCGGGAAGGGAGCTCCACAGCGCGTCCTGGTCCTTGCGCAACCCGGTCTCGCATGAGACATGCCAGGCGTCCGGCAGCGCCGCCACCGCCGCCGGGAGCAATTGGCGCAGGCTGGCCGCATCGAAATACATGTCCGACAGCGCGAGCAAGGGGCGCGTGCGTGGCAACGCCGACAGCGCCTCGACGACCGATTGCCGAGGGCGCAGGTGGCGGCGCTCCAGTGCCAGCTCCAGCGCCTTGAGCCGATCCAGCGGGAGCGCCATGGCGGCGGGCAGGCTGGCCAGTGCGGTGTAGATGGCATCGAGGTCGACGTCGCGCCCAGCCTGGGACCGCGCCTTGGCTTCGGCGCGCTCGCGCAGCTCCGCGAACCCGGATGCGCCGAACATGCGCTGCGCGCAGTGGCCGAGGTAGGCGCGTGCTCCCTGGGGTGTCAGGAACGGTCGCACTACCAGCGTGTCGAAGATATCCGTGGATATCTGCGCGGCGTTGATCGCGGCAATGCGGATCCGGGTGGCGAGCGCCGTATCCAGTCCGGTTGGCCAATTGCGCAGGCCCTCCGCCGCGGGCGGAGCATCGGCGGCGGGCGGAACGATCGCCGCGACGTAGCCATGGCGGCGCACCACGGCGACGAGCATGCGTTCCACCGCATGCTGCAAGGTGCCGTCGGTCTGGCCGCGCTCCTCCGGGAAGTCTTCGATGCGCAATTCCAGGGCGTACAGCGGCCGCAGCGCCTGCACGCGTGCCCAGAACATCGAGCCGGCGGGGAAGTCCAGGTAGCGGCCGGCCTCGACCGCGATGTCGAGGCGGTTGCCCAGTTCGCGGCAGACCTCGAGATTGCTCAGCCAGGTATGCGCCCAGCCGGGGACCCCGGCATAGCTTTCCGGGTACAGGATCCCCAGCGTTTCATTGCTCTGGAACAGGCCGAGATGGTGGGCGATGCGTTGCCGGTCGCCGAGCAGCGAATCCAGCAGGTAGTGGCGCCAGCCCCGTTGCTCGCTGCCGGCATAGAGCGATTTCTTGGTATGGACATGGCCGATCACGTCCAGCGCCAGCACCGCTTCGCGGAACGTCGCAAGCAGGGGGGCGATATCGCGTCCCCGGTTCGGCACGACGCGCACATGCAGTTCGCGGATGTTGGCGAGGGACGAGAAGCGAATCCGCGCGCGCTCGCCGGCCGCGTCGTCGATCACCGACACCAGCAGCACGAACCGGACCGGTATCCGCGCCAGGTAGTCGGCGAACTCGTCGATCAGGTCCGGATAGAAGATGTGGGCCATGACGCCCACGCGCAGGTGCATGTCCTCGAGCGCGGCAGGCGTGTTGAAATCAGTGTGCTCCGACAGCGCCACCGCGGTGGCGGGGCGGCCGGCAGAGCGCACGCGTCGCAGGAAGCCAGGCAGTCCCAGTGCGCGGATCACCTTGCAGGTGCGCACCAGCACGTTGACGAGACCGCGGACGCCGCCGCCATGGGCCTCGACCGAGCGGCTGGCCGCGCGCAAGAGAGTGCGGATACGGGCGTTCACTCGGGCGTGTGGCGGCTATCGGCAGACGGTTTCACAGGTTCTGGTAGTTCGGACCCGAACCCCCCTCCGGCGTCACCCAGTCGATGATCTGGTAGGGGTCCTTGATGTCGCAGGTCTTGCAGTGCACGCAGTTGGCGGCGTTGATCTGCAGGCGCTTGCCGGTCTGCGCGGTGGCGTCCTCGACGATCTCGTAGACGCCGGCCGGGCAGAAGCGGGTGCAGGGGTTGTCGTACTCGGCGGCGCAGCGGGTCACGCAGACCGAGGTGTCGTGCACGCGCAGGTGTACCGGCTGGTCCTCGTCGTGCTCGGTGGCGGCGAAGTACACCGCCTGCAGACGGTCGCGCGGGGACAGCTCGCGCTGCACGTAGTCGCGCCGGGGCGTCTCGTGTTCGCCGATCTTGTCGAGCGCGGACCAGTCGGCGCGGTTCTTCAGCGTCCACGGCGAGGCGCCGTTGACCGCGGTCTCCCAGGCGCCGTTGAGCAGGCCGAACCACAGGCCCTTCTTGAAGCCGGGCTTGATGTTGCGCACCTGCTTCAGCTCGCTCATCACCGCCGAACCGCGCAGCCTGGCATCGAAGCCCTCCGGCGCCAGCTGCGAGGCGACCAGGTGCTCGGCGGCGAGCATGCCGCTGCGGATCGCCTGGTGGGTACCCTTGATCTTCGGCACGTTGAGCAGGCCGGCGGTATCGCCGATCAGCAGCGCGCCGGGCATCTCGACCTTCGGCAGCGACTGCCAGCCACCGGTGACGATCGCGCGCGCGCCGGCCGAGAGGATGTTGCCGCCCTCCAGCAGCGGCTTGATCAGCGGATGGTTCTTCCATTGCTGGAAGGCCTCCCACGGCTTGTATTGCGGGTCGCGGTAGTCCAG
The DNA here is from genome assembly GCA_047607345.1 of Pseudomonas sp. GTDB lineage: Bacteria > Pseudomonadota > Gammaproteobacteria > Xanthomonadales > Xanthomonadaceae > Pseudomonas_S. The sequence goes on along the minus strand of JASGDF010000097.1, from coordinate 9,795 downwards.
CCCGCTGACGTAGCCGAGCGCGACGCGGTTGTCGGTCAGGTGGTAGAGGAAGCTGCCGCCATAGGTGTGGCTGTCGGCCGGCCAGCCCAGCGTGTGCACGATCCTGCCGGGGCTGACGCGGCCTTCCGGCACCTGCCACAGTTCCTTGATCCCGATCGAGTAGCTCTGCGGGTCGCTGCCCGCATCCAGGCCGAAGCGCTTGACCAGGCGCTTGGTCAGGTGGCCGCGCGCGCCCTCGGCGAGCACGCTGACCTTGGCGTGGATGTCGATGCCGGCGGTGAAGCCGGGCTTGTGCGCGCCGTCCTTGGCCACGCCCATGTCGCCGATGCGTACGCCGATCACCTTGCCGGCGTCGTCGTGCAGGGTCTCGGTGGCGGCGAAGCCGGGGTAGATCTCCACGCCCAGCGCCTCGGCCTGCGGCGCCAGCCAGGCGCACAGCGCGCCCAGGCTGACGATGAAGTTGCCGTGGTTGCGCATGCCCGGCGGCACCACCGGGAACTTGCGCGCGCTGTCCTTGCCGAGGAACCAGAACTCGTCCTCGGCGGCCGGCACGCAGATCGGCGGCGGGTTGTCGCGCCAGCCGGGCAGCAGCGCGTCGAGCGGGCCTGGCTCGATCACCGCGCCGGACAGGATCTGCGCGCCGATCGTGCTGGCCTTCTCGATCACGCAGACCGACAGCGCCGGGTCGAGCTGCTTGAGCCGGATCGCGAACGCCAGACCGGCCGGGCCGCCGCCGACGGTGACGACGTCGTACTCCATCACGTCACGCTCAATGACTTCGGACGCGACTGCGCCGTCTCCCGCTACCGACATGTACTGCGCTCCCGTTGGCTCGATGGCTGGGGCCATTTTCAGGGTTTGCGGCGGGGCGGGCAAATTCCGGACGCCTGCGTATGGTGGAGATCTCGGCGGCTGTCCCTGCGCAGGCGCGCAAGCGCACCGCAGGCGCCCGTGCCGGGGTGCTACTGTGCCGGTCCTTCGCAAGCGCGGCTGCGCGGACTGTTCACTGGATGCGGATCGACCTGCCCGGCGGGGATGTCACGTTACTCAGCGGCTGGCTGCCGGCCGCGCAGGCCGACGCGCTGCTTGCGCACCTGCTGGCCGGGATCGACTGGGAGGTGCATCGCATCAGGCTGTTCGGGCGCGAAGTCGATTCGCCGCGGCTGAGCAGCTGGATTGGCGATCCGGAGGCGAGCTACCGTTATTCCGGCAGCCGGTTCCAACCCCGGCCGTGGCCGGCGCCGCTGGCGGCGCTGCGCGCGCGCCTGGCCGCCGAGACCGGCCTAGCGTTCAACAGCGTGCTGGCCAACCGCTACCGCGATGGGCGCGACGCGATGGGCTGGCACAGCGACGACGAGCGCGAGCTGGGCCCGGCCCCGCTGATCGCCTCGCTGAGCCTGGGCGCAACGCGGCGGTTCGCGTTCCGGCATCGTCACGAACGGGCGTTGAAACGCACGCTGGAACTGGCGCACGGAGACCTGCTGCTGATGGCCGGGCGGACCCAGGCGCTGTACCAGCACGCGCTGCCGCGCACCGCGCGGCCGGTGGGGGAAAGAGTGAACCTGACGTTCCGGAACGTCGGGCCGGAGCGCGGGTAGCGCCGAGCTTGCTCGGCTGAGGTCTTCCCGGTAATGCTCCAGCCGAGCAAGCTCGGCTCTACCCGAGAGGAGGCTACGGTGTGCCCGGATGCGCCAGCGCGTCCTGTTGCCCGGACGCCAGGGTCCAGCCGACCAGGTCGTGGGTGGCCTTGCGCAGTGCCGTCTCGAAGGCTGTGGCCACCGCCGCGGTGTCGGTGGAGGCGGCTGGTTCGGCTACCAGGAAGGTGCGCGAGGCCACGATCCGCTGGTCGGCGGCGTGCAGCAGCTTGGCGTTGAGCTCGATCGTCGCCGAGGGCACGGCGTGGCCGGCGTAGTCCGATTCGAACCTGCGCAGGTCGGTCGTCAGCTTGTAGTCGGCGCGGATGCCATCGCCCGCACGGGCCACGCCGGCGATCCGTCCGGAGTCCTCGAACGCGCGCAGCAGCGTGTCCTCGAGCAGGTCGGTCGACGACTGCGCCCAGCTGACGCCGCGGTAGACCTGCAGCTCGCCGGGGCTCGGCCGCACGTTGATGCGCGTGCTGTCGACCAGCCGCGCCGCGCTCGGCTGCATGATCGTCAGTTGCCAGGCGGCCTGCGGCCAGGCCGGATCGGCTGGCACGCGCACGTCCGGCGCGTAGATCGTCACCGGGTCCTTGCTGGCGCCGGACAGCAGCGAACAGCCGGCCAGCGCACACAGCGACAGGCCCAGCAGCCAGGGGCGGAGTGGGGGGGGCGGCTTCATTTCGGTTCGAACTCCTTCGGGGCGTCGCGGCCGAGCAGGTAGCGCGCGGGGTTGTTCTCGAGACGGTCGCTGACCCGGCGCAGGTCGCGGACCAGGCCGCGCAGCTCGGTCAGGGTCGGGCCGAGCTGGGCCAGGCCGTCGTTGGCGAAGCTGTTGATGGCGGCACGGTTCTCGCCAAGGATGCCGTCGGCATTGCCGGCGGCGGAATCGAGCTTGGTGAGCGCGCTGTCGAGCTTGTCCAGGATCGGCGGCAACTGCTGCACCAGGTTCTGGTCCAGCCGTTTGATCGTGCCGTTGGTGGTATCCAGCGTGGCATCGAGCTTGCGCGCAGCGTCGCGCGCGCTGACCAGCAGTGCCTGCATGCCCTGGTCGTGGTCGGCGATGCTGCCGCTCAGGGTCTCGATGTTGCGCAGTGTGGTCGAGATCGCCGCGACGTTGCGGTCGCTCAGCACCTGGTCGAGGCGCTCGACGATGCGGTTGGCGGTGTCGGTGATGTTCTGCATCGCCGAGGGCGTGGTCAGGATCAGCGGCGCATCGCTTTTGTCGATCGCGGTCAGCGCCGGGGCTTCCGGGGTGCCGCCGCTGAGCTGGATGATCGACGGGCCGGTCAGGCTGGTGATCGCCAGTTTGGCGCGGGTGTCGGTCTTGATCGGCGTGGTGGAGTTCAGGCGGAGGCGGGCCACCACCTGGCGCGGGTCGTTCGGCGCCAGGGTCAGCTCGGTGATCGAGCCGACCGCGATGCCGTTGTACTGCACCGGGCTGCCTACCGACAGGCCGGTGACCGCCTCGCGGAACACCACCCGGTAGTTCTGCCAGGTGCGGTCGGAGGAGTACTTCGCCGCCCACAGGCCGAACAGCAACAGCGCGAGCCCGGCCACCAGGGTGAAGGCACCGATTAGGATGTAGTTGGCTTTGGTTTCCATGGGTGGGTTCGGGATTGGAGGTTGGGAACTGGGGACTCGCAAGAGTGGAGTGCCGGGACGTCATGCATCCCGAATCTCCAATCTCGAATCCCGCGTGTCGCGCGCGGCGCGCGCGCGCGGCCCGTGGAAGTATTCCTGGATCCATGGATGGTCGATGTTCTCGACTTCCGCGAGCGGTGCATTGGCGATGACCTTGCGATCGGCCAGCACCGCGACGCGGTCGCAGATCGTGTACAGCGTGTCCAGGTCGTGGGTGATCAGGAACACGGTCAGACCCAGCGCCTGCTGCAGGGTCAGGATCAGCTGGTCGAAGGCGGCCGCGCCGATCGGGTCCAGACCGGCGGTGGGCTCGTCGAGGAACAGCAACGGCGGGTCCAGCGCCAGCGCCCGGGCCAGTCCGGCGCGCTTGCGCATGCCACCTGACAGCTGTGAGGGCAGCTTGTCGAGCGCATCGGCCGGCAGTCCTGCCAGCTTGACCTTCAGCAGCGCCAGCTCGTAGTGCCAGCGCTCGGGGAATTCGCCATGGTGTTCCTTCAGCGGCACCTGCACGTTCTCGCCGACGCTCAGCGAGGAGAACAGCGCACCGTCCTGGAACAGCACGCCGGTGTTGCGGGTGATGTGGCGGCGGTTCTCCGGCGCGTCTGAGCGCGCGTCGACGCCGAGCACCTCGATCCGCCCGGCGTCGGGCGCGCGCAGACCGAGGATCGAGCGCATCAGCACCGACTTGCCGGTGCCCGAACCGCCGACCACGCCGAGGATCTCGCCGCGCCGCACTTCCAGGTCGAGCCCGTCGTGCACGGTCTGCGCGCCGAAGCGGTTGACCAGGCCGTGGACCTGGATGGCGGCTTGGCCGTGATTCGTGATTTCTGATTCGTAATGGGTCAAGGCAAAGGCTCCCCGGACGCCGAGGAGGTGCCTGTGATTGTGCTGCCGACGAACATCGAATCACGAATCATGAATCACGGCTCCTTTTCACCATCCCATCTTCATGAACCAGAGCGCCGCGACCGCGTCGATGATGATCACCAGCGAGATGGTCTGCACCACGCTGGAGGTCGTGCGCTCGCCGACCGACTGCGCGGTACCGCTGACCTTCAGGCCTTCCAGGCAGCCGATCAGGCCGATCACCACCGCGAAGATCGGCGCCTTGGACATGCCGACCAGGAAATGCTTGACCTGCATCGTCTCGTGCATCCGCGCCAGGTACATCTGCGGCGGGATGTCCAGGTCGAACGCGCCGACCGTCACGCCGCCGGCCAGGCCGGCGATCATCGCGATGAAGGTCAGCAGCGGCAGCGTCAGCAGCAGCGCGACCACGCGCGGCAGCACCAGCAGGTCGACCGGGTCCAGGCCCAGGGTCTGGATCGCGTCGATCTCCTCGCGCGCCTTCATCGCACCGATCTGCGCGGTGAAGGCGCTGGCGGTGCGGCCGGCGACGACGATCGCGGTCATCAGTACCGCCAGCTCGCGCAGGGTGGCGATGGAGACCAGCTCGACCACATAGATCTCCACGCCGAAGTCGCGCAGGACCGTCGAGCCGAGGAAGGCGATCACCGCGCCGATCAGGTAGGACAGCAATACCACCAACGGGATCGCGTCCAGGCCGACGTGTTCCATGTGGCTCACGGTCGAGGTAAGGCGGAAGCGGCGCGGCTGGCGCAGCAGGCGCGCCAGCTTGACCAGGTTCTCGCCGAGGAAGCTGGCCAGCGCGACGATGTCCTTGCCGGTGGTGACGACGGTGACGCCCAGGCGCTCCAGCGCGGCGGCGAAGCCGAGGTCGCGCTTGGGGCGCGGGCGCTCGTCCTTGATCTCCTCGATGGTGCAGACCAGCGCGCGGTGCTCCTTGCGGAAGTCGATCGCCTCGTCGCCGAGCCCGCGCTGGGCGGCGAAGCGCAGCAGCTGCAGCACGCCAGCCGAGTCCAGCTGGGTGATTGCGCGCGCGTCGACCTCGCGAACGCCGGCGGACACCCCGCCCAGCAGCTCGGCCGCGGGCAGGGCGGTGGCCAGCACCCAGCTGCCGCCGAGCCGTACCCGTGCCGGATCCTGCGCGTCCTGGTCGATGTGGGGAGATTGGACTGTGGTCATTGGCGTTTCCGTGGCAGGAGCATACCGTGCGCGACGTGTGAGGCGAATGTGCGTGTGTGCCGGCGCTGCCGCAGCCGGGACGGCCGGCTACACTTGCGCGACTGCCCGCGGTGTCCGCGCGGCGCTCCCTTCCCCGACCGATCCGCGCATGTCCGTCGCTCCCGCCGTCAGCCCGTCCACCAACGCGACCTATGCGCAGCGCGTGGCGTTCGTGACCGAGATCGCCGGCCGCCTGCATTCGTACGGCACCACCGCCCAGCGCCTGGAAGCGGCGGTGATCGCGCTGTCCCAGCAGCTCGGACTGGATTGCGAGCCCTGGTCCAACCCGACCGGCATCATCCTCAGCTTCAGCGACCCGACCAAGGCGATCGGCTCCTCCGACATCACCCGGGTGGTGCGGCTGGCGCCGGGCCAGAACGACCTGCACAAACTGAGCGTGGCCGACCACATTGCCGATAGCGTCGCCAACGGACGCATGAGCATTGCCCAGGGGCATACCGCGCTTCGCCAGCTCGACCGCGCGATGAGCCGGCGTGGCCAGGCACTGCAGATCGTGGCCTACGGTCTGGCCGCGGCGGGCGTGGCCGGGCTGTGGAAGCTGCCCTGGCTGGACATCGCCACCGCCTCGGCGATCGGGCTGTTGATCGGCTTGCTCACCCAGTACACCGACCGCCGACCGGCCACCAAGGAGGCCGGCGAAGCGCTGGCGGGGCTGCTGGCCGGCGGTGTCGCCACGCTGGTCGCCTCCATCGCCGGGTCGCTCAACCTCAACACGGTGATCATCGCCTCGCTGGTGGTGCTGCTGCCAGGCATGTCGCTGACCAACGCGGTCAACGAACTGGCCAGCCAGCACTGGGTCTCGGGCACCGCGCGGCTGGCCGGCGCGGTGACCACCGTGCTCAAGCTGACGGTGGGCGCGGTGATCGCGGTGACACTGGCGCAATGGCTGGGGCTGCAGCCGCAGGTGCGTGCCTCGCGGCCGCAGGCGCACTGGATGGAGTGGGCCTCATTGCTGGTCGCCGCCTATGCGTTCGCGGTGCTGTTCAAGCCGCATCGTCGCGATTACCTCTGGGTGATGGCGGCGGCGATCGCCAGCTATGTGATCGCGCGCTTCGCCGGACAGGCCTGGGGCAGTCCGGCCGGGGTGTTCCTGTCGGCGATGCTGCTGACCGCGGCCGGCAACCTGTTCGGCCGGGTCATCCAGAAGCCGGGCGCGCTGATCCGCCTGCCCGGCATCATCATGCTGGTGCCGGGAAGCACCAGTCTGCGCGGGTTCCTGAATCTGGTGCAGCAGCAGAACGTGGACGTGGGCCAGGCCGCGCTGCTGGCGGTGACCAATATCGTGATGGCGCTGGTGGCCGGCCTGCTGTTCGGCAATCTGCTGGTGCCGGCGCGCAAGAACCTCTGATCGCCCGCAGTGCCTGTCTTCCAAAGACGCTCATTCAGCGAAGGCCCTCATCCAGCCCGTGCCACGTCAGCCGGCGATGGCCAGCTCAGGTTCGTCACCGGGCCGGGATAAATCGCTCGGTGGAAGCAGTGGTGTGGATTTCTCGCGGAAACTACATGTATGCGTGGGCATGCCGAGGTTCCACACAAAAACGCCGGCATCGCTGCCGGCGTTTTAAACATCACATCTGATTGGCGCAAGCTATCACTGCTAGCGGCAAAACGGATCGTCGGTTCCCGAATTGAATCGGCGCTGCGGAAAAGGATCGGTTATTTGCCTGTGCGGAGGCGGCGGTTCCGGTACGCCACCGGAATTCGGCGCTGATCTGGAACGCAGATGGCGGCTTATTGCCTGGCTTTCCTTGCCGCCGCGGCCTTTTTCGCCGCCGGTGCCTTGGGCGCTGCCTTGGCGATCAGGAAATCCTCGAGCTTCTTGCCCTTGGCGGTCAGTTCCGCGAGCCAGCGGGGTTGTTTGCCGCGGCCGGTCCAGGTTTCCTTGGCATTGGCGGGGTTGCGGTATTTCGGCGGTACCTTGCCAAGCTTGCGGGCAGGTTTGCCGGCGGCTTTGCCGCGGGAACCGGTCGGGCTGCCGAAGATTTCCTCGATGGTATACCCGGCGGCCTTTGCCAGTTTGGTCAGTTGCGCGCGTACCTTGGCGACCGGTGTGCGCTTGGCGACGATGGCCTGGCGCTTTTTCGCGCTATTAATGAGGGCGCTCAACTGCTTGGCCGACAGGCCGCTTAGATCGATCGACATCACTGCTCCGTTATCGAATGGAAGGGGGGCGCCATTCCCTGGCTGCCTGGCCATCATAATAATGGAGTATCGGAAATACAAATCCACGGATATTTCCGTGGTGTAATTCCCGGGAGTATTCATGCTCATCGGATCGATGAGCATGGAATTGTTAAAGAAATGTGTATTTTCCGCCGGTGCCCGAAGGGCACGCGCACCGCTCTCCGCCCTCGCGCAGGCAGGCGCTGCGCGAGGACGACTGCAGACGCAGCCGCTGTTTTCGGGCAGCCGATCAGCCGCGGATACGCGAGAGCAGAGCGGCCTTGTCTAGATTCTCCGCCTCGCCGGCACGGCGCGACCGGTATTCATAGGTGCCCGCGGCCAGGCCACGCTCGGAGACCACCACCCGGTGCGGGATGCCGATCAGCTCGATGTCGGCGAACATCGCACCCGGGCGCAGGCCGCGGTCGTCCAGTACCGCCTCGATGCCGGCGGCCGCCAGTTCCTCCAGCAGGGTCTGCGCCGCGGTGGCGACATGGGCGTCTTGCTTGGGATTGATCACGCACACGGCTACCGGCCACGGCGCCATCGGCTCGGGCCAGACGATGCCGGCTTCGTCGTGGTTCTGCTCGATCGCCGCGGCGACGATGCGCGAGATGCCGATGCCGTAGCAGCCCATGGTCAGCACCTGGGCCTTGCCGTTCTCGTCGAGTACGGTGGCATCGAGCGCCTTGGCATACTGGCGGCCGAGCTGGAATACATGGCCGACCTCGATGCCGCGCGCTATCCGCAACTCGCCGCCATCGGCGGCGCGGTCGCCCTCGCGGACATTGCGGATGTCGACCACTTCCGGCTCGGGCAGATCGCGGCCCCAGTTGACCCCGGCCAGGTGGAAGCCGGATTCATTGGCGCCGACGACGAAGTCGGCCAGCGCGGCGACCTCGCGGTCGGCGACCACGCGGATCGGCCGCTTCGCGCCGAGTGGACCGAGGAAGCCCGGCTCGCTGCCCAGGTGCTCGGCGATCTCGGCCTCGCTGGCCATGCGGTAGCCCGCGAGCCCGGCGACCTTGCCCAGCTTGATCTCGTTGACGTCATGGTCGCCACGCACCAGCGCCAGCACGAAGTCACCCTCGGCCGTGGTCAGCGCGATCGACTTGGCGGTTCGCTCCAGCGCGATGCCGAGCAGCGCGGCGACCTCCTCGCAGGTCTTCTGGGTGGGGGTGTCGAGCTTGCGCAGTGCCTCGGCGGCGGCCGGGCGCGGGCCGGGCGCGGCGGCGACGGCCGCCTCCATGTTGGCCGCGTAGTCCGAACCGGTGGAGAACACCAGCGCGTCCTCGCCGGAATCGGCGATCACGTGGAACTCCTGCGAGGCATCGCCGCCGATCGCGCCCGAATCGGCCTGCACCATGCGGAAGTCCAGGCCGAGGCGGGTGAAGATGCGGGTATAGGCCGCCTTCATGTTCTCGTACTCGCGCACCAGGTCGGCGTCGGAGAGGTGGAAGGAGTAGGCGTCCTTCATCAGGAACTCGCGGGCGCGCATCACCCCGAAGCGCGGGCGGAGCTCGTCGCGGAACTTGGTCTGGATCTGGTAGAAGTTCACCGGCAGCTGCTTGTAGCTGCTCAGTTCCTGGCGGGCGAACTCGGTGACCGCCTCCTCGGCGGTCGGGCTGTAGCAATAGCCCTGGTCCTTGCGGTCCTTGATCTTCAGCAACTGGTCGCCGAACTTCTCCCAGCGGCCGCTGGCCTCCCACAGTTCCTGCGGCTGCAGCGTCGGGATCTGCAGCTCCAGCGCGCCGGCGCGGTTCATTTCCTCGCGCACCACCGCCTCCACCTTGCGCAGTACGCGCAGGCCCAGCGGCGACCAGGTATACAGGCCGGAGGCGAGCTTGCGGATCAGGCCGGCGCGCAGCATCAGCCGGTGGCTGACCAGTTCGGCGTCGGCCGGGGTTTCCTTGGTGGTGTGCAGGTGGAACTGGGAAAGGCGCATCGGGGAGCTTCGCAGAAGGCGGAAGCGACTATTTTGCCAGCCTGTCCGTGCCGGGGATATGCAGGGGAGCGGGGCATCGCCGGGACGGGGCGCTGCCGGGGCGTTCTGGTCGCCGTCTCCGCGAAGGCGCACTACTGTTCGGGGAAATCCTGATCGTCGCTCCCGCGCAGGCGGGAGCCCAGTGACTTGCGCGGCCATCTGCACGAAAGTCCCTGGATCTGCGATCCCCGGCCCGCGCGCATAGCGCGCGGGCGTTCGGCCGGGTGCGAGCCAGACCCGTCCTCTCCCCCGCTTGCGCGG
>JASGDF010000096.1:0-96188 GCA_047607345.1 Pseudomonas sp. | reverse complement strand
GGCCTCGTCGATGCAGCGGCGGATCTCGTCGGTGATGTGCGGGATCACCTGCACGGTCGCGCCCAGGTAGTCGCCGCGGCGCTCCTTGCGGATCACGTTTTCGTAGATCCGGCCAGTGGTGACCGAGTTCTTGCGCGACAGCCGGGTGCGCACGAAGCGCTCGTAGTGGCCCAGGTCCAGGTCGGTCTCGGCACCGTCGTCGGTGACGTAGACCTCGCCATGCTGGAACGGGCTCATCGTGCCCGGGTCGACGTTGATGTACGGGTCCAGCTTCATCATCGTGACCTTCAGGCCACGCGCTTCGAGGATGGACGCGAGCGAAGCGGCCGCGATGCCCTTGCCAAGCGAGGACACCACGCCGCCGGTAACGAAAATAAGGGGGGTCATGATCGGGGACTCCCGGAAAGCCATAGTTTAACGGTTGAAGCCGGGATCCCCAAGCACCCAGGAGGAATCGGCGCGAAAAACATCACCAGTGGTCTACCGCGCCCGTGCGAGGGATCCATAAACAAAGACGCCCCGGCCGGAGCCGGGGCGTCGGCGAGGCGACCGGCCAGACGTCACTTCGAGGGCTTCGCTTCCTCTTCCTCGACACGGCTGGCGAGCTTGCCATCCTGCTTGGCCTTGGCCTTCTCGGCAGCCGCGGCGGCACGACGCTGGGCCTTGCGCTCGGCTTCGGTCTGGACCTTCTGTTCGGCCGGTTTCTGAGCAGCAGCGGACTCGGCGGACTGAGGGCGGGCTCCACTCTGCGCCAGCGCCGCCGGCACCGCGACGACCGCCGCGAGACCCGCGGCCAGCATCAGGACACTTTTGAATTTCATCGCTGCATCTCCGTCTTCGGCCCGCTCCCGCGGCGGGAGCGGCTTCTCTGGGTTCCTATTCAGCCTAAACCACGCGACCCTGATCGGCACTGAACGCACATGCCCGATGCGCGTGGGGGACTCGCCAAAAACCGCCCCAGCCCGCACACTTGCGCGTCGTATCACCCCCGTCCGAGATGCATGAACACCCGCTATAACGCCGCCGACATCGAAGTTCTCTCCGGCCTGGATCCGGTCAAGCGCCGCCCCGGCATGTACACCGACACCACGCGCCCGAACCACCTGGCACAGGAGGTCATCGACAACTCGGTGGACGAGGCGCTGGCCGGCCATGCCCGGCAGGTCGAGGTCATCCTCTACAAGGACGGCAGCTGCGAGGTGTCCGACGACGGCCGCGGCATGCCGGTGGATATCCACCCGGAAGAAAAGATCCCCGGCGTCGAGCTGATCCTCACCCGGCTGCATGCCGGCGGCAAGTTCAGCAACCGCAACTACACCTTCTCCGGCGGCCTGCACGGCGTCGGCGTCAGCGTGGTCAACGCGCTGTCCAAGCTGGTCGAAGTGCACATCAAGCGCGAGGGCAGCGAACACCGCATCACCTTCCGCGACGGCGACCGCGCCACCCCGCTCGAGGTCGTGGGCACGGTCGGCAAGAAGAACACCGGCACCCGGGTGCGCTTCTGGCCGGACCCGAAGTACTTCGACACGCCCAAGATCAACCCGCGCTCACTGCGTCACCTGCTGCGCGCCAAGGCGGTGCTGTGCCCTGGGCTGACCGTCAAGCTGTTCGACGAGGCCACCGGCGAGAGCGATAGCTGGTATTTCGAGGATGGCCTGCGCGATTACCTGAAGGGCGAGATGGCAGGGCGCGAGCTGCTGCCAGCCGAGCTGTTCGTCGGCGGCCTGAAGAAGGACACCGAAGTGGTGGACTGGGCGGTGGCCTGGGTGCCGGAAGGCGAGCTGGTGCAGGAGAGCTACGTCAACCTGATCCCGACCGCCCAGCACGGCACCCACGTCAACGGCCTGCGCTCGGGCCTGACCGACGCGCTGCGCGAGTTCTGCGACTTCCGCAACCTGCTACCGCGCGGGGTCAAACTGGCGCCGGAGGACGTGTGGGACCGGGTCGCGTTCGTGCTGTCGCTGAAGATGACCGACCCGCAGTTCAGCGGCCAGACCAAGGAGCGCCTGTCCTCGCGCCAGGCCGCCGGTTTCATCGAGGGCGCCGCGCACGACGCCTTCAGCCTGTATCTCAACCAGAACGTCGAGGTCGGCGAGAAGATCGCCCAGATCGCGATCGAGCGCGCCAGCGCGCGGCTGAAGACCGAGAAGCAGATCGTCCGCAAGAAGGTCACCCAGGGCCCGGCCCTGCCCGGCAAGCTGGCCGACTGCATCAGCCAGGACCTGTCGCGCACCGAGCTGTTCCTGGTCGAGGGCGATTCGGCCGGCGGCAGCGCCAAGCAGGCGCGCGACAAGGACTTCCAGGCGATCATGCCGCTGCGCGGCAAGATCCTGAACACCTGGGAGGTCGCCTCCGGCAGCGTGCTGGCCTCCGAAGAAGTGCACAACCTGGCGATCGCGATCGGCTGCGATCCCGGCAAGGACGACATCTCCGGCCTGCGCTACGGCAAGGTCGTGATCCTGGCCGACGCCGACTCGGACGGCCTGCACATCGCCACCCTGCTGACGGCCCTGTTCCTGAAGCACTTCCCGGCGCTGGTCGATGCCGGCCACGTGTTCGTGGCGATGCCGCCGCTGTTCCGCGTGGACGTGGGCAAGCAAGTGTTCTACGCGCTCGACGAGGAGGAAAAGCGCGTGCTGCTGGAGAAGATCCAGCGCGAGAAGATCAAGGGCCAGGTCAGCGTGACCCGCTTCAAGGGCCTGGGCGAGATGAACCCGCAGCAGCTGCGCGAGTCGACCATCCATCCCGACACCCGCCGGCTGGTCCAGCTCACCGTCGACGACGGCGAGCAGACGCGCTCGCTGATGGACATGCTGTTGGCGAAGAAGCGCGCGAGCGACCGCAAGCAGTGGCTGGAGACCAAGGGCGACCTGGCTTCGCTGGAAGTCTGAGCCGTCAGCCTCGTTCAGGCTTTTCGTAGGAGCGACTCCGGGTGGCCTCGGGCCATCAGTCGCGATAGGGCGTTGCCGGGAAAGCCTCATCGCGGCTGAAGCCGCTCCTACAGAACCCCATCCAGCGCCTTAGCGCCCGTGACCGCGCCGCAGGCGTGGTCCTGCAATTCCTCGCCACTGGCGAAATTGGCCGCGACCTCGTCCAGCCGGGTCGCCAGCACCACGAAACCCGGTCCGCGCCGGTCCTCGGCGCCGGCGACCACCAGTGAGTAGTGCCCTACGCCATCCCCGGGCGGCAGTGCCTGCGCCAACAGGTGCACCGGATCGGCAGTCAGCGTCTCGCCCGGTAGGTAGCGGGCCAGGTAGGCGTGGCCACGCAACGGCTCGGGCAGCGGCGCGAAATGCTCGCCGATCACCGGCGCCTGCCGCGCCAGCACCTCGGCGACATCGGCGCGCAGGCAATCCAGGTGGACATGCAGCTGTTCCTGCGAACGTCCATGCGGCGAGTTCAGGGCCAGGCTCATGTAGCGGCGCGGCAGCGGGCGGCCCAGCGCCCGCTCGACGAAACCACGCGCCTGCCAGGCCACGCCGAAGTAGTTCGGGGTCCCGGGCCGCAGCAACTGCGGATCCTCGATACCGGTGACGCGCCGCAACGGCAGCAGCAAGTATTGGAAGTCGCCGTGATGATCCTTCAGCACCGCCGAATTGCGCGCCGGGTCCGCCCAGACCGCCACGCAGTCCGCCGGACGCGTCAACGCCTGCGCATTGCAGCGCGTGCTGACGATCCGCCACAGCGCGTCCGGATCGCGCACCTTGTCGGCCGCCAATGCAACCGCGCTACCCGCCAGCGCCAGCCCCAGCAATCCCGCACGCACCACGCTCAACGACGACTCCGCCCGCATTCACCAGTGCGTCCATGATAATCGGACGACGATGACGGCCGATGTCGCAAGACACGGCCGCTGCGCCACTGGAGCAATTCGCTCAGAGCCCAACGCCAGGCCCGCACGACCGGGGCTCTGCACGGGAAACCCGGAACCGGGCAAGCCCGCCCTGCCGTGGACCTAGGCCCAGCCGAACAACTCGAAACCACGCAGGATCAGGTAGGCCACGCCACCGGCCGCCGGGATCGTCAGGATCCAGGCCCAGACGATCCGCTCGATCACCCCGAGCCGCAGCGAGCGCGGGTTCTTGGCGTAACCCACGCCCATGATCGCGGTCGAGATGCTGTGGGTGGTCGAGACCGGCATGCCGAAGTGCGCGGCCAGGGTCAGGATCGTGGCCGAGCTGGTTTCCGCGGCGAAGCCGTGGATCGGGTGCAGCTTGACCATCTTGTGACCCAGCGTCTTGATGATCTTCCAGCCGCCCGAGGCGGTGCCGGCCGCCATCACCAGCGCGCAAGCCAGCACGATCCACATCGGGATGCCATCGCCGGCATGCGCGTCCGGATGCAGGAACGACAGCCACTGCGGCAGCTCGTCCAGCGCGCCGACCGATTGCGCGCCCAGCAGGGTCATCGCGATGATGCCCATGGTCTTCTGCGCATCGTTGTGCCCGTGCGCGTAGCCCATGTAAGCGGCCGAGGCGATCTGCGCCTTGCCGAAGAAGGCATTGACCCAGCGCGGCCGGGCCAGCCGCCCGATCGGCCCACCGATCCTGGCCATACCGGCGATGATCGCCCACAGCAGCAGCATCACCCCGATGCCGAGGATGAAACCGGCGACCGGCGAGGTGATCATCGGCACGAACACCTTCCACAGCAAGCCCTTGTTCTTGACCCAGTCACCGACATTCTGCGACCAGATCAGCACGTGCCAGTTGTTGTGAGCGGCGGCCAGGCCAGCGCCACACAGACCGCCGATCAGCGCGTGCGAGGACGAGGACGGCAGCCCCTTCCACCAGGTGATCAGGTTCCAGATGATGCCGCCCAGCAGCGCGCACAGCACCACCTGCGGGGTCACCTCGATCACGTTGGTATCGAGCAGGCCGGAGGAGATCGTCAGCGCCACCGCGGTGCCGGTCAGCGCGCCGACCAGGTTCATCGCCGCGGCCAGCATCACCGCCCAGCCGGGCGAAAGCACCTTGGTCGCCACCACCGTGGCGATGGAGTTGGCGGTGTCGTGGAAGCCGTTGATGAACTCGAAGACGAGCGCGGCCAGGATCACTACCAGAACCAGACTCAGCATCGCGGCTGCCCCCTCGAGTCCAGCCGCGCGGCGGCGCAGCGGCGGACGGGAAGGACGGGAAGGCACGACCCAGAGACGCCGGCGCGGCCGACATCCCTGTTCCCGCAACCGGAAACGCAAGCGACCCGCGACCCGGCCATCAGGAATTCTTCAGCACGATCTGGTAGACCACCACGCCGGCCTCGCGGCAACGGTCGATGGCCTTCTCCAGGATTTCAAAGAATTCCTTGAGCAGGAACATCTGCAGGTTGTCCAGGCGGCCGGAATAGATGTCGCGGTACAGCTCCAGCATCAGCCGGTCGGCCTCGTTCTCCAGCATCCGCAGCTTGTCGTTGAGCGCGGTCATGCGGTCGATGTTCATCGCCGGCAGCTCGCGCACCATCTCCACCACCACCGAGGCGGCCTGCTCCAGCATCGCCGCGCGCGGGGCGAAATCGATATGGGCCAGGTGCTGGGTCGCCAGCGAGTAACGGTCGGCGAACTTCTCGACCTGCTTGGGGATCTTGTACAGCGCCGAACCCAGCGCTTCGATGTCCTCGCGTTCGATCGGGGTCATGAAGCTGTCGACCAGCGCCTGGCCGATCTTGTCCGAGGCTGCGCGCTCGCGCAGGCGCGCCAGCTTGAACGCGTCGAGCGCCGGCCGCCGGTCGGCATCGCGCATCGTCGAATGCAGCGCCTTGGTGCTGTCGTAGGCCGCCTCGGCCGCCTCGTTCAACAACGTGTAGAACTGCTTGCCGGAACCGAAGATGGTCTGCAGGGAGAACATGCGTAAGAAGTATCCTGCCGTCGCGGAGGGACGGCACCGGAGCGGAATTATGACCGCTGGATGACCATTCTGGTATCCGGACGATATCCACCTTCACGGCGGGCCGCGCGGAACTGACCGATGCTGACCGGGATTTTGCTAACATTCGCCCTGCGCCCCCGGGCGCACCCTATGGACGACGACCCTATATTCCCCTGCCGCGCCGCGCGCGCCGGCCACCGCTTCACGACGCCCTCCCCTCCACCGACCGGGGAAGACGCCCGTGCTTGAGCTGCTCATCATCGTATTCGCCCTGATCCTGCTGAACGGCTTCTTCGCCATGTCGGAGATGTCGCTGATGACCTCGCGCAAGAGCCGGCTCAAGCAGATGGCCCAGTCCAGCAAGCGCGCCGAGAGGGCGCTGGCGCTGGCCGAGAACCCCGAGAACTTCCTGTCCACGGTGCAGATCGGCATCACCGCGATCGGCATCCTGACCGGCGTGCTGGGTGGCGACGCGATCGGCGAGGTGATCGGCGCCCAGCTGGCCGCGGCGATCCCGTCGCTGGCCTACGCCGAGACCATCGGCAAGGCGCTGGCGATCGTCCTGATCACCTTCATCACGCTGATCTTCGGCGAACTGGTGCCCAAACGCTTGGCATTGACCCGGCCGGAGACCTTTGCCGGATTTGTCGCCCTACCCATGTCGTGGCTCGCCCGGATCGGCGCCCCGTTCGTCTGGGTGCTGGCCCGCTCGACCAGGTTGGTGCTGCGCCTGCTCGGCCTCGGCAAGGACGAATCGGCCTCGGTGACCGAGGAGGAGATCCGCATGCTGGTGGCCGAGAGCCACGAGGCCGGGGTCATCGACAGCCACGAACGCGACATGATGAATCGGGTCATGCGTCTGGGCGACCGCACCGCCGACAGCCTGATGACGCCGCGCAACCGGATCGCCTGGCTGGACGCGAACGCCGCGCCGGACAAGAACCTCGCGCTGATGCGCGAGCACGAGTTCTCGCGCTACCCGGTCTATCGCGACAACGACCAGGACATCGTCGGCGTGCTCGAGGTGAAGTCGCTGGTTTCGCAGCTTGAGCACGGTGGCACCCGCTTGTTCGGGCAGCTGCGCGAGACCCTGTTCGTCTCCGAGTCCACCCACGCGATGAAGCTGCTGGAGATCTTCCGCGAGGAGCAGCAGTCGATGGCGCTGGTGGTCGACGAGTACGGCGAGATCCGCGGCCTGGTCACGATCAGCGACCTGATGGGCGCGGTGGTCGGCCGCCTGCAGGCGGTGGAAAACACCGACGAGGATGCGCTGGTGGTGACCCGCGAGGACGGCTCGCTGCTGATCGACGGCTCGCTGCCGGTGGAGGAACTGCGCGAGGTACTGGGCGGCGCCGAGCTGCCGAACGCGCAGGAAGGCGACTACCACACGCTGGCCGGCCTGTGCATCTACTACTTCGGGCGTATCCCACACGCCGGCGAGTACTTCGACTGGGCCGGCTGGCGCATCGAGATCGTCGACCTGGACGGCGCCCGCATCGACAAGCTGCTGCTGCGCCGCCTGGAGGAAGAGGACAGCGATGACATCGTCGGATGAGCCGGCCACGGGGGATCCGCGCTACCGCAACGAAGGCATCCGCATGTTGCTGGCGCACTTCACGATCGGCGACGACGAGGCGGTACTGACCCTTCGCAACATCCTGGCCACGCTGCAGCAGAGCGGTTTCGGGGTGTTCCTGTTCGTGGCGGTCCTGCCAGCCTTCATCCCGATCCCGGGCGTCGGCGGCGCGGTCAGCGGACCGCTGGTGATCCTGATCGGCCTGCAGATGCTGTTCGGCATGCGCAACCCGTGGCTGCCACGCCTCATCGGCGAGCGTGGCCCACGCCGCAGCACCACCCGCCGCTTCATGGGCAAGATCGCGCCCTTGCTGCGCTGGCTGGACCGGCTGCTCAAGCCACGCCTGGACCTGCTGCTGTCGCCGCTGCCCGCACGCATGTTCAGCGGTGCGCTGATCGCACTCACCGGCCTGCTGCTGTCGCTACCGATCCCGTTCACCAACTACCTGTTCGGCGTGATCCTGCTGCTGTTCGCGCTGGCATTGCTGGAGCGCGACGGCACCCTGATGCTGGGCTGCTGGATCGCCGCGGGCATCTGCGTGGCCGTGTTTGGGATCACCTCGGACCAACTGGTGGAGCTGTTCGGCGGCTGGCTCGCGCACCTGCGCTGAATCCGCCGCTGGAGAGCCGCACCGTGGCGATCTTCAGTTCCCCGTCAGGCTGGCTGCCCGTGATGCCGCTGCCAGGCCCTCGCCGCCAGTTCGAACGAGCGCAGACGCGCGGCATGCTCATGGATGTTCGCGGTCAGCATCAATTCGTCCGGACGATGGCGCGCGGCGAAGTCGGCCAGCCCCTGCACCACCTCGCTCGGGTCGCCCAGCACCGTGCAGGCCAGCGCATTCTCGACCCCGAATTTTTCGTGCGGCTGCCAGTAGGTCTCGATGTCGTCGATCGGGACCGGGATCTTGCCGGGGTGCCCACGCCGGAGGTTGACGAACGCCTGCTGCTGGCTGGTGAACAGCCGCCTGGCCTGGTCCCGCGAATCCGCCGCGACCACGTTCAGCGCCAGCAGCGCATGGGGCGCCTGCAACCGCGCCGAAGGCCGGAAATCGCGCCGATAGATCGCCAGTGCCTCGTCCATCGCATCCGGAGCGAAATGCGAGGCGAACGCGAACGGCAACCCCAGCACGGCAGCCAGCCGCGCACTGAACAGGCTGGAGCCGAGAAGCCACACCGGCACCGCGATGCCCGCCCCGGGCACTGCGCGCACCAGCTGCCCTTCGACAGCTGGCTCGAAGTAGCGCAGCAGTTCGGTCACGTCCTGCGGGAAGCTGTCCGCACCATCGAAATAGCGGCGCAGCGCTCGCGCGGTCGGCTGGTCGGTGCCCGGCGCGCGCCCCAGACCCAGATCGATGCGCCCCGGATACAGCGAGGCCAGCGTGCCGAACTGCTCGGCCACCTGCAGCGGCGCGTGGTTGGGCAGCATGATGCCGCCGGCGCCGACGCGGATCGTCCGGGTCCCGCCGGCAACGTGGCCGATCAGCACCGCGGTCGCCGCGCTGGCGATGCCCGGCATGTTGTGGTGCTCGGCCAGCCAGTAGCGCCGGTAGCCCCAGCGCTCGGCATGCTGCGCCAGATCGAGCATGTTGGCGAACGCATGCGTGGCGTCGCTGCCTTCGCAAACCGGCGCCAGGTCGAGCACGGAAATCGGGATCATCGGCGGCATTCCAGACGGGATGCCATCCGAGATGGGGCCACTACCTGGCAAAGCCAGCGGCATGGCGTCCGACCGATGGCGCTACAGCGTTCCAGCCGGGAAGCCCGGGATGCCCTTGCATCGATGCGACAGATCCTGCCAGGAAACGGAAAAAAGATGGCACTGTCCGTATGGAGCGGTGATCGCGGGAATGGCATCGGTCGGCATGCCGACGGCACTCAGTCCAGTGCCGACCGGCTGCACCGACCAGACGTCGGGACTGAAGTCCCTCCCACACAAGCGCCCGCCTCCAACGACGACCAGCACCTACGGCGATGTCGTCCGTGGCCGACGCGAGCAGCACCAAAAGAATCCCCGCCGAAGCGGGGATCCGGAAGCCACTCAGCGATGCGGGCCGCCCAGCAGCAGGTCGGCGATGATGCCGGTGGTGATCGCGATCAGCACGAAATCGCCGTTGCGGTCGCGCACCCAGCGGTGGCGGTCGTCCGGCGGCGGCGGCAGGTCGTAGCGGCGGTAATCCTCGACCACGTAGCGCGGACCGTCGTAGCGGTCGCCGCGATGCCAATCGCGATCCGGGCCCGGGCCGCGATCACGCGGACCCTCGTCGCGGTAATCGCGGCGCGGACCGCCGTCATCGTCGCGATGGTCGCGGCGCGGGCCACGATCATCGTCGCGGGAATAATCCTGGGCAAAGACCGGGGCCGCCACCGACAACGATGCGACGCCGACCAGCAACCAGGCAATGGACTTCTTGGTGTTCATGTGGGGCTCCTCGTCAGACCACGGGAGCGATGCTGCGACTGCGCGACTGAACGAAAAGCAGCATTTTCCGGGCACCTCCCTACCCTATTCATGATCCATAGCGAGATGCGATCATTGCATGCCGTTGCCGACAAGAAACCCGCCATTTCGTGCCGTTCGATGGCTTTTTTGATACATTTAGATACGCGGCAAGCCATTCTGGAGCCGGCGTCTCCCGAGCGGCTTTCCAGTCCTGCCTCGCCTTCCGGCGGTCGCCAGCCTAGCCTATTCACATAGGGGAAAATCGATGAAGAAAGCCGTGATGGCAGCCGCCATGGCAAACCTGCTCTGTGCCTGCACCGTAGTCTCCCCCGAACCGGGCCAGCAGGCCGTGCTGGTCGACAAGCCCGTGTTCTTCGGCAAGGGCGGCGTGCGCCTGGACGACGTACGCGACGCGGGGCGCACCTACGCTTGGTGGACCACCTCGGCGGTCTACGTGGACGTCACCCCGCAGACCGTGCAGGTGGCCTTCGACGACTTCTCCTCCAGCGACAACATCCTGCTGGACTTCTCCACCCAGATCCAATACCGGATCACCGCCCCTGCACTGCTGCTGTCGCGGTTTGGCCCGGACTGGTTCAAGAACAACGTCGCCAGCCAGTACGCGGCGATCGTGCGCGATCAGGTCAAGCGCTTCGACATGACCCGGATGATGAGCGACCCGGACACCGCCAGGAAGATCGACGACGCGGTGACCGAGAACGTGCGCACACTGGCCAAGGAGCAGGGCCTGCCGATCGAGATCCAGAACATCACCCTGGGCCGCGCCCGCCCCAACCCGGACGTGCTGCAGCAGATGAACCTCACCGCGGCCCAGCAGCAGCGCGTCAAGACCCTGGTCGAAGCCACCAACGCCGAACGCCAGCGCGAACAGGAACAAGTCGCCAAGGCCGACGCCGACAACGCCTACCGCAACCGCATGGGCCTGACGCCCGAGCAATACCTGGCCAGCCAGATCGCCGAGATCAATGCCGAGGCCTGCGCGAAGGCACAGGCGTGCTACATGGTGCCTTCGGGGACGGCGGTGATTGCCAAGTAACTGATGCGGGAAAGCCTGCCATCGGGGGCGACGTTCCATCGATCGCTTTCAACCGCCCGGGGGAAGGCGGCTGGGCTACGACAATCCCGAGGAGCGTCGTTGGACCGGGTTGGCGGAGAGAGTGGGATTCGAACCCACGGAAGGTTTGACCCTTCGCCGGTTTTCAAGACCGGTGCCTTAAACCGCTCGGCCATCTCTCCGTTCGTGCCGCATCCGCTAACCGCGCCGGCTGCGGCAGACACCGCATCGCACGGCATCCAGGACCTCCGCCGGGCGGGCATTCTCGCACGCCCGCCATGGATTTGCTCAGTCGACCTCCGCCGCCAGCAGACGGTGCTCGCTGGCCTGCTTGAGCTTGGCCTTCACTTCCTCGCAGTTGCCGCCGCAGTCCAGGCGCGAGCGCTCGATCTCGCGCGGCAGACGCTCGGCAAGGAAGTCGATGAACATCCGCACCGCGGGCAGCAAACCACGGCGCGAGGCGAACACGGCATGACAGATGCCCTGCGGCAACGACCAGTCCGGCAGCACCACTTCGAGCTCGCCAGCGCGCACGGCCTCGGCGCAGACAGTCTCCGGCAACATCGTGATGCCGAAGCCGTCGCGGGCCATCGCCTGCAACAACGGGAAGTCGAAGCCGGCCACGCGCGGCTGCAGATCGACCCGGCGCACCTCGCCGTTCGGGCCGTGCAGCTCCCAGCGCTGGTGCACCTCGTCCTCGCTGATGCTCATCGTGGTGTGATGAGCCAGGTCCTCCGGAGTTTTCGGACGCCCGGCGCGATCGAGGTACTTCGGACTGGCAATCAACAGCTCCTGCACCTGGCCGAAGCTGCGCATCACCAGACTGCCATCGTCGTCCAGCCGCGAGCGTACGCGCAACGAGACGTCGTAGCCCTCGTTGATCACGTCGACGCGGCGGTTGCTGATGTTCAGCTGCAGCCGCACCTTCGGATACTTGTTGAGGAATTCCGGCAGTAGCCTGGGCAGCTGGATCTGCGCCAGCGACACCGGCACGCTGACCCTCACCAACCCGCGCGGCTCGGCGCTGAGACGGTCCACCACCTCGCGCGCGGCCTGGGCCTCGGCCAGCATGGTCTGGGCGTGGCGGTGCACGCTGGTGCCGACGTCGGTGACCGCGAAGCGCCGGGTCGAGCGTTGCAGCAGGCGCACGCCCAGGTCGGTTTCCAGCTGGCTGATGCGCCGGCTCAGGCGCGACTTGGGAATGCCCAGCGCGCGTTCCGCCGCGGCGAAGCCACCGTGATCGACCACCATCGCGAAGTAGTACAGATCATTCAGGTCGTGCATGATGACGCCACCGATGGAACGATACGTGACATTAAAACCAATTTATTCCATCAAGGCAACGATCCATCTTGTCGCGAGCTGCGGCGGCCCGCCGCTTTCCCACCTACGAGGTCGATTGCAATGAAACTGCTCCATATCGATTCCAGCGCGTCCAGCGCGCTCGGCGGCCATTCGGTGACCCGCGAACTGTCCGCGGCGATCGTCGCTCGCCAGCAGACCCTGCACCCGGGCATCGAGGTCGAGTACCTGGACCTGGACGCCACCCCGATACCACACCTGACCGCGCAGTCGCTGGCCAAGACCGACCCGGCCGAGGTCGCGCTCGCCGAGCAAACGCTGGAGCAGTTCCTGGGCGCCGACGTGATCGTGATCGGCGCGCCGATGTACAACTTCTCGGTGCCGTCCACGCTGCGCGCGTGGATCGATCGGATCGCGGTGGCCGAACGCACTTTCCGCTTCACCGAGAACGGCGCGGAAGGCCTGGTCGGCGGCAAACGAGTGATCATCGCCAGCGGCCGCGGCGGCATCCACACCGATGCCCCGACCGATTTCCAGGAACCCTACCTGCGCCAGCTGTTCGGCTTCCTCGGCATCAGCGACGTCAGTTTCGTGCGCGCCGAGGGCGTGGCCCACTCGCCGCAGCACCGTGCCGACGCGATCTCCGGCGCGCTGGCCGCAATCGCGACCTGAGTTTCCGCGCCGGCACCTTTCCGACGGCCCCGCACTGCGGGACCGTCGTCGTTCAGGTGGCCAGCGTCCGCGCCAGCATCGTGGCGACCAACGCGGCCATCGCCTCAGCCGCGATAGCGGCCCGGCATCGCTCCGGCGTGCGCCTTGAATACCCGCTGGAAATGGCTCTGGTCGGCGAAACCCAGCCGGTAGGCGACCTCGGCCAGCCCGACGCCCTCGCGCAGCAGCAGGCGCGCACGATTGATCCGCCGATTCAGCTGCCAGGCGTGCGGCGTCAGGCCGGTGACGGCGCTCATGGGGCTTTCCCGGGGAAGCCTCATCGCGACTGAAGTCGCTCCTACGAAAAGCGGGCTCAGCCGATCCGCTCGGCGCCGCCCATGTACGCGCGCAGCACCTCGGGCACCGTGATCGAGCCATCGGCATTCTGGTAGTTCTCCATCACCGCGATCATCGCGCGGCCAACCGCCACGCCCGAGCCGTTGAGGGTATGCACCAGCTCCGGCTTGCCTGTGGCCGGGTTGCGCCAACGCGCCTGCATGCGCCGGGCCTGGAAGTCTCCGCAGTTGGAACACGAAGAGATTTCGCGGTAGGTGTCCTGCGAGGGCAGCCACACTTCCAGGTCATAGGTCTTGCGCGCGGAGAAGCCCATGTCGCCGCTGCACAGCAGCACCTTGCGGTACGGCAGGCCGAGCTTTTCCAGCACGGTTTCCGCACAGCGGGTCATGCGCTCGTGCTCGGCGGCGCTCTGCCCGGCCTCGCAGATGCTGACCATCTCGACCTTCTCGAACTGGTGCTGGCGGATCATGCCGCGGGTGTCGCGCCCACCGCTACCGGCCTCGGAACGGAAGCACAGCGAGTGCGCGGTCATGCGCAGCGGCAGCCGCTCGGCCTCGACGATCTCGTCGCGCACGATGTTGGTCAGCGAGATCTCCGAGGTCGAGATCAGGTAGCGGCGATGCTCGCCCAGCTGGGTGGCGAACATGTCCTCCTCGAACTTGGGCAGCTGACTGGTACCAAACAGACTCTCGGCGTTGACGATGACCGGGACATTGGTCTCCTCGTAGCCGTGTTCGCCGGTGTGAAGATCCAGCATGAACTGCGCCAGCGCCCGGTGCAGCCGCGCGACCGGACCACGCAACACCGTGAAGCGCGCACCGGACAGCTTGGCGGCGGTCTCGCCGTCAAGCCAGCCGTTGCGGGCCCCCAGTTCCACATGGTCCTTGACCACGAAGTCGAATACGCGGGGCGTGCCCCAGCGCGAGACTTCGACGTTGTCAGCCTCATCCTTGCCTGCCGGCACATCCTCGGCGGGCAGGTTCGGGACACCCAGCGCGACGGCTTCCAACTCGCCGCGGATACGCTCCAGTTCGACCTCCGAGGCCTTCAACTCGTCGCCGAACGCGGCCACTTCGAGCATGATCGCCGAGACATCCTCGCCCTTGGCCTTGGCCTGGCCGATCGCCTTGGACTTGCTGTTGCGCAACGCCTGCAACTCCTGGGTACGCACCTGGATGCGCTTGCGTTCGCTCTCCAGCACCTCCAGCCGTGCAGTGTCGAGCACGAAGCCGCGCGTGACATGCAGGCGTTCGGCGATTTCAGCGGGCTGTTGGCGGAGCAGGACCGGATCGAGCATGGGGGGCGTTTCTTCTCAGGACAGAACGCGATTATCGCCTGTCGCGCGCCGTTCTGCCGCCCGATTCATTTGTGCTGTGACAGAATCCGGCGGTCCTGCCTGGTGACTCCATGCCCACCTCCTCCCGCTCCCCTGCCCCGCGTTTCACGCTCCGCCTGCCCCGCCAGACCTGGAAGATCGCCGGCATCGCCTTCGGCATCGGCGTGTTGTGCTTCGTACTGGTGTGGCTGGTCGCTCGCAAGGGCGACGCCTCCGCACCCCCGCTCCAGGTCGCAAGCCAGCCCGCCGGTCCACTCGCGCCGCTGCCGGCGCCGCTGGCAGCGGGCGACGACGGTGCCGCGGACATGCCCAATGCCAAGCCGGCCGAGGCACCCGCCGAGGACGAGGCGCCCACGCTGCTGGAAACCACCCCGGCAGCGGCATCGGCAACATCGGATACGGCCGTCGCGGCGGCTTCGGCAGCTCCCACGACGGCCGCGTCCGCCGCGCAGGACGATTCGCCACTGCCGATCCAGGGCCAGATGCCCGCCCCCGCCTACCCGGCCGCGGCATTGCGCCGTGGCGATAGTGGCACTGTCGTGGTGCGTGTCGACGTGGATGCCAGCGGCGTACCTGGCGGAGTGACCCTGATCCAGCGCAGCGGCTCGCGCGATCTCGACCGCGCCGCAATGGATGCGGTGCGCGACTGGCATTTCCGGCCGGCGCAGCGCAATGGCCAGCCCGTGCCGGGCAGCATCGAGATTCCCTTCGATTTCAAACCGGGTCAGTAAGCTGAATCCCGACAACGGCGCAATCGCCTCGTTCACTCGAAACTGACACGTTCCACGCCTGAGCGGGGCAAGACTGGCCACGTCCAACGACGCAGGAGGTTGAGCATGTCCATGTCCCCGACCCACGAGCACGATTTCCACCACCAGCACGACGGCGCGGCCGACCAGCGCAGTTCCTCGTTGCTGTGGAGCCTGCTGATCCTGTTGCTGATCGCAGCGTCGGCGTGGTGGTGGCTCCGCAGCAGCGACAGGCAGCAGCCGGTCGTCGATGCCGCGCCGGCGACGCCTCCGGCAAGCGAGGTGATCCCGCAGCCGGCGCAGAGCAAGTCACCGGCGATGGTGAAGCAGCCCCAGCGCAGTGCCTCGGCAATACGCAACCGCGAGGCCCGTCCGCTGGCCGGCAACGCGCTGCCGGTCTATCCGCCGCGCGCGCTGCGCGCGGGCGTCGAAGGCAGCGTGGTGGCGCGTATCAGCATCGACCCGCGCGGCCAGGTCAGCGACGCCACGATCATCGAGCGCAAGGGCATGCGTGATCGTGACCTGGATCGCGCGGTACTCAAGGCTGTACGCGGCTGGCGCTTCGAGCCGGCGATCCGCGACGGCCGCGCCGTGGCCAGCACGGTGCAGCTGCCGGTCGATTTCAAGGCGCAGCAGTAAGAAGCCGGCAGATCGTCCCCCCGCAGGCGGGAATCCAGCGACGTCTACTTCACACGTGGAAGTCGCTGGGTCCCCGCGTCCCCGCCTTCGCGGGGACGACGTTTTAGGGGTTTCAGCCGTTGCCCAGCCCGAAGCCGGCGCCGCGCGCGAGAGTGTCGAAGCCTGGGAACGAGGTCGCCACGTTGGCGACGTCCTCGATCCTGACCTCGCCGGTCGAGAGCTGTCCGGCGATCGCGAAGGCCATGGCGATCCTGTGGTCGCCATGGCTTTCGATGGTGCCGCCGCCAAGCGCGGCGCCGCCATGGATGGTCGCGCCATCCGGGGTTTCGTCCACCTGCACGCCCAGCGTGCGCAGCCCGGTCGCCATCGCCGCGAGGCGGTCGGATTCCTTGACCCGCAGCTCGGCCGCGCCGCTGACCACGGTCCGGCCCACGGCCGCCGCGGCGGCCACGAACAGCGCCGGGAATTCGTCGATCATGTCAGGCACCAGCGCCTCGGGGATACGCGCGCCCTGCAGCGGAGAGTAGCGCACCCGCAGGTCGGCGACCGGCTCGCCGCCATGCTCGCCATGGTTCAGCGCCTCGATGTCGGCGCCCATCAGGCGCAGCGCGGCCAGCAGGCCGGTGCGACGCGGGTTGAGGCCGACCGACTTCAAGGTCACGTCCGAGCCCGGCACCACGCTGGCGGCGACCAGGAAGAACGCGGCCGAGGAGAAATCGGCCGGCACCGCGATGTCGGTCGCGCGCAGACGCTGGCCGCCGCGCAGCTTGGCGTAGCCGGGCGAGAACTCGATCTCGACGCCGAACGCCGACAGCATGCGCTCGGTGTAGTCGCGAGTCGGGTGCGGCTCGCGCACGGCGGTTTCGCCCTGCGCGTACAGGCCGGCAAGCAGCACGCAGGACTTGACCTGGGCGCTGGCCACCGGCGAGGCGAAGTCGATCCCGGCCAGCGCCTGGCCGCCGTGGATGTGCAGCGGCGGGGTGCCGTCGGGGCGTGTGTCGATCTTGGCGCCCATCAGCGCCAGCGGGCCGGTGACCCGGCGCATCGGCCGCCGCGACAGCGACTCGTCGCCGACCAGCACGCTGTCGAACGGCTGAGCGGCCAGCAGGCCGGCGAGCAGGCGCATGCCGGTACCGGCGTTGCCGCAGTCCAGTGCCTGTTGCGGCGGCTTCAGTCCATCCACGCCGACGCCGTGCACGATGCGCTGCGACGGCGAGGGCGTCTCGATGCGCACGCCGAGCTGCGAGAAGATCGCCGCGGTGGAACGGGTGTCCTCGCCTTCGAGGAAGCCGTCGATGCGCGAGGTGCCGTCAGCGAGCGCGGCGAACATCACCGCGCGGTGCGAGACCGACTTGTCGCCGGGGATGGCCAGCGTGCCGTGCAGCGCCGTGCCCTTGTGTGCATTCCAGGATTGCGAACTGGTCATTGTCGTTCCGATTGCCGCGGCCATGGCCGCCGTTGCTGTTGCCTTCGATGTCACCGTCGCCGAGCGCCGCGTGGCTCCGGCTTCCGTAGGAGCGACTTCAGTCGCGATGGGGCTTTACCGGGAAAGCTCCATCGCGACTGAAGTCGCTCCTACGGAGAAGCCGGGCCCGGGGTCAGGGCACCGCCACCGGGTAGGAACCCAGCACCTTGATCTGCGCCGAATGCGCCTTCAGCTCGGCCAGCGCCGCCTTCATCGCCTCGTCCTCGATGTGCCCGGCCAGGTCGATGAAGAACCCGTACTCCCACTTGGCCTGGTGCGAGGGCCGCGACTCGATCCGGTTCATGCTGATGCCGTGGCGCGCGAACGGGCTGAGCACGTCGAACAACGCGCCGGGCTTGTCGTGGATGAACACCAGGATCGAGGTGCGGTCGTGCCCGGACGGCGGGAAGATCTTGCGCCCGATCACCAGGAAGCGCGTGGTGTTGTCGTCGTCGTCCTCGATCGGCTGCATGATGACCTTCTTCAAGCCATACACATGCGCGGCGCTCTCGCCACCGATCGAGGCGGCGTCCTCGGCGCTGCGGGCGCGGCGGGCGCCCTCTGCATTGCTCGACACCGCGATCTTCTCGACCTTGGGCAGGTTGGCGCGCAGCCAGCCGGCGGTCTGCGCGAACGACTGCGGGTGCGCGTAGATGCGCTCGATGTCCTCGATCCGGCCGCTGCGCGACATCAGGTACTGGCGCACGCGCAGCTCGGTCTCGCCGCAGATCTTCAAGTTGGAGGTCAGGAACATGTCCAGCGTGACCTGGATCGTGCCCTGCCCGGAGTTCTCCACCGGCACCACGCCGAAATCGGCATTGCCGCTCTCGACCTCCTGGAACACCTCCTCGATCGTCGCCATCGGGATGCCGGCCGCCGAGCGGCCGAAGTGCTTGAGCACCGCCTGCTGGCTGAAGGTGCCCTCCGGGCCGAGGTAGCCGATCTTCAACGGCTCCTGCTGGGCCAGGCAGGCCGACATGATCTCGCGGAACACATGTACCAGCACTTCGTCGGACAGCGGGCCCTGGTTGCGATCCACCACCATCCGCAGCACCTGCGCCTCGCGCTCGGGACGGTAGTAGTCCACCGCCGCGGCGAGCTTGCCCTTGGCCTTGCCGACCTGGTGGGCGAAGTTTGCGCGCTCGGCGATCAGCGACTGGATAGTGCGGTCGATCTCGTCGATCTTGGCGCGCACGTCGGCCAGTGCCGGGGCGGGGGCCGGGACGGATGGCGTCTTGCGGGACTTGACGGGCTTGGCGGGCATCTTGGTTTTTTCCTCCGGCCGTTGCTCGGCGAACGGCGCTGTCGCTTGCGGGGATGCTTGTCTTCCGTCATCCCCGCGAAGGCGGGGATCCAGCGACTTGCCGTCCACCGGGAACAAGTCGCAGGGTTCCCGCCTGCGCGGGAACGACGGTCACGCCGGCGCTCAGCCGTGGCGCTGCTGGAAGTCGCGCATGAATGCGACCAGCGTCTCGGCGGCCGCCAGCGGCAACGCGTTGTAGAGCGAAGCGCGAATACCGCCGACCGCCTTGTGGCCCTTCAGCGCCAGCAGGCCGGCGGCCTTGGCTTCGGCGACGAAGCGCGCGTCCAGTTCGGCGTCCGCCAGGAAGAACGGGATGTTCATCCGCGAGCGCGCCGCCGGCGCCACCTCGTTGCGGTAGAAGCCGCCGGAGCCGTCGATCGCCGCATAGACCAGGCCGGCCTTGGCGGCATTACGGCGCGCGAACTCGGCCACGCCGCCCTGCTCCAGCATCCACTTCACGGTCAGGCCAAGCAGATACCAATTCCAGGTCGGGGGGGTGTTGAGCATCGAGTCGCGCGCGGCGTGCGAGGCATAGGTGAAGATGTCCGCGCGCGGCTGGCCGGCGCGCTCCAGCAGGTCGCGGCGCACGATCACCACGGTGATCCCGACCGGCCCCAGGTTCTTCTGCGCGCCGGCGTAGATCAAACCGTACTTCGCCACATCGAGCGGTTCGGAGGCAATCGAGGAGCTGAAATCGGCGAACAGCGGCACCGCGCCCACGTCCGGCACCTCGCGGTATTCCACGCCGTGGATGGTCTCGTTGGCGGTGATGTGGACGTAGGCGGCGTCAGCGGAAAGCCGCCAGCCGGCGCGCGCCGGGATATCGCGAAAGCCACCGGACTCGGCATCGGCCGCGACGTTGACCGCCACATAGGGCCTGGCCTGCTTGATCGCGGTCTTGCTCCAGTGACCGGTGACGACGTAGTCAGCCACCTGGCCCGGCGCGGCGAAGTTGAGCGCGAGCAGGGCCTGCTGGGTGGTCGCGCCCCCGCCCATGAACAGCACCGCATAGCCATCGGGGATCGACAGCAAAGTGCGCAGGTCGGCCTCGGCGGCCGCCGCGACCGCAATGAAATCGGCACTGCGGTGGCTGATTTCGACCACCGACGCGCCCACGCCGTTCCATTCCAACATCTCCGCCTGCGCCTGGCGCAGGACCGATTCCGGCAACGTCGCGGGGCCGGCACTGAAATTGAACGCGCGTGTCATGTCACACCTTCGAGGCAAGACCCCTAGTATGCCGCAGCGCACCCGCCCTGGCACCGGCGGCGAACGGTTGCAACTGCACCCATTCGCGCGGCGCATACGGTCGATGCGTTTCAATCCCGCGAACTTCCGCTGTCCGCCCGGGGCTCGAGCGGACGAACGCCCCCAGGAGCCTGCGATGTCCTTGCGCGACGCCCTCCGGCTTGCCCCGGGTGAAACCATCACTGCCGAGTCGGTCTACCGTGACCGCCGGCGCCTGGTCCAGATGCTCGGGCTGGCCCCGGCGCTGGGGCTTTCCGGCTGCGCCGACGCGGACCCGCCGCCCCCGCCGCCGGCACGCGCGCCGACGCCCGAGCAGGCCCGCAGCGGCTTCGGCACCCAGGAAGCGCTGACCCGCTACGAGGACGTCACCGGCTACAACAACTTCTACGAGTTCAGCACCGACAAGGCCGATCCGGCCCGGGCCGCCAGGACCTTGCAGACCGAGCCATGGTCGATCAACGTCGGCGGCTACTGCGACAAGCCCGGCATGATCTCGCTGGACGACCTGCTCAAGGGCCTGGCACCGCAGGAGCGCACCTACCGGCTGCGCTGCGTGGAAGGCTGGTCGATGGTGATCCCCTGGCTGGGGGTACCGCTGGCCGAGGTACTCAAGCGCTTCGGCCCGACCTCGAAGGCGAAGTACGTCGCCTTCACCACCCTGCTCGACCCGCGGCAGATGCCGGGCCAGCGCTACCGCTCGATCGACTGGCCGTACCGCGAGGGCCTGCGCATCGACGAGGCTATGCACCCGCTGGCGCTGCTCGCCACCGGCCTGTACGGCAAGCCGCTACCGCAGCAGAACGGCGCGCCGGTGCGGCTGGTGGTACCGTGGAAGTACGGCTTCAAGAGCATCAAGTCGATCGTGGAGATCCGCTTCGTCGAGCGGATGCCGCCAACCGCCTGGAACGCGCTGCAGCCGAACGAGTATGGTTTCTTCTCCAACGTCAACCCCGCGGTGGATCATCCACGCTGGAGCCAGAAGACCGAGCGCCGCATCGCCGGCAGCGCCAGCAAGCTGTTCGCCGAGCGCGTCCCGACCCGACCGTTCAACGGCTATGCCGAGCAGGTCGCGTCGATGTACGCGGGAATGGATTTGAAGCGATGGTTCTGATCGCACTCCTCGCTCCCACAGGATTCCCTATGCGCCCATCCGCTGGTCTGGTCCTCGCCAAGACCCTCGTCCACGCCCTCGCGCTGGCCCCGTTCGCCTGGCTGGCCTGGGAGTTCTGGCAGGTGTGGAAGACCGGCAGCGACGCGCTCGGCGCCGACCCGGTGGCCGAGATCGAACATCGCACCGGGTTGTGGGCCTTGCGACTGCTGCTGGTCGCGCTGGCGCTGAGCCCGCTGCGGCAACTGACCGGGCAGCCGGTCCTGGTCCGCTTCCGCCGCATGCTCGGGCTGTACGCCTTCTTCTACGCGACGCTGCACCTGGCGGCCTATCTCGCGCTGGACCTGCGCGGCTACTGGACTCAGATCTTCGAGGAGATCTTCAAGCGCCCCTACATCACCGTCGGCGTCGCCGCCTGGCTGCTGCTGGTGCCGCTGGCGCTCACCTCGACCCAGGGCTGGATGCGCCGGCTCAAGCGCAACTGGGGACGGCTGCACAGGCTGATCTACGCGATCGGCCTGCTCGCGGTGCTGCACTTCTGGTGGCTGGTGAAATCGGACATCCGCGAGCCGGCGCTGTACGCGGCGACCCTGGCACTGCTGCTGGGCTGGCGCGGCTGGAAGTGGCTCAGCGCGCGCCAAACCACAGCAGTGCGCTGAGCGCGGCGGCCAACAGCAGTGCGCTCAACAGCAACCACGGCCAGCGCGCAACCTCGACCGGCCGCCCAGGCACGACCTGAACCCGGCCCGGCGCCGGCAGCATCGACTCGCCCTGCCCAGCAGCCGCCTGCGGCTGCAACGGCACTTCCAGCACGAACCGATGGCGCGCATCGAAAACAACCTGGTCGCCGGGCTGCAGCCAGCAATCGCGCACCTGGACACCGTTCACCAGGCTGCCCTCCTCCGAGCCGAGATCACGCAGCAGCACCTTGCCATCGTGCAGTTCGATGCTGGCATGGCGCAAGGCGAACGCCGGATCGTCGACGACGATGTCCGCGGCCGGATCGCGGCCGATCACACGCGGCGGATGCAGGATGAAGCTGCGGCCATGATGCGGCCCGCCAACACCACGCAACAGGATGCCCGGATCAGGAGGGTCGCCGACGCGTCCAGGCTCGGGAAGACGATGGGCCGGCACCACGGCGCCGCGCAGCAGCATCTCCACGCCATCGACGTACACCGCATCGCCGGCACGCAGCAGCGCCATGCGCCGGACTGGCCGGCCGTTCACATGGATGCCGCGCATGCCGTTGACGACCCGCAACCACAGGCCACGCCGATCCAGGCAGAACTGCGCGAGCAGCTGCGCACCCGGGGCGTCCTCGACCAACTGGATGCCACCAGTGGCATCGCGGACGACCCGATGGACACCCGGCTTGAGGGGATGATCCGGCTGCTGCCGGTGAGTGAAATGAACTTGCAGATCGTGCACCGGCCCAGACTAGCAGGTTGCCCCTTCGGCCAGAAGCATCGTGCGGCGAAGCTGGCACAATGCACGGCTCAATCAGCCAAGCATGCCCATGTCCAGTATCGACATCCGTCAAGACCACGCCCTCAACCCCGAACAGGCCCACGCTGCGATCGATGAGGCCGCGCGCAAGCTCGACCAGCGCTTCGGCATGCGTTCGAGCTGGAACGGCGACCGCCTGGACTTCTCCGGCTCCGGCGTGGACGGCGCGATCGAGCTGTTGCCCGGACAGGTCCGGGTCACTGCGACCCTGGGCTTCCTGCTCTCGGCGATGCAGGGCATGGTCGAGACGGAGATCCGCCGGGTGCTGTCTGAAAAGCTGCGAAACTGAATCGTTGCCAGGCGAAGCCGGGCTTGCTGCGCCGGCACCATGCAGGGAGAGCCCCGGCCGAGCTGGCTGCCCCCGCTGGACAGCCAGCCCGGATAACATGAACTTCACCCGGGCAATGCGCCATCGGCGGTAGCGTAGAGACTTCCATCGTCCTACCAGGAGTCCTTCGCCATGACCACGACGAACCGGAACCAAGATCCCCAGGCCGAAGAAGACGGCATCCAGGCGCAGGCCAGCCGGTTCTCGAGCAGGCTCGGGAAATCAGCCGAGCAGGTATGGCTGGCCGGGCTGGGTGCGCTCAACCGCGCACAAAGCGAAGGTACCCGTCTGTTCGAATCGCTGGTTAAGGAAGGAGAGTCCTACCAGAGCGAGAACCGGCGCCAGTCCGAAGCCGGCGTCGAGACGGCGCGCGACCGTGCCGAAACCCGGTTCGACCAGGCCCGCGAGAAAGCCAGCGAGAACTGGCAGCGGCTCGGCAAGGCCTTCGACGAACGCGTGAAGAACGTGCTGCATACCTTGCAATTGCCCGATCGCGAGGAGATCCAGGCCCTGCGCACCGAGATTGAATCGCTGAAGGCCCAGCTGCATGCCACCCAGGTACGCACCAGCCCCGTTTCCCCCACCCCCGCCACGCCGAACGGCGACAGTCCGGCCTCGACAGCGCCGCCTGCTGGCGCTGACTGAGCGCGTGTTGCAAAGCACAAAATGTTTGCCCACAATCGATCCCGACCCGCCAGTCCACCAGAAGACCGTTTGCTCCCCTCCCCTCTCGGCTTCGGACTGGCGGGTTTTTCGTGCCTGAAGCATCGTATGAGCGGGTACCAGTACACCCTGCTGAACACCTGCCGCAAAGCGCGGCGCCAGCAGGGCTTGCCTGGGCAAGGCCCAGAGCACCCGCCGTCGGTCCCTACTCGATACCTCAAGTCCGCCACCCGCGCGCCGATACCCCTGGCAGTCTTTATTGGTTGATGATCGAGAACCACGCCATGGGCATCAGCAGTATCACCAGTCCCACCATTCCCGGCGCCTACTACGGCAGCCGCCCGGCCACGGCCGGCACTGCCCAGGCCGCTTCCAGCACCAAGGATGCAGCCACGGACGCCCGCGACAGCAGCAAGGTGGACACCGACACCGGCAAGCAGCGTGACGGAGGCTCGGTGGTCTCCAGCATCGGCAGCTTCGCCAGCGGCGCACTCGGCCTGGACGACCCCACCGTCACGGTGCCCGAAGATGAGCGCAATGCCTCTTATTCGGCCGGCCGTGGACTGGCCGCCATCGGCACTGTCGGCGCACTGATCTCGCTACTGGCCTGATCTCCCGCGCGGGCCTGCGGCTCATCCGTCTCCGGCCACCGCCGAGGACCGAGGGCCGAGGGCCGAGGGCCGAGGACGAGAGTGGCAGCGAACAGGCCACCGTTGCGAACACCACGACCGGAGCCGACCGGGCGGCAAGTGGCGGTCCGTCTGGGGGAAGACGATCGCCACGACGGCTCCTGACGTCGCCTCTACCGATCACCTGCCCAGGCGATCGAAGCCTGCGGCCAATCCGATAGGCCAACCCCGTCACACATCGGCGCGAAGGGTCTCAAGACCATCACTGCGGGGTCGACATCCAATGCATCCCTTCGACGACTCGCCATGTCCATCCTCCCCTATCCCGCCGCTGCCGTCTCAGCCTGGGCCGTCATCGCGACAGTAGTGGCCATCGTTCATCGCAAGAATCTCCACCGCGAACGCCGTGAACATGCCAATGCGCAGGAAATGATCGCGCGGTACCGGAGCGCGCTATCGCAACTGAACGCAAAGGCCACCGACATTGCCAGAGAATTCGAGGCACTGCAGCGCAAATACTTGGACCTGAAGCAGTCCACCGAAGCACAGACGTCCACCGAACAGCCCATTCCGATGATCATGGTGGACGGGCTCGACATCTCCGCGGAAATCGGCACGATCTTCGAACACGTCGCACGCGTGGCCAGGGCGATCCGGCACTACAGCGCCTTCTCCCGCGGCCACCAGGCGCCGGAGTCCGGCAAGGCTCGCTACGACCTGCACTGGCTATCCGACTGCCTGCACAGCTTCGACCAGATCGGCAAGGCGCTGGCCCGCGGCAGCAGCACCGCGTTGACGGCCGCCTGCAAAGAACTGCTGACCATGTACAACGCCTACCCCAAGGATAGCTCGGGCTACAACAGCCGTGACACGTTCCAGCGGCTGGCCGTGGACGTTCCGCTGGATGGCGTCACCGACGCCATCCGCTCGATCACCCTGAAAGCGGCTCCGTCGCAGGACGGACCAGTGGGCAGCCCGATCGGTTCCATCGCCGAGGTTGAACGCATCATGTGAGGCGCAAGCGCTGACGAGGCATGCATGCTAGATTCGCGGCCTCCTCCATGCCTCGGTCCCCCATGTATCAGGTCGATTGCACCGAAGAACGCCATGCGGATGCGATCCTGGCAATCTTCAACGACGCCATCGTCCACTCCACCGCGCTGTACGACTACGCACCGCGGCCACGCAGCGCGATGACCGCCTGGTTCGCCGACAAGCAGGCCAACGGGCATCCGGTGATCGGACTGGAGGACGATGCCGGCGAGTTGCTTGGTTTCGCCAGCTACGCTCCATTCCGCCCGCGACCGGCCAACAAGTACACGATGGAGCACTCGGTCTACGTCGCCCCTGCGCATCGTGGCAAGGGCCTGGGACGAAGGCTGCTGGCGCTGATCGTTGCCGAGGCCGAACGGCGCCAGATCCATACCCTGGTCGGCGGCATCGACCTGGGCAACACCGCCAGCATCGCGCTGCACGAATCGCTGGGCTTCGAGCGTGCCGGCGTGATCCACCACGCCGGCTTCAAGTTCGGCCGCTGGCTGGACCTGGTGTTCTACCAGCGCCTGCTCAGCGGCCCAGCGCATCCGGTAGACGGCTGAAGGGCCGGTGGCTCAGCCACGTACCGAGAAGCTGCTTTCCCTGTTGATCGCGCGCCGCCGCGAGAACACCCCGGTATCGATCCGATACCCGGTATGGCGGCACGTGAACGTCAGCGGTGACTCATCGTGGTCCAGACCCTGCTCGCAGGCATCGATCAGTTCCGACATCAGATCGCCCACGACACCGGCGTTCTTGAACTGGTGTCCGCTGGTGCCGACCGCCATGTAGAAGCCCCTCAAATCGGATTTGTCGTAGAGCGGCACCCAATCGTCGGACACGTCGTACAGCGAGACCACGCCCTGCGCCTTGCTCGGAATCGGAAGACCTGGAATCCGGCGCGCCGCCCGGTAGACCTGGGTCTTCCACTGCTGCTCGGTGAATTCGCTATTGAAGTCGTCCGGATCATCCACCCAGGTCAGCGGGTCGCATGCCGGATCGCCCGACCCCACCGTGACCTTGTTGCCGGTTTCCGGCCTGAAGTACTGCTGCAGGTCACCATCGGACGTCATCACGCCGTAGTGGCCGAAATCGAAATCGGGCGGACTGGGCAGGTGATGCACCTCGCGGCGCAAGGCACGCGTGCCGATGGACATGCCACCATCGACCCCCGCGAGCTTGTTGATGACGAACGAATGCGGGCCCGCCGCATTGACGACGATGTCCGCGTCGATTTTCGTGCCGTCCTCCAGTTCCACGCCGGCCACCGCATCGCCGGCACGCAGGACCGCCGTCACCCGCTTGCCCAGCACGAAGCTTCCTCCCAGCGCTTCGGTCGCACGCCGGAGGTTGTGCGTCGCCAATTGCGGATCGCCGACATAGCCGGCCTCCGGTGTGAAGACACCGCCATGAATCTGCCTGTCGCCGGCAGGTTCGTCGAAGAAGGC
Source organism: Pseudomonas sp. (assembly GCA_047607345.1). Lineage (GTDB taxonomy): Bacteria > Pseudomonadota > Gammaproteobacteria > Xanthomonadales > Xanthomonadaceae > Pseudomonas_S. The sequence goes on along the minus strand of JASGDF010000096.1, from coordinate 69,464 downwards.
CGGGTCGTCAACGGAAACGGCCGGCCCAAGCGCCCGCGTGTCGTACAACGGCAGGCGATGGCGTATGGCCGCCACGTCCCATTCCGCGAATGGAATGCCGAACTCGCGGTAGAACTCCAGCACCTGGGTTCGATCGGATGCATCCGTGCGCAGCATCAGATGGCCGCACTGCGTGTAGCGCGCCAGCCCCCGCTCGTCGGTGCCGCCAACGTACTGCTCCCAATGCTTCCAGTAGTGGAAGCCCTCATAGGCAAGCATCACCGTTTCAGGCAGAGAATAGGAGAACCGCACCACCGCACAGGAGTTGCTCGTGCTGCCGAAGCCCACCTCCGCGTTCCTGTCCACATTGATGGTCCGGTAGCCCTTCCGGGACAGTTGAAGCGCGATGGCGCAGCCAATCACGCCCGCGCCGATCACCACTACCTGCTTGCTGGTCGTCATCTCGATTCCTGTGGAAGCTGTGTCAGGCCTGCATCTGCGGCGTACCCACCGCCACCTGCGGCACATGGCCGAGGCCGGTTTCCTTCATGAACCAGACGATGGTTTGCTCCATGGCGTCGACGATCCGTTCAACTTCCCGCTTCCCCGCGCACAGCGGCGGGCCGAATTCGACCACCTGGAACGTCCGCGCCAGTACGCCCAGCTCCTGCAGGTGCCGGGTAACCCTCGCCGGCATCATGTCCGAGGGCGCGAACGGCTGGCGCCGGGCCTTGTCCCGGACCAGCTCCACCGCCGCCAACAAGCCCTTCCCACGCACGTCGCCGACGATCGGATACTTACGAAGCGCGTCGAGTCCCTCCAACAAGTATTCGCCCATGGACGCGGCATTCCCGACCATGCCTTCGGACTCCATGATCTCGATATTCTTGAGCGCGGCCGCCGCCGACGCGGCGTGCCCACCGAAACTGATCACGTGGTTCAGGCCGGACTCGCGGCCGCCAGCACTGTCGAATCGACTTGCGACCTTCTCACTGACGATGGTCGCTCCCATCGGGGCATAGCCACTGGTCAGCCCCTTCGCCACCGTCATGATGTCGCCCTGGACGCCCCAGTGCTCGCACGCGAACATCTTCCCGGTACGGCCGAAGCCATTGATGACTTCATCGATGATCAGCAGCACGCCGTACTTGTCGGCAATCTGGCGCAGGCGCTGGAGGTAGCCTTCCGGCGGCAGATAGATCGAGGCCGCCGCCGGAATCGGCTCGGCGATGATCGCCGCCACCGTCTCGGGCCCCTCATGCACGATCGTGTGCTCGACCATGTCCGCACAGAACTTGCCGTACTGCGCCTCGGTCATGTCGAACTCGCAGCGATAGTAGTTGGTGCTCGGAACCTGGATGCAGCCGGGCACCAACGGCGAGAAGATCTTGTTGTTGTAGTCATGGCTGGCGCCGGTGATGCTCATCGCATAGAAGGACGAGCCGTGATAGGAGCCGCGCCGGCTGATGACCTTGGTCCGCTTCTGCTCTCCGCCGAGCCAGTGATACTGCTTGGCCACCTTCAGCGCGGTCTCCACCGCGTCGGTGCCGCCCGACCCGAAAAACACCCTGCTCAGGTCCCCCGGCGCAAGTTCGGCCAGCTTGACTGCCAGATCGGCCGTTGGCTTGGCCACGAAATTGTAGGGCGTCACATAGGCAAGCCTGGCAGCTTGTTGCGCATATGCATCGGCAACCTCCTTGCGCCCGTGACCGATGTTGGTGACGAAAGCTCCCCCCGACAACGCATCCAGATAAGCCCGACCTTCCTCGTCGTAGAGGTAACAGCCCTCGCCTCGATCGAAAACGCTCAAGCCCTCTGGCGCGCGCAGTGCTTGGGGCGGGGTCACATGGAACCAGACATGCTCCAGTGCCTTTTCCTTGGTCAGCGAACGAGTGGACATTCAGTCACTCCGAAGATTAGGAAGTCCGGATAGCCGGTAGCCTTTGAGCACCGGGCCAATTAGTTCTTATTACGAACTAATGTTCGAATAAAATAACAGGCAAGCAATCACTGGACAACCCCCCGCAAATGCCTCCCACCACATGCCGACGCGCCTGGCAATGAGTCCCCATCCAATCGCTTCTGCCTAATGAGCGCCCCCTGCACTCGGTGCATGTACGGCTGCACCCATCCATCAAGAATCGCTCGAGCGTGGGCGACAAAAAAGTCACCACCCGAAATCGATCATAAATTCGTCTAATCCAGGGTTCTTACGCGAAATCCGGGGCACAGGATGATGGCCGCAAGTTCGCCGAACTTCACCTGCATGGCACAGGCGATTTTCTGCCTCTCGCACTCCTGGCAGCTTCATGCATCGGAAAGCACGAATGCAACGCCTGTCAGCGCACGCGACGAATGCACATCCGCCGACCTGATGCACGAACGTGAGGCCATCGAATACGCGCAGGAAGAACCCCCCGAAAAACCACTTGACAATTCTCGCCAGCGCCATGCTAGCCTCCAGGAAAAGCGACGCTAGGGTTCCGGCCGGATGATTTTTCCGGCGTCTGGTCCGAGAGCGGCGGACCTCCGGCACAGGAGGTTACACGGCGGGACAAAAGCCCGGGAGACGCATGCAGGCAGCAGGTCGTGGACCTGCCGCCGTTCTGGTTCGTTCCGTGTAACTGACAACGCGAGGTCCCTCGGCCATGAAGTGCTCTTCATTCGTTGTTTCCAAGCTATGTCGCTATGCCTTGGTCGTGCTTGTTGCCCTGCTGGGCCTGGCCGCTTGCGGCGGCGGCAAACCCGCATCGGCACCCGAGAATACGGCCGATGCACCTGCCAGTTTTCGCGTGGCCTGGTCGATCTACGTCGGCTGGATGCCTTGGGGGTATGCCCAGGACGCGGGCATCGTCGACAAGTGGGCGGCCAGGTACGGCATCGATTTGAAGCTGGTGCAAATCAACGATTACGTGGAGTCGGTGAACCAATACACGGCGGGCAAGTTCGACGGCGTGACCGCTGCGAGCATGGATGCCCTGACGATTCCGGCCGCCGGTGGCGTGGACACGACCGCGTTGATCGTCGGTGACTATTCCAACGGCAACGATGGCGTGGTGCTCAAGGGCAGGTCCGCGCTGGCCGACATCAAGGGCCAGCGGGTCAACCTGCCCGAGCTATCGGTGTCGCACTATCTGTTGGCGCGGGCACTGCAGTCGATCGGCTTGAGCGAGCGCGACGTCACCGTGGTCAATACTTCCGACGCGGATATCGTCGGCGCCTTCCAGGCCGAAGGCACGACCGCCGTGTCAACCTGGAATCCGCAGCTGGCCGCCATCCTGGCTGCGCCGGATGCCAGGCTGGTGTTCGATTCGTCAAAGATCCCCGGTGAGATCCTCGACCTGCTCGTGGTCAATACCGAGACCCTGCGCAAGCATCCGGAGCTGGGCAAGGCGCTGGTCGGCATCTGGTACGAAACGGTGGCGCTGCTGCAGGCGCAGACACCCGAGGGCAAGGCCGCACGCGAGGCAATGGCGCGCATGTCCGGCACCGATCTGGCCGGGTACGAGGCGCAGCTGCGCAGCACCTATCTGCTCGATACGCCGGCGAAGGCCGCCGCGTTCGTACGCGATCCGGGGCTGAAGGCGTCCACCGACCGGGTGCGCACGTTCTCGTTCGAGCACGGTCTGTTCGGTGCGGGCGCGAAGGACAAGGATTTCCTCGGTATCGCCTTCGGCGACGGCAGCACGCTGGGCGATGCAGGCAACGTCAAGCTTCGTTTCGATCCGCAGTACGTCGAACTGGCCGCCGCCGGCAAGCTCTGAGCATCACTGCAGCAGCAGGTTACCAACGGTATCGCCTTCCTTGCCCCTTGCGGTCGCGAGCAGAAAAGCCCATTCCGGAACCCGTATGCCGAGGCTGATCAACTACGTTCCCCCACGCCGGCAGCGCTGGGCGCTTGCGCTGCTGCCATTCGTGCTGCTGGCCCTGGCCTATCTTCTGGCGTCTTCGCACCGGCATGCGCTGAACCCAAGTGACAAGCTGCTGCCGACGCCATCGATGATGGCCAGCGCGTTCAAGCAGGCCGCGATCGAGCCGGACCGGCGCAGCGGGCAGCGCATCTTCTGGAGCGACACCGCCGCCAGCCTGAAGCGCCTGGCGACAGGACTGGCCGTGGCGACGCTGATCGCATTGACGCTGGGGTTACTGCTGGGCCTGCTGCCGCTGTTCAACGGTGCTTTCGGTGCGGCAACGGCCGCGCTGGCGATGGTGCCGCCGATGGCGATCCTGCCGATCCTGTTCATCGTCTTCGGCCTGGACGAGTTGTCGAAGATCGTGTTGATCATCATCGGCGTGGCCCCGTGCATGGTCCGCGACCTGGCGCTCAAGGTGGGCCAGTTGCCACGCGAGCAACTGATCAAGGCACAGACCCTCGGCGCCGGGACCTGGCAGATCCTGCTGCGGGTGGCGCTGCCGCAGGCGTTGCCGCAGTTGCTGATCTCGCTGCGGCTGGCGCTGGGATCGGCATTCTTGTTCCTGATCTCGGCCGAGGCGATCTCCGCCGAGTCGGGCCTGGGCTATCGCATCTTCCTGGTGCGGCGCTACCTGTCGATGGACCTGATCCTGCCGTACGTGGCCTGGATCGCGCTGCTGGCGTTCGCGATGGATACCGCACTGCGCCTGCTCTCGGCCAAGGCGTTCCCGTGGTTTCACCCGGAACGCGCGGAGGCGGCATCGTGAGCCTGCTCGAGGTCCGTCAGGTCTGGCAGGAATACGGCGACAGCATCGTGCTGGAGAACCTCAACCTTGAAGTGGAGGAAGGCGAGTTCTGCACCATCGTCGGCGCTTCGGGCTGCGGCAAGACCACGTTCCTGCGGCTGCTGCTGGGCGAGGAGCGGCCGAGCCGCGGGCGCTTGCTGCTGGACGGGCAACCGCTGTCGGCCGAGCCTGGGCCGGATCGCGGCATCGTGTTCCAGCGCTATTCGGTGTTTCCGCACCTGAAGGTGCTGGACAACGTCGTGCTCGGCCTGGAGTTCGCTCGCAACCGCTGGATCGGGCGCGCGTTCGGGGCGCAGCGCCGCCGCGACCGCGAGCAGGCCACCGCATTGCTGGAACGGGTGGGCCTGGCGCATGCGCTGGAGCGTTATCCGGCGGCGCTGTCCGGCGGCATGCAGCAGCGCCTGGCGATCGCCCAGGCGCTGATCACCCGCCCACGCATCCTGCTGCTGGACGAACCGTTCGCGGCGCTGGATCCGGGCATCCGCGCCGACATGCACGCACTGGTGCTGGAGCTGTGGCGCGAACATGGGCTGAGCATCTTCATGGTCACGCACGACCTGAAGGAAGGCTTCCATCTGGGTACCCGGCTGCTGGTGTTCGACAAGCTGCGTCGCGACCCGCAGGCCCCGCAACGCTACGGCGCGGGCATCACCTACGACCTGCCGCTCGGTCGCACGCCGATCGCGGCATAGCGACGACACTATGTTCAGCAAGATCCTGATCGCCAACCGTGGCGCCATCGCTTGCCGCATCCAGCGTACCCTGCGCCGCATGGGGATCGCCTCGGTGGCGATCCATACCCGGGCCGACGCCGATTCGCTGCATGTGCGCGAGGCTGACGAAGCCGTCTGCGTGGGTGAAGCGCAGGCCGCCTCCAGTTATCTGGATATCGCCAGAGTGCTCGAAGCGGCGCGCGCCAGCGGCGCCGAGGCGATCCATCCCGGCTACGGTTTCCTCAGCGAGAACCTGGAGTTCGCCGCGGCCTGCGAGGCGGCCGGGCTGGTGTTCATCGGCCCTTCGCCTGCGCAGATCCGCGCCTTCGGCCTGAAGCACACCGCGCGCGAGCTGGCCGCCTCCAGCGGCGTGCCGATGCTGCCCGGCTCCGGCTTGCTGGAGGGGCCGGAGCATGCGCTGGCCGAGGCCGGGCGGATCGGCTGGCCGGTCATGCTCAAGAGCACCGCCGGCGGCGGCGGCATCGGCATGCAGCGTTGCCACACGCCCGAACAGCTGCTGCAGGCCTACGCTTCGGTGCAGCGGCTGTCGCAGAACAACTTTGGCAACGCAGGCCTGTTCCTGGAAAAGCTGGTGGAACGGGCGCGCCACATCGAAGTGCAGATCTTCGGCGACGGCCGGGGCCGGGTGGTGGCGCTGGGCGAGCGCGACTGCTCGCTGCAGCGGCGCAACCAGAAGGTGATCGAGGAAACCCCGGCGCCGGGCCTGCCACAGGCATTGCGAGAACAGATGTGGACCACCGCGGTGCGCCTGGGCGAGTCGGTCGGCTACCGTTCCGCCGGTACCGTGGAATACATCTACGACGATGTCGAGCGGCGCTTCTATTTTCTCGAGGTCAACACCCGTCTGCAGGTCGAGCATGGCGTCACCGAGCAGACCACCGGCGTGGACCTGGTGGAATGGATGGTGCGCTGCGCGGCCGGCGAGTCGGCGTTCCTGGACGGCTTCCGCTACGCGCCGCGCGGGCATGCGATCCAGGCGCGGCTGTACGCGGAGGATCCCGGCCGCGACTTCCAGCCGGTGGCCGGCCGCATCACCGAGGCGCGGATGCCGCAGGCCGGTCGCTGCGATACCTGGATTGCCACCGGGACCACGGTCTCGCCTTACTACGACCCGATGCTGGCCAAGCTGATCGCCCACGGCGAGGACCGCGAGCAGGCACGGACGCAGCTGTCGGCGATGCTGGACGACACCCGGGTGGCGGGCATCGAGAGCAACCTGGACTACCTGCGCCAGGTGCTGGCCGCGCCGGCGTTCGCGCAGGCTCGGCACAGCACCGCCACGCTGGCCGGACTGGCCTATGCGGCGCGCGGCATCGAGGTGGTCGAGGCCGGCACCCAGAGCACGCTGCAGGACTGGCCCGGCCGGACCGGCTACTGGGACATCGGCGTGCCGCCATCCGGTCCGTTCGACGCGCTGGCGCTGCGCCTGGGCAACCGCCTGCTCGGCAACGACGAAGGCGCGACGGCGCTGGAGATGACCCTGGCCGGTGCGGTGCTGCGCTTCCGTGCGCCGGCCCGGATCGTGGTGGCCGGTGCCGACATGGCAGCGACCCTGGATGGCGTTGCGATCGCGCTATGGCGGCCCTGCGATGTGCCGGCAGGGGCGACGCTGGCGTTCGGCGCTGTGGTCGGCGCCGGCGCGCGCGGCTACCTGTGCGTGCGCGGCGGCTTCGACGTGCCGACCTACCTCGGCAGCGCCAGCACTTTCACCCTGGGCGGCTTCGGGGGGCACGGCGGGCGGGCACTGCGACCGGGCGACGTGCTGCACATCGCAGCCGCAGCGGTGACCCACGAGCCAGTCTGCGATCCGACCTGCTTGCCGCGCTACGCGTCGGCGTGGAGCTTCCGGGTGATCTACGGCCCGCACGGCGCGCCTGATTTCTTCACCGCGCAGGATATCGAGACCTTCTTCGCCACGGCCTGGGAAGTGCACTACAACTCCAGCCGCACCGGTGTGCGCCTGATCGGCCCGCGCCCGCAGTGGGCACGCGCCGACGGCGGCGAGGCCGGCCTGCATCCGTCCAACCTGCACGACAACGCCTACGCGGTGGGCGCGGTCGATTTCACCGGCGACATGCCGGTGATCCTGGGACCGGACGGACCCAGCCTGGGCGGCTTCGCCTGCCCGGCGACCATCGTCAAGGCCGACCTGTGGCAGTTGGGTCAGCTGCGCGCCGGCGATCGCATCCGTTTCGTCGCGGTCACGGTCGAGGAGGCCGACGCGCTGGAGCGGGCGCAGCAGCGCATGCTCGCCCTGCTGCGGCCGCAACCGGCACCCGGCGTGGCGCAGCGGCCGCTGCCGGCCAGTCCGGTGTTGGCCGAGCATGCCGACGACGGCATCAAGGTGGTGTACCGGCCGTCCGGCGAGGACAACGTCCTGGTCGAGTACGGCGAGATGGTGCTCGACCTGGATCTGCGCCTACGCGTGCACGCGTTGATGACCTGGCTGCAGGGCCAACGCATTGCCGGCCTGCTGGAGCTGACCCCGGGCATCCGTTCGCTGCAGGTCCACTATGACAACCAGGTCCTGCCGCAGCGCGAGGTACTGGCGCTGCTGCGCGCGGCCGAGCGCGAGCTGCCCGCGGCCGCCGACATGGAGGTACCGACCCGCATCGTCCACCTGCCGATCTCCTGGGACGACAGCGCCTGTCGCCTGGCGGTGGAGAAGTACATGCAACTGGTGCGGCACGATGCGCCGTGGTGCCCGGACAACCTGGAGTTCATCCGCCGGATCAACGGCCTGGACGACGTCGAGCAGGTACGACGCATCTTCTTCGACGCCAGCTACCTGGTCATGGGCCTCGGCGATGTCTACCTGGGCGCGCCGGTGGCCACGCCGTTGGACCCGCGCCATCGCCTGGTCACCACCAAGTACAACCCCGCGCGCACCTGGACCCCAGAGAACGCGGTCGGCATCGGCGGCGCCTACCTGTGCGTGTATGGGATGGAAGGACCAGGTGGCTACCAGTTCGTCGGCCGCACGCTGCAGATGTGGAACGCCTGGAACCGCACGACGGAGTTCGCCGACGGCAAGCCGTGGCTGCTGCGCTTCTTCGACCAGCTGCGCTTTTTCCCGGTTTCGCACGCGGAACTGCTGCAGATCCGCGAGGATTTCCCACGCGGCCGCTATCGCCTGCGGATCGAGGAGCAGCGCTTCCGCCTGCGTGACTACCACGCCTTCCTGGCGGCCAACGGCACCAGCATCGCGACCTTCAAGCGGCGCCAGCAGGCCGCCTTCGAGGCCGAGCGCCAACGCTGGGCCGAGGCCGGCTACGACAACGTGGTGGGCGCGGAGGAGCCGGTGGAGGCCCCGCCGCTGCAACTGGCCGAGGACGAGCGCGCGATCGCCGGCACGGTGCCGGGCAGTGTCTGGAAGGTGCTGGTGCAGCCGGGCCAGCGCATCGAGGCCGGCCAGGCGGTGGCGCTACTGGAGTCGATGAAGATGGAGATCGCGGTCGAGAGTCGCTACAGCGGCCTTGTACGCAGCGTACAGTGCGCCGCGGGGCAGTCCGTCGCCCCGGGGCAACCCCTGGTGATCGTGGCCCCGGAGCAATGACGATGCAGCTGTCGATATCGCTTTCGATACATGCCCTGCACGCGCAGTACCGTGTGGGAACCCTGGACCCCGCCGCGCTGGTGGCGATGCTGCGCGAACGGATCGCGCTCGAGGCGGCGAACAACGCCTGGATTCACGTGCTCGACGAGGACGAACTGCGGCCCTATCTGCAGGCCTTGCGCGGCAAGGGGCCGGACCAGCTGCCGCTGTACGGGGTGCCGTTCGCGATCAAGGACAACATCGACCTGGCCGGCGTGCCGACCAGCGCTGGCTGCCCGGCCTATACCTACGTCCCGGACGCGCATGCCGGCGTGGTCGAACGGCTGATTGCCGCCGGCGCGATCCCGCTGGGCAAGACCAACCTGGACCAGTTCGCCACCGGCCTGGTCGGCGTGCGGTCGCCCTGGGGCGCGGTCGCCAACGCCTTCGATCCGGACTACGTCAGCGGCGGCTCGAGCTCGGGTTCGGCGGTGGCGGTGGCGCGCGGCATGGTCAGCTTCGCGCTGGGCACCGACACCGCCGGCTCCGGGCGGGTCCCGGCTGGCTTCAATCACCTGCTGGGGATCAAGCCGACGCCCGGGCGCTGGTCCACGCGCGGCATCGTGCCAGCCTGCCGCACGCTGGATTGCCCGTCGCTGTTCGCGCTCAATCCCGACGATGCCGCGCGAGTCAGCGCCGTGCTCGATGGTTTCGATCCGCGCGATCCGTATTCGCGCCACCGGCACGATGTCGCCGGACGCTTGCCACGGGTGCGGATCGGCGTACCCGGCCAGTCCCAGCGCGAGTTCCATGGCGATGTGGCCTATGCCGAGCAGTACCGGCGCACGCTGGAGCGCTGGCGCGAGCAGGGCCACGAACTGCTCGAAATCGACCTCGCGCCGCTGCGCGAGGTCGCCGCGCTGCTCTACGAGGGGCCCTGGGTTGCCGAGCGTCTGCTGACCGTGCAGCCGCTGTTGCGGCGCGATCCGGAGGCGGTGCTACCGGTGATCCGTGACATCGTTGCCCAGGCCGAAGGCCAGAGCGCGGCCGAGGCATTCTCCGCGCTCTATCGCCTGCAGGCGTTGCGGCGCGAAGCCGAAGCGCTGATGGCCGGGCTCGATGCCCTGCTGTTGCCGACCGCGCCGACGCACTACCGCATCACCGAGGTCCAGGCCGACCCGCTGCGCCTCAACAGCCACATGGGTCACTACACCAACTTCGTCAACCTGCTGGACATGGCCGCGGTCGCGCTGCCCAGCGGCTTCACCGCGGCAGGCCGGCCGTTCGGCACCACCCTGATCGGCCCGGCCTGGTCGGATGCCTATCTGCTGGAGTTGGCGCGGCGCCAGTTGCGAGCTGACGGCTTCGCCGGCGGCGGCTGTTTCCCGGAACCTTGGCTGGAGGATTCACCGCCGCTGCCGGGACGGGTCGAGCTGGCGGTGTGTGGAGCGCACCTGTCCGGGATGCCGTTGAACGGCCAGTTGACCGAACGCAGCGGGCATCGGCTCGCCGTGATGCGCAGTGCGCCGCGCTACCGGCTGCTGGCGCTGGCCGGCGGTCCGCCGCAGCGGCCGGGCATGATCCGCGACCCGGAGCGTGGCGCGGCCATCGAGATGGAACTGTGGTCGCTGCCGGTCAGCGAGCTGGGCAGCTTCGTCGCCGCGATCCCGGCGCCACTGGGCATCGGCAAGGTCGAACTGGAGGATGGACGCTGGGTGAGCGGCTTTATCTGCGAGGGCATCGGCGAACGCGGCGCGCAGGACATCACCTCGCTGGGCGGCTGGCGCAGGTATGTGGCGCAGGCCGGTGCGCGCCGATGAACCACAGCGAGGTGCGACGGCTGTTCGTGCTGTTGTGCGGGTTCGAGATCCTGCCCAAGAGCCTGTCCACGCGCGGTCGCGGCCAGCGCTTCATCCTGAGCGAGCCGGTCTGCGCCTACCTGCTCGACACCCGGCGCGGCTGGGTGCTGCTGGACGCCGGCCTCAACCCGGACAACCTCGACGATCCGGCACGCCGACGGCGCTGGTTCGAAGCGCGCGGGATGACCCCGCCGGTGGTGCGCCAGGCGCATCGCATGGAAACCCAGCTCGCGCAGATCGGCGTCGGCTTCGAGGATATCGGCCTGGTCATCCTCTCGCACCTGCACTACGACCATACCGGCTATCTGGGGCGGCTGCGCCATGCGCGGATCTGCGTCCAGCGCAGCGAATACCAGGCCGCCTTCGACGCCCCCGGGATGGGGCACATCATCGACGACTACCGCGATCCCGGCCTGAAGTGGGAACTGCGGGAAGGCGACTGGCAGGCGATGCCGGGGCTGGAACTGCTGGACACGCGCGGCCACACCGCCGGTCACCAGTCCGCGCTGGTCACGCTGGCCCGGACCGGGCCGGTGCTGCTGCCGTTCGACGCAGGCGACCTGGCCGAGAACTTCGACGAGGACGTGCTGCCGGGGGAGTGCTGCGACGAGGCCGCGGCCCTGGCTGCGATCCAGCGGCTCAAGCGCATCCAGCGCGAGCGCGATGCATTGATGCTGCTGCTGCACGACCCGGTGGCGATCCAGCGGATGCGGCTGGCGCCGGAGTGCTACGACTGAAACGGCGCGCAAGGGCGGATCCCCCAGCACGCCACGGCTTTCGATGCGGGTAATTCCCAGGCTGGTCCAGTATTTTAATGACCGCCCTAGACTTGCGCAGAGATCGCCACCGCAAGCTGATCGGCCCCCTCCCGCAGCATCGGCAGGAATTTCTCCAGCAATTCCTTGCGAGAAACCGTGGCGACATTGGTGATGACATTGACCGCGGCCACCGCCTCGCCCCGCCGATTCTTCACTGGAACCGCCAGCGAGCACACGCCCTCTTCGCTTTCCTGATTGACGATCGCGTACTGGTTCTTTCGCGCCAAGGCGATTTCGGCACGAAGCTTCTTCTTGTCCGTGATCGTCCATTGAGTGAGCCGTTCAGCCTTGCACTTGGCCAACCACGCATCAATCGCCGCATCATCCTGACAAGCAATGAGCATCCGGCCGGTGGAATTGAACAGAGCAGAGAAATGCCGCCCGATCGTGACGATTGGCGCCAGCTGCCGCTGCGGCATCGCCCTGGCCAAGTGCACGATGGAGTCGTTCTCAAGCACGGCTATGGCGGTGGTCTCGCCCATCGCCTTGGTCATGCTGTCCAGATAGGGCTGGGCCAGCTCTGCCAGCGGCAGGGTGGCCATGAATGCATAGCCGAGCTCAAGCACCTTGGGTGTGAGCCTGAACAAGCGCTCGTTCTGTTCCACGTAGCCGAGATGGGCCAGCGTGAGCAGGTACCGGCGCGCACCGGCCCGGGTCATCCCTGTACGTGCCGAGACCTCGGAAAGGGTCATCTGCCTGTGGTCGCGATCGAAGGAGCGCAGCACTGCCAGGCCATGCGCGACGGAGCCGACAAAATCCCTTGGGACGTCCGCCTCCGCACTCACGTCTTGCAGTTCACCGCTTGATGGATTGGCTCGGTTCATACGCGAAAGTGTCCCTCCTGGAGACGAAAAGGCGCGCCGTCAGGCTGGATGAGCGGCGAACTCGCCTGCCATGCGGGAATCCTGCTGGCTTTCAGCCATGACATCGACGACTTGATCCGATCTTGACGTATGGATAGCGGGTGGCCGCGGATTTTATGCCAAGCGCGAACTACGCGCCAATTCCGCCAGCACAAGCCGCTCTCGATCGGCACATGGCGCCATCAGCCGGCTTCGTCCCGCTTCTTCTGGACCGGCCCGGCAGGCGCGATCGCCGCGCAATTGGAAACCTGCGCCTTGCCCGCGAGCAGTGCCTGGGCGAATGGAATGGAGTCGCGTGCCGATGCGAGCACGGTGCTGCCATGATCCTCGCCCGCGTAGGTATGCCACTGAAGCCGGGTGCCGGCCTCGCACATGGCGCGCACCGCATTGTACTGCCCTTGTGTACCCGCCTGATTGTCCGCCAGTCCCGTGCCAATGAAGACCGGCCCCGGCATACGGCTATCGGGGAAGCTGAAATTTTCGTCCATTGCCCCATCGATCGCGTCAAGATCGTCGACGAAAGCGTGCAGGCTGTCCACGCCCTCGCGCTTGGCCTGGGCAGATATATCGTGCAGGCACCCGCTGCGTGCCGTGCGCAACAGCCCGTAACCGGCGGGCCGGACGAATGCCGCGGGGTCGAGTTCCGGATGCAACGAGCGGTCGGTTCCGGCGACGCGCAGCATCGCAAAGCCCGGCTCCATGTAGCGCGGGTCGGTCAAGGTCCTGGATTTGGGAACGTAATCAGCCGCATGCGGCGTATCAAACGTCATGACGAGACCTGTCGCAACCGTGCCCAGCACCTTGAGCCCGGGCGCATAGGACCTTGCCAGATAGGCCGCGCCCAGAGCCGCTCCCGATCCCTGCGACTGCCCCACGATGACAACCCGGTTGGATAGCTGCCGATGATGCGCGCCGATCACCGCGCGCGCGCCATCGAGCACCGAGCGCCCTTCCGAGCGCCAGATGAGATAGGGATGCACGCCCTTCGTGCCAAGCCCCTCATAGTCGGTCGCGACGATGGCGAAGCCCGCATCGAGCCACTTCTGCAGGTAGGCCTTGTCGCGCACCGACGTGCCGGTCCACGAGGGTGCACAGACATCCGCGAAGCCGGTCGTACCATGAGCCCAGGCAACCACAGGCCAGCCGCCTTCGGGCGGCTCGCCTTTGGGAAGGAACATCATCCCCGAGACAGCGATGGCGCCCCGGCCGACGCCGCTGGTAGACGTGTAAAGCACGCGCATCGCCTTGCCCGCATCCGGCTGAGTGCGCTCGACCGGCAAGGGCTCCTCCCGCAGCATCCGTCCAGGCCCTGCCAACGGGCCTTCCCAGGCATAGAAGGCAGAGACACCGCCGTCGCCATCGATGTCGCCCAGATCGACGATCGATCCCTCCCCCGCTCTGGCGGCGCCGATACCACCCGAGACGAGCGGTAGCATCGCGAACGCGACCACCCGAAAGAACCACTTTTTCATACCGATATTCTCGTCTGTCATGGCAGATGTCACATGGGGTACGACATCCACCCCTCGCATCCGACAGTCGCGGGGCGGCCAGCTCGCATCATGCAAGGAGATATCCAAGCCGGCTTTCCCGGTACTCGCTTGCCGCGGCCACCCTGTTGCTCACCGGCAGCAACGGCTCGGCATAGTGACGCCAGTTGCCCATCGCCGAACGGTAGATTTTTCCTCTGACCTGCATCGCACTGGCCGTGGTGCTGGCCGCGGGATTGCGGTGGAAATCCAGGCACGATGCATCCCACGCCAATCCGCAGTGGTCGAGCAGCCTGCGGGTCTGCCCCTGCTGGTCATCAACCAGATCCTCGTAGCGCAGACGCAACACCCTGCCCGGCATCACCTCGTGCCAGTGGTTCATCAATCGCAGGTAGGCCAGGTAGTAGCACGCGACCTCCTCAAGATCGTAGGAAAACGGATAGGCCCGCGTGAACCATTGCTTGTAGAGCGCATAACAGCTGTCGAGCGGATGCCGGACGACCTCGATGATGCAGGCATTGGGCAGCGCCTTGGCGATCAGTCCGCAATAGAGGTAGTTCAACGGCATCTTGTCGATGAAGCGGCGGCCATCCGCCGCCACCGCTTCGGACACCGCGCGCACGTAAGACCTGCCCAGACCATCGAAGTCGATGACCGTCGAGGCGGCGATGCGCTCGTCCCTGGCGACGGACTGCCCCTGCAACAGGGGCTGGATCGCGCACTCAAGCTCGATCGAGAAGTCGTTGCGTTCGCCTGCGGACACCGTTTGCGGATGGCTGGCCAGAATCCTCTCGACCAGCGTCGTGCCACTCCTCGGCAGCCCTACGACGAATATCGGCGCCGCCGTGCAACGCCCCTCCTCGATCCCGTCGAGCACAGCGCGGGAATAGGTCGAGCGCACCCGATCAATGGCCGCCACATCCGTTGCGACATCGTATTCCATGTTCCTCCGCCGCAAATCCGCACCCCGCCTGAGGCAATCAAACGACTGCGGATGGTCGCCCAGATCGTCATGCTCCTTGGCGAGCGCGAACAGTACCTGTGAGCGCGCCATCCAGTCACTTTCCTGCATCCGCCCCAGCACTCGCACCAGCGTATCGATGTGGTTGCGCTGCGGCGTCTGCTTGCGGATGGATGACCTCAAATAGCAGGCCTCTCCGTTCATGGGATCCAGCATGAGCCCGCGATCGTAGGCCTGCTCCGCCTGCTCGGCGTGCCCAAGAAAGCGCTCCGTGTTGGCAAGATTGAAGAAATTCCCCGCATTACCCGGATCGATACCTGTCAACTTCCGATAACAGCGCAATGCATCCTCGTGGCGCTCCAGCAGCGTGTACAGATGCGCAAGCTCGTCGATGACGAGCCGGTGGCCCTGAAGCGATTCCGGCGGAAACCGCTCCACCGCCTCCAGCACCTGACGCGCGTCAGCCATGCGACGCATCGCGCACAACACCTTGGCCTGCCGTATCCGCCAGAGTGGCTGCTCGATATCCAGCAGCACCGCACGCTCGATATATTCGAGCGCCTTGTTGCCATTACCAAAACCCAGCGCGATGCGGCTGCCCAACTCCCAGCCCGGCGCGAACGTCGGAAACTGTTCGCACAGCCGACTACAGGCAATGGCCGCCTCCGACAGGCGGCCACCGCTGACGAGCGACTGCACCTGCTTGAATCTGTCGAGGCACTGGTGACTGAAGGCATTCATGCCATCTGAGCCTATCTTGAGCTTCTCGACCCGCAGAATCTCAGAATGCATACCCCACGGTCACGCCGATCGTGCGCGGGCGCTGGGTGAAGTACAGGGTACCGGGCCTGCTGCCGGGCGTGGTATCGCTGTCGGTCGCCACCGCGGTGACGCCTTTCTGGTCAGTGATGTTGTTGACGAACACGCCGACCCGCAGCGCCTGCCCGTGCCAGGTCGCCGAGGCGTTCCAGGTCGTGAATCCGCCGAGCTCGACATAGTTGCTGGAATCCTCGTTCAGCGCGGTGTGGACGCCACTGCGACAAGCTCCATCGAGGCGATAGGTAATGTCCGAGCCACCGAACAAAGAAGTCGGCTGTACGTAGTTCAACGAGGCCGAGGCGGTATTCTTCGGCACACCGGGCAGCCGGTCGCCTTTGTAGCCCATGTCGCCACTGACGAGCTCGTAGTCCTTGGTCAGATGGGCATCGGTATAGGCATAGCCCAGCGTGGCATACAGACGTTCACTCAACTGTGCCTTGACCTCCAGTTCCAATCCCTGGGAGATGGCGTTGCCGGCATTGGCGGTGATCGGGATGCCCGACTTCGGCGCGGTAGTCTTAATCTGGACGTTATCCCAATATATTCTGTACAAGGCGGCACTGTACTGCAGCCAACCGGAAACCGTCCCCTTCATACCGATTTCCCAGTTGGTCGCTCGATCCGGACCGTAGTCGACCAGGGGAGCATTGACTGCGAAATTTCCAGCCGTAGGAATCGCGTTGCTGCCTCCCTGCCTGTAACCCTGCGACCAAGTGAAGTAAGCCATCGTATCCGCGCCTAAATGATAGGACGTGTTGAGCTTGAAGATATGGTCGCTATCGGACGAACTGTGCGAACTTTCGATATCGCTGTCGCTGCCCTGGTACGGCAGCGTCTGGTAGCTATACCGATAGCTGTCCACGCGGAAGGCACGCGCTCCCGCCGTCACCTGCCACTTGTCCGAGAGATTTCGGGTCAGCTCCCCGTACAGCGCCTTGTTGCTGTACCTGCTCTTCTTCTGCAACAGATAGATTACGTCTGAGTCGAACGTGCCATTCGGATAGTATGTCTGGTAATAATCGGCCCACGTGGCACTGCTGTCTCCGGTTTCCGCTACGGCGGTGGGATGACCTGCTGTATTCGTATACTCGGCCCAGCCCGGAATATAGCCGGTGATCGTGGCATCCTGGCTGTACTTCGAATAATAGGCGCCAGCGACCCAGTCCCAAGCGCCGCCGGTTTTCGATACCAAGCGCAGCTCCTGGGTGTACTGCCTGGAATCCGACACGGTGTCCATGTTGTAAGAGGAGCGCGGGTATCCGGCATACCAGCTCTCCGAACGAATAGCAAAATTGGTATAGTCGGTGTTGGCATTCTGGGTGGTTCGGGTATAGGAACTGGACGAGGTCAGGGTTGCAAAACCGAAGTCATGGCTGTACTCGAGCGAATAGAGATCATTTACAACTCGGCTCGGGGATTCGCGATAGCGCGTCGATACATAGTCTTTAGCTACGTAAGGGCTCTCACCGGAGAAATCCGAGGCCCGGTTGTCCTGATGCGCCACGGTGAACAACAGGCTGTCGTTCTCACTGATGTTCCACAGCAGCGCCAGCCTGCCATAGCGGATGCTGGAATCGTCCACGTCCTTCTTGCTCTTGAACACCCCGGCGCTGCCGAAGTAGTCGGAACTGTCGGCCAGCAACGGAGTGCCGTTGCTGGCGTACTGCATCAGATTGGCGGCGTCGGTGTAGCCGCCATCCTTCTCGTAGCCGGCTACGATCCGGAACGCAAGCGTGTCGGAAACCGGCAGGTTGAGCATCAGGTCGGTACCGTAGCTCGGGTCGTCCGAGTGCGCGGTGCCGCTGGCCTTGGTCTGCACGTCGCCGTAGAAGCCAGAGGTATCCGGCTTGTTCAGGATGAAACGCACCGTGCCGCCAACCGAGCCGGCACCGTACAAGGTGCCCTGCGGACCGCGCAGGACCTCGACCCGCTCCACATCGTTGATCTTGATGTTGGAGAACAACGGCGTTCCGTTGATGTAGGTCGATACGGTCTGGTCGACGTCGGAAGTACCCACTCCGGAGGAAGTCCCGTTCAACCCGCGCAGGATGATGCCGTTGGACGTGGCGTTGTTACGGGCACCCAGGTCGGTGTAGACCATGCCCGGGATCTGCCTGGCCAGCTCTGCCAGGTCGGTGACTCCGGCCCGCCGCAGGTCCGCCTCGTTCATCACCGAGATGTTGTAGGGGATATCCGTAGCCCGCGCTTCCCGGCCGGTCGCAGTCACGGTGATCTGCTCCAGCTCCACCGGCTCCTTGCCCTTCTGCGTTTCGGAAGTGCTGGCATCCTGCGCTGATGCTGCTGCACTGGCACTCAAGGCGCCGATGATTGCCATGGCAATCGGATGAACTTTCAGCAATCCAAGTACGGCTTCACGCTTACCTGCGGGCATCATCTGGAATCCCCTGGGGAGTGAGTGTGGCGGGCTGCGGATAGATCGACGCTTGACAGAAGATACGTAATGTGAACTAGTATTCGATATACGAACACGAGGCTAGCAGATGTTCAGGCGTTCATCAAGAGCCCCAAAAAAAGGGCGTTCGCCGGCGAATTACCCGCTGTCGATGACGAACGACCCGAGGGCCAGGTGAGCCTTGTGTCCGGTTGCCCTGCACCGGGAATACGAGCCAGCCTCCTGCTCTCAGCGCTCGGCTGGGCCGGCCTGCTGCTGTTGAGCTGCCTGGCCACCGCCTGCAGCCGGCCACAGACGAGTCACCTCGAGACCCACGACGAAGTGGACGCTGCGGCGGCGGCATCTCGGCTTACCGGCGGCAGCATCGTGCTGGCCGCCAGCGATGCCAAAGATCGTCTCGATCCTCACATCGACACCTCCTGGGAGGTGCTCTATGTGCTTTCGGCCGTATACGACACCCTGATCTACCAGGCTCCCGATGGCCGCTTCGTCGCCGGACTGGCCCGCGACTGGCAGGTCGCCGACGATGGCCTGCGCTATCGCTTCGAGCTGCGCAGCGACGTGCATTTCCACGACGGCACGCGATTCGACGCCAGTGCGGTGAAATTCAACTTCGATCGCATTCTGGCCCTGGGCCCCCGCTCGATGAAGGCGGCCGGGTTGATCGCTGCGGTCGACCATGTCGATGTCGTCGACGCCACCACGGTGGACGTCCATCTCAAGCGTCGCGACAGCGGCTTCCTGTTTGCGCTGTCGCTGCCGTACCTGGGCATGGTGTCACCCACAGCGGTCAGGCGCTGGGGCGACGACTATCACCGGCACCAGGTCGGCACCGGTGCTTTCCGGATCACCGAATACGTTCCCGGTGACCACTACACGCTGGAGCGGAACCCGGACTACACCTGGGGGCCGTCGCTGGACAATCACCCCGGTCCGGCGTGGCTGGAGCGGATCATCTGGCGCTTCCTGCCCGAACCGGCCACGCGGGCACCGGCGCTGCGCGCGGGTGATGTCGACATGGCCATCGACCTGCTGCCGACCGATGTCGGCCAGGTCCACGCGACGCCGGGACTGGAGGTGGTGCGTGCCCCCTTGGCCGGGCAGACCGCGTACTGGTTCATGAATACCAGGAAGTTCCCCACGGACGACCTGCGTGTGCGCCAGGCACTGCTGTACGGCACCGACATGGCCACCGGCGTCCGCGCGATCCTGCGCGGACAGAATCCGCCGGCGGTCGGGCCGCTTTCGGCAACGACGCAGGATTTCGCCAGATCGCCGATCGGTGGTTATCACCATGACCCGGCACGCGCCAATGCCCTGCTCGATGCCGCCGGCTGGACCCAACGCGACGCGGACGGTTACCGCATGCGCGCAGGCACACCGCTGACGATCTCGGTCGCGGTGCAGCCATGGGGGATGAGTCCGACCTTCAGCATCCTGCTGCAATCGGAACTGCGCAGCCTGGGTATCCGCGTCGAGCTGGAGCAGATGGAATTCGCCGTCGCTGTCCAGGCCGCGCGCGATGGTCGCGACAACCTGGCATTCTTCGGCGGTTCCGGGTTCTCGGCATCCGACTCGCTGTATCCGTACTTCCATTCATCCAATATCGCCGGTGGCTTTGCCTGGTCCAAGCACGCCGACCCGGTATTGGACAGGCTGCTCGAGACAGGCGCTGCCGCCATCTCGCCAAGGCAGCGTCACGACAACTACGTGGCAGCGCAGGAACGCATCATGGAGCAAGCGCTGATCCTGCCGATCTACGACTTCACCCTGCTGATCGGCAAAAGCACCCGCATAGGTGGACTGCAGTGGCGCTCGGTGGGAATCGTGCCCTCTTTCCATGACATGTATCTGGTCGGCCCCGCGCCCAAGCCCGCTGCCCCCTCGAGAAGCCACTAGGCCATGCGCAACTTCATGATCCGGCGCCTGCTTGGCGCGATACCCGTGATACTGGGGGTGCTCACGCTGAGCTTTGCCCTGGTCAATCTGCTGCCTGGCGATCCCGCCGCCGCGATGCTGGCCCGCTCGGGCGCCTCGCCCGACCAGATCGCGGCACTACGCCATAGCCTGGGTCTGGATCAGCCCTTGCTGCTGCGCTATCTGCACTACCTGTGGGATGTCGTGCGCGGCCACCTCGGCCATTCGATCGCCAGCCAGCAGCCGGTCGCCGCGTTATTGGCGGCACGCGTACCGATGACGCTGCAACTCGTGTTCGCCGCGATGTCGATCGCCGTGCCGTTCGGCACCGCCATCGGCATCATTGCCTCGATGTACCAGAACCGCTGGCTCGACAAGACCCTGGTCGCCGCGACCTCGATCGGCCTGTCGGTACCCGCATTCTGGGCCGGGCTGATGCTGATCCTGGTGTTCTCGGTCGGCCTGGGCCTGCTGCCGGCTTCCGGGGAGGGCAGTTGGCGACACCTGCTGCTTCCCGCCATCACCCTGGCGATCGGCCCCATCGGCACGATCGCACGTACCGCGCGCGCCAGCATGGTCGAGGTGCTTCGCCAGGACTACGTGCTGACCGCGCACGCACGCGGACTTCCCGAAGCTCGCGTCATCCTGGTGCATGCGCTGCCCAATGCCCTCATCCCTCTGCTGACCCTGATCGGACTGCAGTTCGGCTGGCTGCTGTCCGGCACCTTCATCGTCGAATCGGTGTTCTCGCGCCCCGGGCTGGGGACGCTGATGGTGACCTCGATCCTCGACAAGGACCTGCCGGTGGTACAGGGCGCGATCCTGGTATCGGCGCTGCTGTACGTACTGGCCAACATCCTGGTGGATCTGGGCTACAGCGTGCTCGATCCCCGCATTCGGGAAGCCTGATGCCCGCATTCCCTGCCCTCTGGCCACGGCGACATGTACCGGACCAGCCACACGCCCCCACCGAGGCGCGCTCGCCAGGCCCCTTGAAGCTGGCCTGGCGACGACTGCTGCAGGACCGGCTCGGCCTGGCCGCATGCGCGGTGTTGCTGATGTTCACGCTGGCCGCGTTGGCCGCACCCTGGCTGGCTCCTTACGACCCGTATCTGGCGGCGCCCGCGAAGTCGCTGTCGCCGCCCGGCTGGCAGCACCTGATGGGCACCGATCTGCTGGGCCGCGACGTGTTCAGTCGATTTCTCTACGGCACGCGCATCTCGATGCTCATCGGCCTGGTATCGATCCTGATCGCCGCCCCGCTGGGGGTCTGCATCGGCCTCCTGGCCGGGTTCTACGGCGGCTGGGTGGACGGGATACTGATGCGCATCATTGACGTGCTGATGGCGTTCCCCGGCGTACTGCTCGCGCTGGCCGTCGTCGCCCTGCTGGGCCCCGGCGTCGGCAACCTGATGATTGCCGTCGGCATCGGCAACATCGCCAACTACACACGCCTAGTGCGCGGCAACGTGCTTTCGATCAAGAACCAGGTGTATATCGAGGCCGCACGCAGCCTTGGCGCAGGCGACCTGCGCATCCTGATCCGCCATATCCTTCCGAACGCACTGCCGCCGGTACTGATCCTGGCCAGCATGTCCTATGGCTGGGCCCTGCTGAGCGCAGCCAGCCTGAGCTTCCTAGGCCTGGGTGCGCAGGCGCCATCGGCCGAATGGGGCAGCATGCTGAGTGATGGCCGCGCGCTGCTATGGGAAGCCCCCTGGATCGCGCTCTTCCCGGGCCTGGCCATTCTCTGCGTGGTGCTGGCCACCAACCTGCTAGGGGATACCCTGCGCGACATCCTCGATCCGCGCCTGCGGCCATGACGGCCACTGCCCTCCAGGACAGCCAGCGCGCATGCACCCTGCTGCTACATGGCGGGCTGGTCGTATGCGATGCCGAAGCCGACGACGGCGTGATCCGCGATGGCGCGGTCGCGATCCAGGACGACAAGATCATCGCGGTCGGCAACAGGGAACATCTACGCCGGATCTTCGTACCGGCGCGCGAGCTGGGCTCCCCGCAGCATGTGCTGATGCCGGGCCTGATCAATGCGCACGATCACCTGCGCGCACCGTCGACCGTCGCCCTGGGCATCGCCGACGACGGCCTGGAACCCTGGCTCATCGGCCTGATGAACCTGCCTGGGCTCGACGTGCATGCCTCGGCGACGATGGCCCTGATCGCGCAGCTGCGCCATGGCATCACCACCACCGCACCCAATTTCTTCGACCCGCGCCGCGCCTACTACGAAGCGGCGATCGACGCCGCGTTCCGGGCCGCGCGCGCGCTCGGCATGCGGATGCAGGCCGTGTTGGGCACGCTGGACCGCAGCCCGGTCGGCGCCCTGCTCGCGCAGGCACAACGTCGCGCGTCGCCCGCGCTCGCCCGGCAGATCGCCCCGATGCTGCAGGACCGGCCGGCGCTCGCGGCGGAGGACTACACCGATCTGCTACGCGGCTGGGCCAGCTACACCCAGGGGCATGCCCTGCTCGGGATCGCCGGCGGCCCGGTCTCCCCGCACTGGTGCTCCGATGCACTGCTGGCCCAGATCGATCGCTGCTGCCAGGCGCTGGACCTGCCGATGCAGATGCACTTGCTGGAAAGCCCGCTGCAGGCGCGCGACGACGCCGTGGTCGCACGCCTGAATCAGCTGCGACTGTGGCGCGACGGCGTCTCCTGCGCGCACGGCGTCCACCTGCGACCGCAACAGCTGGACATGCTGGCGCGCCATTCGGTCAGCATCGTGCATAACCCCGGCTCCAACCTGCGCTTGCGCAACGGGATCGCGCCGGTGGCGGCGATGCTCGATGCCGGGGCAGGCGTGGCGCTGGGCCTGGACAGCCTGCCATTCGGTGCCGAGGGCGACCTGCTGGGGGAAATGCGCCTGGCCGAGCTGCTGCATCGGGACGATGGCGTCTCGGCGCGCCGCGTCGTGGCGATGGCCACGCGTGGCGGCGCGCGTGCGCTGGGCCTGGAACGGCGCGTGGGCAGCCTGGAGGTCGGCAAGCAGGCCGATATCTTGATGTTCGCGACCGACCCGGGCACCACCCTTGCCGAAGCCGATTGGGCGCAACAGGTGCTGTCCCTGCAGACGCGGCAGTTGCAGCAGGTGCTGATCGCCGGGCGGATCGTGATGGCACATGGCCGCCCAACTGCCTCGGGCCTGCATGTCTGGCAATGCGCGATGGCCACGCTGCTGGCTGACCTGGCGCGCGCCGCCCGCCAGACCGACCGGACACGCACCCGCCTGATCGGCCAGATACAGGACCTGGTCCGCAGCCTGGACTGAGCCCCCCCTCAAGCAGCCGCCCTCGCCCCGTTGGCGGCGGCAACCACGATCCAGCTTCGTCCCCGCAGATTCGCTTGTCGCGCCGACGGCCTGCTGATATTCTGAAATAAGAACTTTTGTTCGTATAAAGAACTCGCCAATGGAATCGAATCTCCAGCAACGACGCCGACACCTCGACATCGGCGTGCATTACGAGCCCTCCGGCGTGGACCCGCACCTGGGCGCGGCGGAACTGGCCCTGCAGATGACCAATGCGGTGTTCGACACGCTGGTGGTGCGCACCGCCGAGGGTGAATACCTGCCGGGACTGGCCAGCGCCTGGGAAGTGCTCGACGCAGGCTGCCGCTACCGGTTCCACCTGCGCTCGGGCGTGAAGTTCCACGATGGCACCCGCTTCGATGCGCAGGCCGTGCGTTTCTCGCTCGAGCGTGCCCGCGACCCGGCCAACCGTTCGCAACTGGCCGGCGCGATGCTCGGTCCTTACCTCGGCAGCGATGTCATCGACGCCAGTACCCTGGATATCCGTCTGCAGCGTCCCTACGCGTTGTTGCTCGATGCGCTGAGCCAGGGTTGGCTGGCTCCGGTTTCACCGACCGCGGTGGCCCGCCTGGGCAGCGACTTCGCCCGCGCGCCGGTCGGTACCGGCCCGTTCGTCTTCGCCGGCTGGGTCGCCGGAAAGTGGATCGACCTGCAGCGCAATCCCGACTACGCCTGGGGCCCGGCGCAGGTCCGCAACCGCGGTGTGGCACACCTGCACAGCATCCGCTTCCACTTCATCGCCAGTCCCTCCGAACGCAGCCAGGCGCTGCGCGAAGGCCGGGTCGACGCGGTGTTCTACACCGCTCCCGCGGACGTGGCCGAATTCCGTGCCGATCCCCGCTGGGACGTGCGCACCTGGCCGATCCGCGGCATCCCGGTATGCCTGATGATGAATGTCACTCGGGCCCCGACCGATGACCTGAGCGTGCGACGCGCGATCAGCCATGCGCTCGACCGCGATGCCCTGGTCGCCGAGGTCTTCCATGGTGAATTCGAGCGTGCCTGGGGCCCGGTCTCGCAGTTCACGCTCGGCTTCGAACCCAGCGTCAAGGCGCTGTATCCGTTCGACATGGACAAGGCACGCGAGCTGCTGGATCAGGCCAGCTGGGACCGGGTCGGCGCCGACGGCATCCGTCAGCGCGACGGCCAGCGCCTGCGGGTAAGCTTCTACGCGCTTCCGGTCAATTTCTATCCCGAGTTCGGTGCCATCGTCACCGCGCAGCTCAAACGGGTCGGCATCGAGGTCGAGGTCAGGCTGCTCGAACCGCGCGCCTGGATCCAGGCCGGCATGCGTGGCGAACATCACTTGATTCCGCAAGGCAAGTACGCGGCGTCCTCGCAACTGCTGACGTTCGTCTATCACTCTCGCCACAGCGGCGACGGCGGCTATGGCTGGAGCAAGCGCGGCCCGCAGCATTGCGCGGGCCTGGACGAACTGCTCGAAAGCGCCGAGCAGACACTCGAACCGGAGCGCTTCATCCCCCTGTTCCAGCAGGTCCAGCGCGAGGTGATGGAGCAGGCACTCGCCGTGCCCCTGCACTGCAACACCAACATCGTCGCCTACCGCAAAGGCCTGCAGGGCCTGGAGTTCGACGCCACAGGCGCGTATCCGTACTTCCACGACGCCAGTTTCGAAGCCCACAGCGCCGACGCCGGGGTGCCGGCATGAGCACCGAGCCGGTGCGCAGAATCAGCCTGCGCCAGCACGAGTACTACGACTCGGTGCGGCTGATGCAGGTCTCGGCCGCGCTGCGCCGCCTGCCGGGCATCCGCGAGGCGATCTTGATGATGGCCACGCCCAACAACCGCAAGATCCTCGATGGCGTCGGGCTGCTGGTGGCGGAAGTGGCCAATGCCGCCGCCGATGACCTGGTGGTGGGCCTCGTCGCCGACGACGAGGCCAGCGCAGAGCACGCGCTCAGGACAGCCCTGGAACAGCTGGCCCGGCGCTCGAGCACCGGCCAGGGCCAGCAGCGCTATCGCAGCATGGATGCGGCCGTCGAGGGCCTGGCCGGCGCCAACCTGGCGCTGATCTCGGTACCGGGTGCCTATGCGGCCGCCGAGGCACGCCACGCACTCGAGCGCGGCCTGCATGTGATGCTGTTCAGCGACAACGTGACGCTGGAGGAGGAGCGCGCACTGAAGCAGCTGGCCGGCGAACGCGGCCTGCTGATGATGGGACCCGATTGTGGAACCGCGATCATCGACGGCATCGGCCTGGGCTTCTCCAATACCGTCAGGCCGGGACGGGTCGGCATCGTCGGCGCCTCCGGCACCGGCATGCAGGCGATCAGCGTCTACCTGCACCAGCTCGGACTGGGCATCTCCCAGGCCCTGGGTACCGGCGGCCGCGACCTGAAGGCCGCCATCGGCGGACTGTCGATGCTCGCTGGACTGGAACGGCTCGCCGCCGATCCGGACACCGACGTGATCGTGCTGACCTCCAAGCCGCCATCTTCCGGGGTCGCCGCCCGCGTGCTCGCACGCGCGCAGGCCTGCGACAAGCCGGTGGTGATCAATTTCCTCGGGCAGCAACTCGACACGCAGGCCGCCCATCTGTACCCGGCCGCATCGCTGGAACAGGCCGCCGATCTGGTCGCTTCGCTGCTCGGACAGGCCCCGGGCGCGGCGCCCCCCTCCGAACCGCCGGCGACGCTGCGCCAGCAGGCACGGGCGCTGGAAAGCGGCCGGCGCTGCCTGCGCGGCGTCTACAGCGGCGGCACCCTGTGCTACGAGGCCTTCCTGCTGCTGCAACCGCGGCTGCCGGAACTGCTCTGCAACCTGGCCGGCGAAGCCGAGCGGCAACCGGGCGATCCATGGCGCGGCCAGGGCCATTGCCTGGTTGACCTCGGCGACGACCTGTACACGCAGAACCGGCCACATCCGATGATCGACCCGGGCCTGCGCACGCAACGCATCGTGCAGGAAGCGCTCGATCCGGATACCGGTGTGATCCTGCTGGATCTCGTGCTCGGCCATGGCGCCCACGCCGATCCGGCCGGCGAGTTGGCCCAAGCCATTGAGCAGGCGCGTCAGGCAGTACTGGCCGAAGGCGGCACACCACCGCTGTTCGTGGCATTCATCTGCGGCACCGAGCTGGACCCGCAGCCGGCGCCGCAGCAGCGCAGCCTGCTCGAACAGGCCGGCGTGCACGTTTTCGACCGGCATGCCCATGCGGTTCAAGTCGCCGGACAGCTGATCGAATTGCTGGAGTCCCGCCCATGACCCTGCCTACCGCTCCCCCAGTCGCGCTGGCACCGCTGAAGGTCGTCAACGTTGGCCTGGAGCTCTTCAGCCAGGCCTTGCAGGCGCAGTCCGCGCCGGTGGTGCAGGTGGACTGGCAACCACCGGCACGCGGCGACAGCGAGCTGATCGGACTGCTCGACGAACTGCTCTGACTTCTCACCCGACTTCCACTGGATGACCGTGACCGACATCAAATCCCGTATCGAGCAGGCCAACCGCGACGTGCTGGAGATCTACACCGGCGCGCGGCCGATGCTGGTGGACGTGCAACCGGCGATCGACGTGCTGCCCGGCATGCGCCGCAACCTGATCCTGCATTCGGCGCCATCGATCGCCTGGCAGGACATGTGCGGCCCGCATCGCAATGGTGTGATCGGCGCCGCATTGTGGGAAGGCCTGGCCAAGGACCGCGATGAAGCGGTACGCATGCTCGATGGCGGCCAGATCGAGGTCGCCCCCTGCCACCACTACGCCACCGTCGGCGCCGGTGCCGGTATCACCTCGGCCTCCACACCGATGCTGGTGGTGGACAACCCCAGCCACGGCAACCGCGCCTACAGCTGCCTGTCCGAGGGCGGTGGCCTGCAGTTGCTCAAATGGGGTTGGTACGACGAGACCGTGGCCAGGCACCTGCGCTGGCAGGCCGACGTACTCGGCCCGGCGCTAGGCGCGGCGCTGCGCAGCAGTGGCGGCATCGACATCAAGGCGATCATCGCGCGCGCGGTCCAGATGGGCGACGAATGCCACAACCGCAGTATCGCGGCCACCTCGCTGTTCTTCCGCGAGACCATCATCCCGCTGATCCACACCTGCGCACAGGCCGACACGCTGAGCGCCTGCGTGGATTTCCTGACCGCGGCCGACCAGTTCTTCCTGCATGGCGTCATGGCGGCCTGCAAGGCCGCGCTGGATCCGGCCATCGGCGTCGAATACAGCACCGTGGTCACCGCCATGGCGCGCAACGGCGTGCAGTTCGGGGTGCGCGTGGCCGGGCTGGGCGAGCAATGGTTCACCGCGCCAGCCAACCATGTCGAAGGCCTGTTCTTCCGCTCGCAATGGGGACCGGACGACGCCGCGCCCGACCTGGGCGACAGCTGCATCACCGAGACCTGGGGCCTGGGCGGCTTCATCCAGGCCGCCGCCCCGACCGTGCAGCAATACGTCCGCGGCAATCTGCAGCAGGCGATCGCCAATACCCGCGAGATGCGCGAAATCTGCATCGGCACCCATGCCGACTTCCAGATCCCGAACATGGACTTCAGCGGCGCGCCACTGGGCATCGACATCCGCCGCGTGGTCCGCAGCGGCATCACCCCGCTGATCGACACGGCGATCACCCACAAGCACGGTGGCCTGATCGGCGCCGGCCAGGTGCGTGCGCCGATGTCCTGTTTCGAGCAGGCGTTGCGTGCGTTCTCCCAGCGCTACCTGGCCCGTTGAGGTGCACATGCGCCAGCCCGGCCAGGATACCGCCGCCGCCAACGCACTGGCCTTGTCCAGGCTGCTGGACAGCCAGCCGACCTGGATCGACGTCGTGCCCGCCATCGAGATCCTGCCGGGCATGACCCGCGAGACCATCCTGCACGCGGGCCCGCCGATCGCCTGGTCGCGGATGTGCGGGCCACAGCGCCTGGGAGTGCTCGATGCGATCCGCTACGAGGGCCTGGCCGACACCGACGCGCAGGCCGCGGACATGATCGCGGACGGCCGAATCGAGATCGCCCCCTGCCATGACTTCGGCACGGTCGGCGGCATGGCCGGCATCACCAGCGCTTCGATGCCGCTGGCGGTGGTGCGCAACGACCACCACGGCAATCTCGGCTGTTCGCAGCTGTACCAGGGACCGCGCGGCCGCCTGTCCGAGCGCAGCCAGTACCGCGATGCCGCCATCGCGCAATGGCGCTGGCTGGCGACCACGCTCGGCCCGGCGCTGGGCCAGGCGATCCGGGCGCGCGGCGGACTGGACGTGCGCCGCCTATGCGCGCGTGCGCTGCAGATGGGCGACGAGTGCCACAACCGCAACAGCGCCGGCAGCGCCCTACTGCTGATGGAGATCGCGCCCTGGCTGTTGCGCCTGGAGCTTCCGACGGCGGTGATCGAGGACTGCCTGCGCTATCTGTGCGAGGCCGAACAGTTCGCGCTGTGCCTGTCGATGGCCGCCGCGAAGGCGGCCACCGACGCCGCCAAGCACGTCCCCGGCAGCACCCTGGTCACCACCATGGCGCGCAACGGCGTGGACTTCGGCATCAAGCTCAGCGGCCTGGGCGAGCGCTGGTTCACCGCACCGGCCAATCCGGTCGAAGGGCTGTATTTCTCCTCGGAATGGTCCGACGCCGACGCGGTCCCGGACATGGGCGACAGCGCGATCATGGAAACCTACGGACTTGGCGGCCATGTGCAGGCGGCCGCGCCGGCGCTGCAGCAATTCGTCGGCGGCGATTTCGCCCGCGGCCTGCGTATCTGCGAGGAGATGCGCCGCATCACGCAGGCCGAGAACCGCGACTACCAGATCCCGAACCTGGACTTCGGCGGTGCGCCGACCGGCATCGATGCGGCGGCGGTGGTCAGGACCGGCATCACGCCGGTGATCGACACCGCGATCGCCCATCGCGCCGGTGGCGTCATTGGTGCCGGCCAGACCCGCGCGCCGTTGGACTGTTTTGCCAGCGCCATGGCATCGTTCCAATAGCGGCCTCCCCCATCGATCCATCCGCCAGCCGACCCCGCCCAGCATGCCTCTGCTCCAGGTCCGTCAGCTCGATGCCGAGTTCCACACCGGCAAGACACCGCTGCGCGTGATCGAGAAGCTGTCCTTCGAGCTCGACCGCGGCCAGACCCTGGCCATCGTCGGTGAGAGCGGCAGCGGCAAGAGCGTGACCGCGATGTCCATCCTCGGCTTGCTGCGTCCGCCCGGCAAGATCACCGGCGGCGAGGTCATCTTCGACGGCCAGGACCTGCTGCGGATCGGCCGGCGCAAACTGCGGCGCCTGCGCGGCAACCGCATTTCGATGGTGTTCCAGGACCCGATGACCGCGTTGAACCCGATGCTGCGCATCGGTTACCAGATCGGCGAAGTCCTGCACCAGCACCATCGCCTCGATCGCAGGCAAGCGCGCACACGTGCGATCCAGCTGCTCGAACAGGTCGGCATCCATCAGCCCGAGGCACGCCTGGACTGCTATCCGCACCAGTTGTCCGGCGGCATGCGCCAGCGCGTGATGATCGCAATCGCGATCGCCTGCCAGCCGCAGTTGCTGATCGCCGACGAGCCGACCACGGCGCTGGACGTCACCATCCAGGCCCAGATCGTCGAGCAGATCAAGACCCTGCGCGATGCGATCGGCATGGCGGTGATATGGATCACCCACGACCTCGGCGTGGTCGCCGATTTCGCCGACCGCGTGCTGGTCATGTATGCCGGCCAGGTCGCCGAGGACGCACCGGTGGAAGCGCTGTACGCCACCCCGCGGCATCCCTACACCCGCGGACTGCTGGCATCGCTGCCGCGCCTGGACATGAGTCATGGCGAGGCACTGCCGGCCATTCCGGGCAGCCCGCCAGAACTGGCGCGGCGCCCGCCCGGATGCCAGTTCGCGCCGCGCTGTCCCATGGCGCAGTCGCAATGCAGCCAAAACGCACCTGCGCTGGTCGATGTCGGGCCCGGGCATCGCGTCGCCTGCTGGAGGGCGCATAGCACATGAGTACACCGCGCAATGCCCTGCTGCGCATCTTCGACCTGCGCACCCATTTCCCGCTTGGCGGCACGCTGGGGACCATGCAGGCCCGCAACAACGTCAATCGCGCGGTGGATGGCTTGCGCTTCGACATCCTGCGCGGCGAAACGCTGGGACTGGTGGGTGAATCCGGCTGCGGCAAGTCCACGGCCGGGCGCAGCGTGTTGATGTTGCAGCGGCCAACCTCGGGCAAGGTCTATTTCGAGGGGGTGGAACTGACCGCACTGGCGAATGCGCAGATGCGGCACATGCGCCAGTGCATGCAGATGGTGTTCCAGGATCCGTTCGCCTCGCTCAATCCACGCATGGACGTGGCCGCATTGATCGCCGAGCCGCTAGCCATCCACGGCATTGGCCGGCGGGGCCAGCGGCGCCAGCGCGTCGCCGAGCTGCTGGACATGGTCGGCCTGCCGGCACAGGCCATGTCGCGCTATCCGCACGAGTTCTCCGGTGGCCAGCGCCAGCGTGTCGGTATCGCCCGCGCCCTGGCCGTCAATCCACGTTTCATGGTGCTGGACGAGGCCATCTCGGCACTGGATGTATCGGTGCAGGCGCAGATCGTCAACCTGCTCGGTACCCTGCAGCGCGAACTGGACCTGACCTATCTGTTCATCGCCCACGACCTGGCCGTGGTGCACCACATTTCCGACCGCGTCGCGGTGATGCACCGAGGCCGGCTGGTGGAACTGGGCGAGAAGGACCAGCTTTATCGCCACCCCGCCCATCCCTATACACGGGCCTTGCTGGCCGCGGCCCCCATTCCCGATCCACGCGCCGAACGGCGCCGCCCGCCCCTGGCGAGCGTCCAACCCGCGTCCGCCGGCAATGGCGACAACAGCACCGGCTGCTGCTTCCGCGGCTCGTGCCCGCTGGCCAGCATCCGCTGCCACCAGGAACAACCGGATCTCTTCTCCGTCGCGGCAGGGCACCAGGTCGCCTGCTTCAACGGCACAGCGATGCACCAGCGCCAGGACATCGTACTCGGCAAATGAGTCGGCAAATCGAACGGCCCGCTTTTCCATCCTCATCAGCACCACTTCGAGCCGTTCACCACACACCACGCGAGCCAGGCCTTGCCGCTCGCCGTCAGGGAGATCGTTCCATCATGCAAATATTTGTCGCATTGGGCGGGAACGCACTACTCAAGCGCGGTGATCCGATGAACACCGAAGTGCAGCTGGCCAACGTCAGGATTGCCGCGCGCGCGCTGGCGCCGGTGGCCAGGCAGCACCGGCTGGTGGTCTCCCACGGCAACGGACCGCAGGCCGGCCTGCTGGCCCTGCAGGCCACCGCCTACGATGGCGTGCCGCCGTATCCGTTGAACATGATCGGCGCCGCCACCGAAGGCATGATCGGCTACATGCTCGAGCAGGAATTGGGCAACCTGCTGGGTTACGACGTGCCGGTGGCGACCCTGCTGACGCGCACCGTGGTCGATCCGAAGGATCCGGCTTTCGCCAATCCGACCAAATTCGTCGGTCCGGGCTACGACCAGGCCGCCGCCCAGGCAGAGGCCACCCGACATGGCTGGACGTTCAAGCAGGATGGCGCGCGCTGGCGGCGGGTGGTGCCCTCGCCCCAACCCAAGGCGATCGTCTGGCATCGCCCGATCCGCTGGCTGCTCGAGAACGGCAGCGTGGTGATCTGCGCCGGCGGCGGCGGTATTCCCTGCAAGTACCTGCCCGACGGCAAGACGCTGGTCGGGGTCGAAGCGGTGATCGACAAGGATCGGGCCGGTGCCCTGCTCGCCAGCGAACTGCCGGCGGACCTGTTCGTGATCGCCACCGATGTGGACGGCGTGTATCTCGACTGGGGAACCCCGCAACAGCGGCTGCTGCGCCAGGTCACGCCGGACCAGCTGTCGCAGTACGCCTTCACTTCCGGCTCGATGGGACCCAAGGTCGAGGCCGCCTGCGACTTCGTGCGGCGGACCGGGCAACGTGCGGTTATCGGCTCATTGGAGCACCTGCAGGAACTGATCGAAGGCAGCAGCGGCACGATCGTCCAGGCCGATCCATAGGTGGGCTGGCACTGCGACAATCCCCGCGCAAGCGCAACGTCTCCGACGCCATTACGCTCGTTGTCCGACTTCGCCACCCAGGTCATGCACGGCGCGGTGCGCGGACGCGTGCTGTCGTGCCACGCACGCGCCTGCAACCTGCTGCTGCACGACGGTCGCGCTGGTCACTCAGGCACGCTGCTCGCGTTGGTACTTCGCGGCATCGGCGATGGCCCGCTGAACCTGGTCGTGGATGGCGATACGGCCCCTTGGGCCAGGCTGGACGCCGGCGCCACGATAGCGGTGCAGGATCGGGTCCTGCGCTTCGATGGCTTCAGCATCGACACGCGTACAGGTCTGCGCTGGACGGCACGGCCGGCGATCGCGGTACCCCGGCTCGCCGACGCGGAGCTGGCCTGGTTGTTGCGGCGCGCTTGCCGGATGGCCTCCTGTCCAGGCCTGCTGGAAGCCTTGTGCCCCATCAGCGCCGATCCGCCGTTGCACGTCGCCGCAGTGGCGGCCCTGCTGCGCAACAGGCCATCGGCGATCCTGGATTGGCCCCAGCTCGCCTCGGATCTGGTCGGGCTCGGGCCCGGGCTGACGCCGGCCGGAGACGACTTCCTGGCCGGCGCGATGATCGCCCTGCACCAGTTCGACCCAGGCGCCGATCGCCACTGCCAGGCGATGCTGCGGCGCTGCGAGGGCGCCAGCACGCGCCTGTCCCTGGCCTTGCTGGAGCGCGCCGCGCAGGGCCAATGCAGTCAAGCCTGGCACGAGCTGCTGGAAGCGCTGGCGATCGCCGAGCCGGCGGCAACATTCGTCACGCACCGACTCGAACAGGCGATCCGGGGCGTGCTCGCCCATGGCGCCAGCTCCGGTGCCGACACGCTGGCCGGCTTCCTCTACGCAGCTGGCCGCATGCCCGTTCCAGCCTGATTCCACTTGCTCGTGCTTGCGCCAGGCAGCTCGCTTTGCTGTAATTAAATCCGAACTTATGTTCGAAATAAGAACTCGACGGAAGGTTAAGACTCCTCCAGTCGCCCCCCCCAACTCCCTCCCTACGGATGAGTAGCCGACCATGGCGATCAAGATTCACGACATCTCGATGACGGTGCACCCCGACATGCTGTTCTGGCACGAGGGCAAGAAGCCGGAAATGATCCGCGTGTTCAAGATCGAGGACGGCGAACCGTCGGAAGTCACGCGCTGGGTCATCGGCTCGCACACCGGAACCCATATCGACGCACCCCGGCACTTCAAGAGCGACGGCAAGACCGTCGAGCAACTGGACCTGGCGCGCTATTTCGTCGGCCCGGTGCGCGTGGTCGATGCGACCACGCCCGACGACCGCGCCATCGATGCCGAGATGGTCCAGCGCGCCAACCTCGATGGCGCGACCCGGGTCCTGTTCAAGACCTCCAATTCCGAGAAGCGCCTGAGCAAGGACGAGTACGATTTCTCCTACGTCGGCCTGACCCACTCCGGCGCCCAGGCGCTGGTCGATGCCGGCGTGCAGTACGTCGGCATCGACTGGGTGTGCATCGAGGACGCCCGCCAGTGCGAGCAGTGGCCGAGCCACCATGTGCTGCTGGGCAACGAGGTGGTGATCCTGGAGGGCATCGATCTCAGCGCAATCGCCGATGGCACCTATTTCATGTGTTCGCTGCCGATCAAGCTGAAGGGCTCGGAAGCGGCCTGGGCACGCACCATCCTGATCGAAGGCATGGACCTGAGCCTGTTTGCGTGAGAGGCGCAATTTCAAGCCCCCACGCCGAGGCAACCCGGGCCGGAGCCCAGGCCCTGCGTGATGGCGGCAATGCCATCGACGCGGCCCTGGCCGCGGCCGCGGTCCTGAGCGTGGTCTACCCGCACCAGACCGCGCTCGGTGGCGACATGTTCGCACTGGTCGACGACGGCACCCGCGTGCAAGCGGTAAACGGCAGCGGCCGCCTGCCGCGCGCGGCCACGCTGGCGGCGATGACCACCACCGAAGGCGAGGTCGTCGACCATGGCGTGCACAGCGCCACGGTACCAGGCGTCGTCGCCGGCTGGCAGTCGCTGATGGAGATGGGAGCGGCGCTGGACTGGCCCCGCTTGCTGGCCCCGGCCATCCGCGCTACCGAGGGCACGACGGTGACGGCGTCACTGGCCGCGGCGATCGCCGAGCGCGCCGCGGTGTTGTCGCACGATCCGGGCATGCGCGAATTGTTCCTGCCGGGTGGCAGCGCATTGCCGGTCGGCAGCGTACTCGCACAACCGGCGCTGGGGCGCAGCCTGCGCAACCTGGCCGCACAGGGGGCCGAGGCCTTCTATCGAGGCCAGCTCGGACGCGACCTGGTGACCGGGTTGCAGGCACTGGGCTCGCCGTTGCAGATGCGGGACCTGGAAAGCCATGCCACCACGCTCGATACGCCGCTGCAACTGGACTACGGCCAGGCCCAGGTCCTGACCAGCCCTCCCAACTCGCACGGTTTCGTGCTGCTGGAGGCATTGGCGGCATTGCAGGCCTGCGGCGTGGCGGCGGACGATCCCGCCGAAACCCTGGCCCCCGCCATGCTGCATGCCCTGCTGCTGGCTACCGCCGATCGCGAGGCCTTCCTCGCCGATCCGGAATATGCGCGCATGCCGCTGGCCGAGCTGTTCGATCCGCACAACCTGCGTGCAAGGATGGCGCGACTGCGGGATCGTGGCGTACCGGCGCACGCCTTCGACCGCCATATCCCGGCCCACGGCGATACCGTGGCGGTCTGCGCGATGGACGAGCAGGGGCGCTCGGTGTCGCTGATCCAGAGCGTGTTCCAGAGCTTCGGTGCCGGCGTCCTCGAACCGGCCACCGGCATCATCCTGCACAACCGCGCCCGCGGCTTCTCGCTGCGTCCCGGCGCCGCCAATCCGCCCGTGCCGGGCATGCGTCCGGCGCATACGCTGATGCCGCTGCTGATCCGCCGCCACGGCCGCAGCCAAGCCGCACTGGGCACCATGGGCGGGCGGGCGCAGCCGCAGATCCTGATGCAGATCCTCGCGGCCGGACTGCGCCTGGAACAAGCGCTGGCGCCAATCCTGCGCGCACCGCGCTGGGTCTTCGGCGCGCGCGATGTCGGCCTGAGCGAACCCGGGCTGATGATCGAGGCCGATGCCAGCGACGATCTCGAGCAGCACCTGCATACGGCCGGCCTGCCGATGCGACGGATCCCCGCACGCAGCGAGGTGGCAGGTCACACCAACGCGGTGCGCCGGCATCGCGACGGCCGCTTCGAGGCCGCGACCGATCCACGCTCGGACGGACTGGCACAGGTCGTGGATTGAGCAGGCGCTACAGGTCCAGCACCAGCCGCGCGCCCTTGCAGCCGGAGCAGCAGATCATCATGCTGGCATTGCGCTGCTTCTCCTGTTCGCTGAGCACCGCGTCGCGGTGATCGGGAATGCCCTCGAGCACACGCGTCTCGCAATCGCCGCACACGCCTTCGCGGCAGCCCCACGACACATCCACGCCCCGATCCTCCAGCGCATCCAGGATGCTTTGCCCCTCGGCGACGGCGATCTCGGTTCCCGAACGCGCCAGCACCACGGTGAATCCGCCATCGGTCGCGGCCGCCGTGACCGCTGCGAAATGTTCCAGGTGGAGGCGTTCGCCGTCGATGCCGAGCCTGAGCGCTTCTAGCCGATAATGCTCCAGCATCGCGGCCGGCCCGCAGCAGTAGAAATGCGTATCCGCGCACGCTTGGCCGATCAGCGCCGCTAGGTCCATGCGCGTGCCGGCCTGATCGCTGTGCAGATGCCAGCGACCATGCCGGGCGACGGCACCGAGATAGTTCAGCTCGGGCAACAGCGCCGCGTATGCCTGGCTGCGCACACCGTAATGCAGTTGCCAGGCCCTTCCCTCGCGTTCGAGCTGCCTGGCCATCGCCAGCAGCGGCGTGATGCCGATGCCGCCGGCCAACAGCAGCGCAGGACCCTTATCCGGCGCCAGGGCGAAATGGTTGCGTGGCCGCCCTACGCTCAGCGCCATGCCGGGCTTGACCTGCTCGTGCAAGTAACGCGAGCCGCCTCGGCTGTGCTCACTCATCGCCACCGCGATGACGTAGCGATGCAGTTCGGCCGGATCGTTGCACAGCGAATACTGACGGCAGTGTCCATCGGGCAGGGGCAGGGCCACGTCCACATGCGCACCCGCGGTAAACGCCGGTAGCGCGCCGCCGTGGCTGGCCCGCAGCTCGATCACCTTGACCTGCGTCCCGTCCTGACGCACGTCGCTCACCAGCAAGGCCTGCAGGTCGTCGGCCGATACGGCATCCATCGCGGCTACAGCGCCGCCACGGCGTCGGCCCCGGCTCGCGCGCAGTCCTCGTCATCCTGCGCCGAGCGCGCCCCGCCCACCCCGATGGCACCGACCAGCTGGCCGTCGCGATGGATCGGCATCGCCCCCTGCGCGAAGATCATGTGGCCGCCGTCACGCTGGGCGGTTGCCACCATCACCGGCAGGTCGGCCGGGATTCGCCCGCTCGGCGCGCCGGTGGCCGCCGAGGCCACCGCCTTGCCCTGCGCGCCATAGACGCTGCCCCACCCGGCCTGGTCCATCCGGGCGAACGCCAGCAGGCGCCCGCCTCGATCACATACGGCAATGCTCAATTGCAGGCCACGCTCACCGGCGGCGGCGATCGCGGCGGCGATGGCGTGCTGCGCCTGCTCCAGGGTCAGGTCCATGCCCGCTGTCCTTTTTCGTCACGGGAAAAATGGTTAGAAGACATCGAAATACTCGCGTTGCTCCCAGTCGGTGACCTCGTCGGCAAGGAAGCGGTTCAACTCGAATTCCTTGATGGTGAGCAGGTATTCGACGAACGGATCGCCCAGTTGCTGGCGCATCAGCGTGCTGCCGCGCAACGCATCGATCGCCTCCAGCAGATGCCGCGGCAACAGCGGTGCCTGGGTCGAATACGGCGTATCCACGGCAGGCCCCGGATCGAGCTGGCATTGGATGCCTTCGATTGCGGACACCAACTGGGAAATGAAGTACAGGTAGGGATTGGCCGCCGACTCGCCGACCCGGTTCTCCACATGCGACGCCGGATCACCCGGGCCGCCGATCACGCGCAACATCGCGCCGCGGTTGTCCTTGCCCCACACCACGCTGTTGGGTGCGAGCGAGAACGGCCGATAGCGCTTGTAGCCATTGATCGTCGGCGTGGTCAGCAGGCAGGACTCGCGTGCGTGCCGGAGCAGGCCAGCGATGAAATGGCGACCCAGCGGTGACAGATCATGCGCTGGATCGGCGGACATGAAGGCATTGCCCCCGCCCGCCCGCGCGCGCAGCGACTGGTGCAGATGCCAGCCGCTGGACAAGGTGTTGGCGATGTGCGGCCGGCACATGAAGGTGGCATGCAGGCCGCGGCGCCGGCATACCTGTTTGATCGCACTGCGCGCAAGCACCACATTGTCGGCGGCGGCCAGGCCGGCGACCGGCCCGAACGTCAGCTCGCACTGGCTCGGGCCAAACTCGACCTCGAGCGTGCGCACCGGCAGCTGCAGCGCCTGCAGCGTGTGGCGCAGTTCGTCGAGGATCGGCTCGACCTCGTCGTAGCGGCTTTCGGTCAGGTACTGGTAGCCGCGACTGATCACCTCCACCACTGGCGGCGTGCCCGGCTGGGTACTGTGGATGGCCTGCAGCCTGGGGTCCTCGATCCGGAAGATGTGGAACTCCAGCTCGATCCCGGCCAGGTAGTCGTAGCCCATCGCCTCGAGGCGGCGCAACTGCGCGCGGCACAGCTGCCGGGTGGAGAACGGCAACGCGCGGCCATCCTGGAAATAGCCATCGCACAGCATCCATGCCGAGTCCGGCGCCCACGGCAGGATGCGGAAGCTGGACGGATCGGGAACTGCCACGAAATCGGTCGCGCCTGTCATCTCGGCCATGCCCAGCCCCCCGCCGCTGCTCCATACCGGATACACGGTACGGTGGGAGGTGTCCTTGGCCAGCAAGGTCGTGGTCAGGCTGCAGCCGTTGCGCAGTACCGAGGCCAGCAGTTCGGCGACGATGGTCTTGCCGCGCAGCACGCCATGCTGGTCGACGAACGACAGCCGCACCGTCTTGAGGCCATGCGCGGTCACCTGTTCCAGCACCCGCGCCACGGCCTCCGCCTGATCCGGGCTCCACGGGGCATGCTGCTCCACGAAGCCGCTGCGCCCCATGCCGGCGCGGTTCTCCTCGGTTCGCTCGGCCATGCTCAACCTACCTGGCCGATGTCTTCGGCAATCGCATCGCTCCACGGGCAGGCCTGGCGCCGCGCCTGGTCACGCTCGCGCCAGCATGCCGCACCCGCCCCCGTGCTGCCCATCGCATCCAGTGCGATCGGCCCGGACTGGCGAGCGGCGGTCGCCGCATCCAACCGGTAGGGAAGCGGCTGCCCGGCCTCCAGCGCGTCCATCGCCGCTCGCAGGATGCGCCGATTGCGCACGATCGCCACGTCCGAGCGTCCCAGGTGTTCCTCGGTGCGGTCCTGGATCTCGCCCATCGATTCCACCGCCCACTGGTCGTGGACATTGATGTCCAGGCCCATGCCGGTGTAGGTCGTGGTGCTCTGCTCGCCCGGGTCGTAGCCCCAGTTGTTGGCACGCCCGGTCAGTGGCTGGTAGTCGGGCAAGGTGTGCTGCTGCATGCGCTGGGCACGCATCCGCGCCTGGTCCACCGGTGCACCGAAGCTGGTGAAGATCGAGTACCAGTAGCAGCGCCGGTCGTCGATCGGCACATGCCACTGGATGATCATCATGTCCGCACTCATCGGGATCGCGATGGCCAGCGGAAACACCAGGTTGGTGATGCGGTAATGCGTGGTGTCGTCACCAAGATCGCGGGTGGTGACGATGCGGAAACCGTAGTCGGTATCCTCGACGTTGATGTTCGGCCTGTCGTACTCGCGCAACACGCGCGTCAACGGCATCTGGCTGTTGGCCGCCTCCGCACGAAACTGGCGCCCATAGGAATCGGCAGGATCCTCGTCGACGAAGAACCGGTGCAGGTAGGAGGCATGTGCCGGGTCGATTCCCACCTCCAGCGCCTGCAACCAGTTGCACGCCCACATGCCCTTGAACGCAAAGGTGTACTGGCGCGGCGCGGCGAAGCAGTCGAACGCAGGAAATTCCGGCGGTTCACCCTCGCCCAGATAGGCGAACACGATGCCATTGCGTTCGATACAGGGGTAGGCGCGGGTCCGCATCCGCTGGTGCAGGGTACTGCCGAGGGGTTCGGCGGGCTGCTCCAGGCACTGTCCGTGCTTGTCGAACAGCCAGCCATGGAACAGGCAGCGCAGACCGTCTTGTTCCAGTCGTCCGAAGCACATGTCCGCACCGCGATGCGGGCAGTGGCGCGCCACCAGTCCGTACTCGTCGCGCGCGTTGCGGAACAACACCAGTTCCTCGCCCAGCAGCGTCACCGCCTTGACCGGCCGTGGTCCCTCCAGCTCCTCGGTCAGCGCCGCCGGGGTCCAGTATTGGCGTAACAGGCGGCCTCCCGGGGTTCCTGGCCCCACCTGGGTCAGACGTGCATTCTCTTCGGCTTTCATCTCAGTGGCCTCTGCTGCTTGGCGTCATGCAAAGCGGGAAAACTGCTGCCACGACCAACGCCGCGCAGCCCTCGCCCTTCTCGAAGATCATCGTGCCGACGGGCTGGCGCAGTGCGACCGGCGCGGCGGCATGAAACCAGAGGTGCTGCAGCGCACGGCGCTTGAGTGCTCCGGCATCGACGGCGAACGGGTTCATGGGGCGGCATCTCCTTCCTGCTGGCGTGACATGGCCCTGGCCTACAGGACCTGCGATGGCTTGCGATAGGGGTTCAGCGATTCATCCGCTCGGTTCCTGAACGCCCAGGCCCAGGCCCAGTTGCTCGGGGCGGTAGGCGAACAGCGCCGGCGAACCGCCGGTGTGCAGGAATACGACCGTGGCGTCGGCAGCGATCTCGCGTCTGCCGATCAGGTCGATCAGTCCGGCCATGCATTTGCCCGAGTACACCGGATCGAGCACGATGCCTTCGCTGCGCGCGACCAGCGCGATAGCGGCATTGCCTGCGGCGGTGGGCCGGCCGTAGCCCTCGCCGATATATTCGTCGTAAAGCAGCAGGTCATTGGCCGACGGTCTCGCCGCCAACTGCAGGACGGTGGCGGCGGCGGCGGTATCGGCCGGAATCTTCTCGCGCAGGTATTCGCGGGTGCGGCTCACGCTGATACCCAGCACCTGGTACGGTGCGTGCAGATTGAGCGCACCGAGCATCAGGCCTCCGAAGGTTCCGCCCGAGCCGATCGCCACGGCCAGGTAATCCGGACACAGGCCGAGCGTATCGCACTGTTCGAGCAGTTCCGTCGTGGCGGCCACGTAGCTGGCCATGCCTTCCGGACCGGAGCCGCCGAGCGGCACCACGAACGGCTTGCGGCCACGCCTGCGTGCGGCCGCGGCGACCTGCTCGACCGCATCGCCGAATTCCCAGCGCGGCACCGTATCGACCAGGGTGATGCGCGCGCCGAACAACTGGTCCAGCAGCAGATTGCCCACGGTCGGGCGCGGCTCGTCGGGCAGTCCGCCCAGCACCAGTTCCACTTCCAGCCCGAGCCGGGCGCCCAGCGCCGCGGCGATCCGCGCCAGATTGGACTGAAAGCCGCCGCTGAGCACCAGCGTATCGGCCCCCTCGACCATGGCCTTGCCGATGACGTATTCGAGCTTGCGGACCTTGTTGCCGCCCAGCCCCGCCCCGGTCAGGTCATCACGCTTGAAGAACAGCCGCGGCCCACCCAACTGGCGGCTCAAGCGTGGCACTTCCTCCAGCGGCGTCGGCAACTGGGCAACGGCGACCCGCGCCATGCTGCGGATGCGCTGGCTGGCGGTAGTCAGGTACGAAGCCAATGCCGGGGCCTTGCTCATTCAACGCAACCTCTTGCGGTAGCCATCAGGGTCCATGTCGATGATCTCGACGCTGAGGCTGTGGACGCACGGCAGATGGGTGGCCAGGCAGGACCGCAGCCGTTCGGCGACGGCCTGCTTCTGCTCGTGGCTGCGCCCCGCCAGCCAGCGTACGCTCAGATGCACGAAGTCGTTGCCGCCATCGGCCAGACGCCAGTGCCGATATCCTATTGCACGCAGCTTGATGTCCTCGCGCGCCATGACGCCGGTGGCGACGGCATCGTCCTCGAGAATCTTCAGCAACGCGGGCATGTCCACTCGTTGCTCCAGCGATTCGGCGTATTCGACGATCAAGTGCGGCATGGTGGGTGCGCGGCATCCTGGATGGGCTAGCTTTTCGGAGTCACCACGGTCTGCAGGCGCGTGTAGCCATACAAGCCCGGCAATCCGTTCTCCACGCCCACGCCCGATGCCTTGCAGCCTTCGATCGGCGCCTGCGGCACGATCGCGATGTGGGCGTTGATCCAGGCGGTGCCGCATTGCAGCTGCGCAGCCACCGCCGCCGCACGCGACGGGTCGCTACTCCATACCGATCCGGCCAGGCCATAGGGACTGGCATTGGCCGCCGCGACGGCCTGCTCCACCTCGTCGAAGCGCAAACAAGGCAGTACCGGCCCGAACTGCTCCTCGGCCACCAGCCGTGCCTGTGCGTCCAGACCGGTGACCAGGGTCGGGGCGATGAAGTAGCCGCGCTCACCGACGCGCCGCCCCCCGGTGACCACCAGGCCTCCCGCGACCCGGGCATCCTCGATCAATTCCAGGACCCGATCGAATTGCGGGCGGGTGCACAGCGGCCCCAGTTCCACGCCCTCGTCCAGGCCATTGCCCAGATGGGTCCTGGTCGCCAACGCGATCAGCTCCTCGACCACCACATCATGGATGCGCGCATGCAGGTACAGGCGCTTGATCGCCACGCACACCTGGCCGCTGTTCTCGAATGCGCCCCAGAACAGCTTCTGCGCGACCTGGCGCGGATCCACGTCATCAAGCACGATCGCCGCATCGTTGCCGCCCAGCTCCAGGGTGACGCGCTTGAGCCCCTGGCCAGCGCTGGCCGCGACGTGCCGACCGGCAACGGTCGAACCGGTGAAGCTGACCTTGGCAATCTCCGGATGCGCGCTGATGGCGCGTCCCAGCTCGTCCCCTCCCACCAGCACGCGCAACACGCCTGCCGGCACGATCGTATCGAGGATCTCGCCCATACGGACCGTGGCCAGCGGCGTGAACGGTGAGGGCTTGATGATGATGGCGTTGCCGGCCAGCAGGGCTGGAGCGATCTTCCATATCGCCGTCATCAGCGGATAGTTCCACGGAATGATGCCGGCCACCACGCCCAGCGGGCGGCGGTGCACCTCGATCCGCGTGACCTCGTCGTCGCGGGCGATTTCCACCGGCAATTCCAGCGTCGCGGTGTAGCGCAGCCATGCCGCGCTGCCCATGACCTCGCGCCGGGCCTTCGGCAACGGCTTGCCCTGTTCGAGCGTGAGCAGGCGCGCCAGCTCATCGGCATGGGCGGCGAGTGCTTCGGCGCAATCGAGCAGGACCTGGCGCCGCCGCCCAATATCGGCTTGCCAACCCGCCAGCGCTCGCTGTCCCGCCTGCACGGCCTCGTCGAGGTCCGCCGACGTGGATGCCGGCAATTCGGCCAGCCGCTCCTCGGTCGCCGGATTGACCACCACCACGGGAGCAGGCCCTGCCGATCGATGTTCAGGATTGCCGTTCGTCTGCATACGAGTGCCTCGAAGCGGTAGGACACGAGAGCAGCTCGCGTCAGAAGTTCTTATTTCGAACAATTGTTCATAATTTACACCGGCCGACAGCTAGACGCAACCGTGTCCAATAGGGAGACCTGTTGGGATTGCCCGCTATGGCGGGCAGCGCACTCGCACAACCGGGGCCGGCGGAGATGGGAAAGTCGCAGAGCGTGCCGAGATGGCTGGCCGTGCCCCGCGGGCCAGCGCCGAAAGACGAGGTCCGCCGTTGCAGTGCTGACCGGTGACGCGCGAGGCGCGCGGGAGGGGCGTGCGGTGGCGCAAGCTGCACAATGCCCCCGGCTACGGCCGTCACGCTTTTGCGCCAGCCGCTGGGTTGCCCATGCAAGGGCTGGAAAAGGATCCGCAAGGAACGGTCAGTCCGCCCGGTCAGTCCGCCCAGTCGGCCCGCCGAGGGCGGCTCAGGGCTAAATCCCCCCCCCCCCCGGGACATCACCACAGCTTCTTCGTCAATTCCTCCGCACCCTTCCTGATTCCGGCCTTGGCCGCATCCAGTGATCCCAGGCTCGCCTTGAAGTCCATGGCGTTGGGGTACTGCTTCTCCACGTATGCGACAAGCAATTCGTTGGTATGCGTGTCGAAGATCTCGACCGAGTAACTGACCGAGCCGATAAACGCGCCTTCCCGACCCCGCGCGGCCTGCACCGCGTTGTACGGGCCACCCGCCAGGTCCACCTTCATCACCGTGCCGATCACCTTCTTGGTCGGCTTGGCACCGGTCAAGGTCAGGCGCACCCGCAGCGTCTCCGGGCCGGGATCGGGAGAGAACCAATAACGGTGCGCAAGCGCTTCGCGGAACTGCTCGGACATGTAGTCGGCCAGCACCCGCTTGTCCTGGTCGGAGATTTTCTCGAACTGGCCATCGGCTCCCGCATATATATCGACCGGATCGAGCATGACCCGCGAATAGCGCTTCCAGTCCACGCGAGGTGCCTGATAGGCATACGGCGTGCGATCGCCGCGGCTGTCGCTATTGGGACGCAGGTAGCGCGAGGATTCGATACCGGAATAGGCAACCGGTCGCGTGGTGGCGCAACCGCTCGCGAACAGGATCAGAGCCGCGGCCGTCAGGCTGGCCATACGCTTGGGCACATGCATGGAACTCTCCAGGGCAACAGGTAATCGACAAGGAAACCGCGTGGCGAAGACCGGCCGGTCTAGGCGATCGCCCAAAGCACGAAGAAAGGTGCTCCGCTCAACAGC
The DNA here is from genome assembly GCA_047607345.1 of Pseudomonas sp. Taxonomy (GTDB): domain Bacteria; phylum Pseudomonadota; class Gammaproteobacteria; order Xanthomonadales; family Xanthomonadaceae; genus Pseudomonas_S. The sequence continues at coordinate 25,132 of JASGDF010000096.1, read as the reverse complement.
AGCACTACGGCCGCCAGCACGACCATCAAGCCGTAGGTGAGGCTCCTGTACGTTCTGCGAGCACGTTGCCCGACATGGATATCCGGAAGATCGCACCAGATATCCCGTTCGCGGACGACAGATGGTCGCCAGGCTTCCCGGGGCGGTATCCGCTGGTGATTCATGGCAACCTCCTGCGCGGGGTCCGGTCCCAGGGTGCTGCGCCGGCGCAATTGCCGCCGAGCCGCCCGAACTGTGCGATCAATCCTAGGAGGCAGTTCTTAGCAATTGATTAGGCCGCGCAGGCGCGCGTGGACACGCCACTCAGGCACCGGCCAGTTCGGGATCGGCGGGAAACAGCACGCGAACCCGGAACCCCCTGCCGTCCATGCCGGTACCGGTCTCGACCTTGGCGTCATGCAGTCTGGCGATTCCCGCCACCAGTGCCAGGCCGATGCCACTACCACGCGCTTCGCTGCCCGCCAGCCGGTAAAAGCGCTTGAAAATGGCGTCACGCTCCTCGGCGGGAACCCCCGGACCATCGTCGTCCACCTCGACGAACGGGTGGATGTCCCGGCCACGGCAGTCATAGCCGCAACGCACCTCGACCACGCCATTCTCGCGCCCGTGCCGGATCGCGTTGTCCACCAGGTTGCGGATCAGGGTACCGATCGCGTCGAGGTCGCACTCCACCCGGCAGTGAGATCCCTGCAGTCGCAGCTGGACGCCTCTGGCCTCGGCCTCGACGCTGAACTCGCCGATCACGTGACGCGCCAATGCGTCGATCTCCACGCGCCCGTAACCGGCCGGATTCAGACCCGCATCCAGTCGCGCGTGATCGAGCAATTGCTCGGCCAGCCGGTTGCTGCGCCGCGATACCTCGATCAACCGGCCCAGCGCCCTGTCCTTCTCCTCCAGCGTGCGCGCGCCGCGCGCGACCTCCGCGTAGGCATGCAGCGCCGACAGCGGCGTGCGCAACTCGTGCGCCGCGTCGGCGATGAACTGGCGCTCGCCCTGCACCGCCTTGTCGACCCGGATCAGCAGCGCGTTGAACGAGACGATCAACGGCCTCACTTCCTCCGGCACGCGCTCCACCGGCAGCGGCGTCGCGTCGAATGGCTTGCGCCTGGTGATCTCCAACGAAAGGCTGCGCAGTGGCCACAACGAGATGCGCACCACAGCCCACATCAAAAAGGCGACGACCACCAATTGCACGGTATTCAGCGCCAGGGCGACCAGTCCGTTCCTGAAATCGCGCATCTCCTGCCCCGCGCCCACGTCGGCCAGCACCCCCGCCGGCAGCAGACGCAGTATCAGTCCCCCCACGCCATCGAGCTGTCGCTCCCAGAATCCGCCTTGTCCGTGGGTGAGATTGACCGCCATCATCGAGATGGTCATGCCCCATGCGACGAGCAGAATCGCGCCGAGCGGCAGCATCATCCGCCATTGCAGCGATTTCATGGTGACGCGCCTCCTACCGTGTAGCCATGCCCATGCACGGTGGTGATCACGTCCTCGCCCAGCTTGCGACGCAGCTGATGCACGAACACCGCGATCGAGTTACTGCCCACATCCGAGCGCCCCCCGTAAAGAAGCTCCTCCAGGTAATCGCGTGTGACGACCCTGCCGCTACGCTCCATCAACGCCAGCAACAACCGGTACTCGTGTGCGCTCAGCGGCACCCACTCGCCCTCACGGGTCACCCGCCGGCTCGCCGGATCCAGCGCGACGTCGCCATGCCTCAATACCGACACCACCCGACCCTCGCTGCGACGCGTCACCGCCCGCACCCGTGCCATCAGCTCATCGAACTGGAATGGCTTGACCAAATAGTCATCGGCACCAGCGTCCAGCCCGCGGATGCGCTCGCTGAGCTGTCCGCGCGCGGTCAGCACGATTACCGGGGTGACGTCGTAACGCTCGCGCAGGAAACGGATCACCGCCAGTCCCGACTCGCCCGGCAGGCCGATATCCAGCAGCACCGCCGAATAGACATGGCCAACCAGCGCCGCCTTGGCCGCCCCTGCACTGCCGACCTGATCGATATCCCAACCATGCTGGCGCATACCGTCGCAGATGGCTTGCGCGAGCATCGCATCATCTTCCACCAGAAGCAGCTGCACGTCTTTCTCCGACTCCAGGACCATGGACACGCGCGGCGCGGTGGCGCGAGCCTGAGCTCACGATATTAGAAATTGGTGAGCCACGGTGAAAATGCCGTCACCCCGATCCAGCCATGCACAAAGGAGGGACATGGCCACGGGCCTCGCCCAAAGAAAACTCCGGACTGCGCCGGCGTTCTCGAACCACTGCGATGAAAACCGCATCACTCCTGCGAGGACGCAGCCTCCTCGGCCGTGGTACCTTCCTCGGCCGCCTCGTCGGCGTCGCCGAGCGAGGCATCCAGGCGCTCCACCGCCTGCAGCTTCTCGCCCTTGCCGAGCCGGATCAGGGTGACGCCCTGGGTGTTGCGGCCCACGCGCGAGATCTCCGCGCCGCGGGTGCGCACCAGGGTACCGCCGTCGGAGATCAGCAGCACCTCGTCGCTGCTGCCCAGCAGCACCGCGGCCACCAGCTTGCCGTTGCGCTCGGTGGTCTGGATACCGATCACGCCCTGGGTGCCGCGGCTCTTGCGCGGGTAGTCCGCCAGCGCGGTGCGCTTGCCGTAGCCGTTCTCGGTGGCGGTGAGGATGTAGGCGACATCGCCATGTCCCTCGGCACCGCTCTCGACAAGTTCGGCTTCGGCGCTGTCCACGACCTCCTCGACGTCCTCGCCCTCGTCCTCGGCGCCGCCGGCGGACTCGGCCACGATCAGGCTCACCACCTCCTCGCCCTTGGCCAGCCGGATGCCGCGCACGCCGGTGGCGGTGCGCCCCATCGAGCGCACCGTCGCCTCGCCGAAGCGCACGGTCTTGCCGTTGGAGGCGAACAGCAGGATGTCACGCTCGCCATCGGTCAGGCCGACGCCGACCAGCGCGTCGCCCTCGTCGAGGTTGATCGCGATCTTGCCGCGTGCCAGGCGGAACGCGAACTCGCTCAGCGGGGTCTTCTTGACCGTGCCGTTGCGGGTGGCGAAGAACACGTACCGGCCCTCGCCGTACTCGCGCACCGGCAGCACCGCCTGCACCTTCTCGCCCGGCTCCAGCGGGATCCAGTTGATGATCGGGCGGCCGCGCGCGTTCGAGCCGGCTTCCGGCAGCTGGTGCACCGGCAACCAGAACACCTTGCCACTGCTGGTGAAGGTCAGCAGCGTGTCATGCGTGTTGACCAGCCACAGCTGCTCGATGAAGTCCTCTTCCTTGGTCGCCGCCGCGCTGCGTCCACGGCCGCCACGCTTCTGCGCGCGGTAGGCCGACACCGGCTGGCGCTTGGCATAGCCGGCGTGCGACAACGTGACCACCACGTCCTCCGGGGCGATCAGGTCGAGGATGTCCAGGTCCTCCTCGCTGTGGCGGATCTCGGTACGACGGGCGTCGCCGAACTCCTCGCGCACGTTGACCAGTTCGTCGCGGATCACCTGCTTCAGCACGTCCGGGTCTTCCAGGATGCGGATCAGCCCGGCGATGACCTCCAGCAATTGCTTGTATTCCTCAGTGAGCTTGTCCTGCTCCAGGCCGGTCAGGCGGTGCAGGCGCATCTCCAGGATCTGCTGGGCCTGGACCTCGGTCAGCTGATAGAAACCGTCGATCAGACCCACGCCGCTGGGCAGGTCCTCCGGCTTGGATGCCTCGGCGCCAGCCGCGCCGAGCAACGCGCCGACCAGACCCGGCACCCAGGTCCGCGCCAGCATGCGCTCCCTGGCCTCCTGCGGGTTGGCCGAGGTCTTGATCAGCTCGATCATCTCGTCGATGTTGGCGAGCGCGACGGTCAGGCCTTCGAGGATGTGGGCGCGCGCGCGCGCCTTGCGCAGCTCGAAGATGGTGCGGCGGGTGACGACCTCGCGGCGGTGGCGGATGAACGCCTCCAGCATCTGCTTGAGGTTCATCAGCTGCGGGCGGCCGTCGACCAGCGCGACCATGTTGATGCCGAACACCGACTCCATCTGGGTCTGCTGGTACAGGTTGTTCAGCACAACCTCGGCCGATTCCCCGCGCTTGACCTCGATGTAGATGCGCATGCCGTCCTTGTCGGACTCGTCGCGCAACTCACTGATGCCGTCGAGCTTCTTCTCCTTGACCAGTTCGGCGATCTTCTCGATCAGACGCGCCTTGTTGACCTGGTAGGGAATCTCGGTGACGACGATCGCCTCGCGGCCGTTGTCAGCCACCTCGATCTCGGCCTTGGCGCGGATGCGCACGCGACCGCGGCCGGTGCGGTAGCCGGCGACGATGCCGGCGGTGCCGTTGATGATGCCGGCGGTCGGGAAGTCCGGGCCCGGGATGTATTCCATCAGGCCGTCGACGTCCAGCTCCGGGGTGTCGAGCAGCGCGATGCAGGCGTTGATCGACTCGGTCAGGTTGTGCGGTGGGATGTTGGTCGCCATGCCGACCGCGATGCCGGCCGAACCGTTGACCAGCAGGCTCGGGAACCGGGTCGGCATGACCGTCGGCTCCAGTTCCTTCTCGTCGTAGTTGGGCTGGAAATCGACGGTTTCCTTGTCGATGTCGGCCATCATCTCGTGCGCGAGGCGCGACATGCGCGACTCGGTGTAACGCATCGCCGCGGCGGAGTCGCCGTCGACCGAACCGAAGTTGCCCTGGCCGTCGACCATCATGTAGCGCAGCGAGAACGGCTGCGCCATGCGCACCAGCGTGTCGTAGACCGACTGGTCGCCGTGCGGGTGGTACTTACCGATGACGTCGCCGACGATACGCGCCGACTTGAAGTAGGCCTTGTTGCTGTGCGCGCCCAGCTCGTTCATCGCGTACAGCACGCGGCGATGCACCGGCTTGAGCCCGTCGCGGGCATCAGGGAGTGCGCGGCCCACGATCACGCTCATCGCGTAATCGAGGTAGCTCTTGCGCATCTCGTCTTCCAGGTTGACCTGGATGATTTCCTTGGCGGTTTCTGCCATTCGGGTTCCGTAGTCTGGTTTTGCGGCGGCTCGGCGGGCTCTCGCGGCATGGCGCGGAGGCGCTCGATCCGTCGATCGATTCAAGCGCCCGATTCTATCACGACGCCCCCATCGATGCTGGCTTTTGCCAGCCAGAAACAAGCACTTGCGGCGTTACCGGATGGCTACGAGGCACTGGGTCCCGGCCTGCGCGGGGATGACGAACCCAAGACCATCCGTCGTCCCCGCGCGGGCAGAGCCCCAGCGCCTTGGCTCCGGACTTCAGCCGAAAGCCGCGCGCATAGCCTCGCGGTCCGGCCGCTCGATCACCCCACGCTCGGTCACGATCGCGTCGATCAGCTCGCCCGAGGTCACGTCGAACACCGGGTTCCAGGCCTCGATGCCTTCGGCCACGGTACGTACCCCGCCGATCCCGAACAGTTCGCCCGGATCGCGCTGTTCGATCTCGATCAACTCGCCGCTGGCGGTGTCCATGTCGACCGTGGAAGACGGCGCGACCACCATGAACTTCACCCCGTGGTGGCGCGCGGCGATCGCCAGCTGGTAGGTGCCGATCTTGTTGGCAGTGTCGCCGTTGGCGCAGATCCGGTCGGCGCCAACGATCACCCACTGCACCGCGCCGGTCTTCATCAGGTGCGAAGCGGCCGAGTCGGCGATCAGGGTGGCGGCGATGCCGTCCTGCTGCAGTTCCCACACGGTCAGCCGCGCGCCCTGCAGCCACGGCCGGGTCTCGCCGGCGAACACCCGGGCGATACGGGCCTGCGCCACACCGGCGCGAATCACACCGAGCGCGGTGCCGAAGCCAGCGGTAGCCAGCGAGCCGGTGTTGCAATGGGTCAGCACGCCACTGCCCGGCGCGATCAGCCCGGCGCCGAGGATGCCCATCGCGCGGTTGGCGGCCAGGTCCTCCTCGGCGATGGCACGCGCCTCGCTCGCGACCACCTCGCGCCAATCGGCACCCGCACCGCGCAGCGCACTACGCATCCGCGCCAGCGCCCAGCCCAGGTTGACCGCGGTCGGACGCGCGGCATTGAGTCGTTGCAGCGCCGGCTCCAGCTTCTGCAATGCCTCGGCACCGCCGCCGGCCTCGACCTCGCGCGCGGCCAGCACCACGCCCCAGGCCGCGGCGATGCCGATCGCCGGCGCGCCGCGCACGGTGAGCGCATGGATCGCCTGCGCGACCTCGTCGCTGGTGTGGCACTGCACATGCTCGACCACGAACGGCAGCTTGCGCTGGTCGAGCAACTCGAGCGCGTCACCGGTCCACAGGATCGGGCGGATGTGGTCGTAGCGGGCGTAATCGATGCTGGATTCGGTCGTCATCGCGCCATTGTACGGCGTGGAGATCGCGGATTCGGCATTACGCATTCGCGAAGATGGCTTCACAAGCCAGACCGCTTGCACCGATCCACGCCCGCCGGCTCTGCATCCCCGCTAGTCGACGATGAATTCCCCGCGGCAGCCGCCATCGACCCAGACGCCGTCGCGGTCCCAGCCCCAATTGCCGCCCTGTACGCAGGGCGTGCCCGAGATCTGCCGCCCCAGCCGGACACCACGCTCGACCGTGACCCCGCACAGCCGCCGGATGCGGCCCTTGGACTCGCAGACCACTACGCGAGGCAGATCAACAAAGCCCGAACCGTCCTCCGCGCCGATCTCGAATTCCGCATCGCACCCACGCGACACCCAGATCTCGTTGCGGCGCGCGCCCCAACTTTGCCCCTCCCTGCAGGGCCACACCGACAGTTGCCGCAGCAGCCGCACCGGCGCGCCACGCAACATCACCGGACAGCTTTCCTTGCGACCGTTGGACTCGCAGCGCACCACCCGCCGGGTCAACGTGCCTTCCTGCGGACGCAACGAACGGAATTCGGCCCGGCAGCCGGAGGTGACCCAGATCCCGTCGCCCTTCGGCTCAACACCCCACTCACTACCGCGGATGCAGGTGCTCTCGGAGAGCTGGCGCACCAACTGAACGCCGTGGGAGGTATCGATCGGGCAATGCCGGCGCCCCATGCCCTGCGCTTCGCAGCGCACCTGCAGCGGCAGGACTCCGTCGGCAGCCTGCGCCTGCGCCGATGCCGGCATGCCAAGCACGCCGCAGAGAGCGATGAGCCACTTCATTGCAACAGTCCCCCGACGACATGAATGAGCGGAAGCGCCCTTCCATGGCCCGAGGATCAGAACATCATCGATGTGAAAAACGCAATACGGAAACGATGCATGACGTTCAGGCACGGGCGAAGTCGAAGGCCAGCACGTCGCCGATCCGTGCGGTGGCACGCATCGCCATCAGCAGCCGATCCACGCCGACCGCGACGCCCGCGCAGTCCGGCAGGTCCGGCAGCGCCTGCAACAGGCGTTCGTCCAGCGGGAGCTGCGGCAGGCCACGCCCAGCACGCACGCGATTGTCGTGCTCGAAGCGTCGGCGCTGCTCGACCGCATCGTTCAGTTCATGGTAGCCATTGGCGACCTCGTAGCTACCCAGGTACAGCTCGAAACGCTCGGCCACCGGCGGGTCGTCCGCACTGACCCTGGCCAGCGCGCACTGGCTGGCCGGCCAGTCATGTACCACCGTGATGCGGTCGGCGGCGAAACCGGGCTGGATGCGATGCGTCATCAGCAGGTCCAGCCAGTCGTCGCGCACCAATCCCTGTGGGTCGATCGCGACCTCACCGAGTGCGGCGCGCAATTCAGTGTCGGGAGCCGTCAATGGATCGACACCAATCGCATCGAGAAACAACCCACGATAAGCGACGACATGCAGCGTCGCCTCGCCCCCGACCAACGCCAGCGCCCGCCGCACCAGCTGCACGCTCTCCTCGGCAAGCCGGCGATGGTCCCAGCCGACCCGGTACCACTCCAGCATCGTGAATTCGGGATTATGGCGGCCGCCGGCCTCGCCGTTGCGGAACACCCGGCCAAGCTCGTAGCAGTCGCCGACACCGGCCGCGAGCAGGCGCTTGAGTGGGTACTCCGGCGAGGTGCGCAACCAGCGCAGAGGCGTGCCGGCATCGACGTGGCCGCTGAAGCGGGTCGAGAAGCTCTCGATGTTCGGCTCGGTATTGCCGGCCGCGGACATCACCGGGGTCTCCACCTCCAGCACCGCGCGCTCGGCGAAGAAGCCGCGGATCATCGCGTTCAGCCGCGCGCGCAGGCGCAGCGCCTCGATGTCCACACGCTCGCCGCTCATGCGCCGGCCCCATGCCCGGCCAGGAACGCCAGCAGACGCGCCTCGTCCCAGACCTCCACGCCCAGCGCCTGCGCCTTGTCGAGCTTGGAGCCGGCCTCGATGCCCGCGACCACGAACGCGGTCTTCTTCGACACGCTGCCGGCGACCTTGGCACCGAGCGCCTCCAGCCGCTCGCGCGCGGCGTCACGGGTCAGCGACGTCAGCGTGCCGGTCAGCACCACGCTCTGGCCTTCGAGCGGGCCGGTGGCGCGCTCGGCCCGCGCGGGTGCCGCATCGAGCAGCCGCCGCATCGCCGCATCGGCCGCGCGCAGCGCCTGTAGGTTGGCCGCGTCGGCCAGGTAGACGGCCAGGTTCGCCGCGCCCGCCGCCGACAATCCCGCGCCGGTCCAGCCGCTCTCGTTGGCGCGTAGCAGCGCGTCGAGCGTGCCGTAGGTGTCGGCCAGCCGCTGCGCGCTCTTGCCGCCGAGCTTGTCGACCGGCAGCGTCGCCAGCAGGTGCGCCAGGTCCAGCCGCTCGCGCAGCTCCGCCGGCGGCTGGCCTTCGTCGGAGAAGCCGACACCGGCATCGATCAGCGCATCGACCACGGCGGCGTTGCCGGACTGCTCGAAGAACGTCGCGATCGAGCGCGCGACCTCGCCGCCGATGTCCGGCAGCGCCTGTAGCAGCGCCGCCGGCGTGGAGCGCACGAATTCCAGCGAGCCGAGCCAGTACGCCAGCGCCTTGGCGGTGGTCTCGCCCAGGTGCGGGATGCCCAGCGCGAACAGGAAGCGCGGCAGCGTGGTGCGGCGGCTGGCGTCGATGCCGGCGACCAGGTTCTCGGCCCATTTCGTCGCCAGCTTGCCGCCGAGATCGATGCCCAGGTGGGCGCGCAGGAAATCGGCGTGCTGCCAGTCCGGCGGTTCCCGCTCCAGCCGGGCCTGCGCACGCGCATCGAGCGTCAGCGCGCCCTTGCTGTCGGCGACCGCCTGCAACAGGTCGGCGGCGGTCGCCGCGTCCAGCGCCGTCTTCATCCGGACCAGGTCCTCCACGCTCAGCGCATACAAGTCCGCCAGCGAATCCACGAAGCCGAACTCGACCAGCGCGTCGGCCTGGCGCTCGCCCAGGCCCTCGATGTCCAGCGCCCGCCGCGAGGCGAAGTGGCGCACCGCCTCCTTGCGCTGCGCCGCGCAGGCCAGCCCGCCGCTGCAACGCCAGGCCACCGCGTCCTCCTCCTTGACCAGCTCGGAGCCACACACCGGGCACGCGGCCGGCATCGTCCAAGGACAGGTGCCGGCAGGCCGGCGCTCCTCGATCACCCGCACGATCTCGGGGATCACGTCGCCGGCGCGGCGCACGATCACCGTATCGCCCTCGCGCGCATCCAGCCGCGCGATCTGGTCGGCGTTGTGCAGCGTCGCATTGGTGACGGTGACCCCGGCGACCTGCACCGGCTCCAGCCGCGCCACAGGAGTGACCGCACCGGTGCGGCCGATCTGCACCTCGATCGCTCGCAGGATCGTGGACTGCTCCTGCGCCGGGAACTTGTGCGCCAGCGCCCAGCGCGGCGCGCGCGAGACGAAGCCCATCGCCGCCTGCTGGTCGTAGTCGTCGAGCTTGTAGACCACCCCGTCGATGTCGTAGGGCAGTTCGTCGCGCAGCGCGCCGATCCGGCGGAAATAGGCGATCAGCCCGTCGAAGCCGACCGCGGTGCCGACCTCCGGCGCCACCGGGAAGCCGAACCGCCGCAGCAGCTCGAGCGTTAGCGAATGGGTCTCGGGCAGCTCCAGCCCGCGCACCTCGCCGACCGAATAGGCGAAGAACGCCAGTGGCCGCCGCCGGGTCACCGCCGGGTCGAGCTGGCGCAGCGAACCGGCGGCGCCGTTGCGCGGGTTGGCCAGCAGGCGTTCGTTGCGCTCCAGCGCCTTGGCATTCCACTCGGCGAAGGCCGCGCGCGGCATGTAGACCTCGCCGCGCACCTCCAGCACCTCCGGGAACGGCTGGCCGATGTCGCGCAGCTTCAGCGGCACCGAGCGCACCTGGCGCAGGTTGGCGGTGACGTCCTCGCCGGTGGCGCCGTCGCCGCGGGTGGCGCCCTGCACGAACACGCCGCGCTGGTAGCGCAGGCTAATCGCCAGCCCGTCCAGCTTTGGCTCGACCGAGAACACCGGCTCGGCGATCTCCAGCTCGCGCTCGATGCGCCGCTCGAAGTCGGCGACCTCGGCAAAGCGGGTGCGGTCATCGGCCTCGTCGGCCACGCCCTCGGTCTCGAACGCGTTGGCCAGCGACAGCATCGGGATCGCGTGGCGCACCTCCGGGAAACCGCCGTCGGGCCGCGCGCCCACGGTCCGGGTCGGCGAGTCGTCGCGGGCCAGCTCCGGATGCGCCGTCTCCAGCGCCTCCAGCTCGCGCATCAGCGCGTCGTAGTCGGCGTCCGGGATCGACGGGTCGGCCAGCACGTAGTAGCGATGGTTGGCGTCCTCGATGCGGCGGCGCAGCTCGCCGACGCGCTGGGCGGGATCCGGGGTGGCGATCATTCGTTCTGCGGCATAGCTCTGGGCGGACGATTCTATCGGGCTTCCGCTCGCGGGCGGGCCCCACTGCGCCTGGCTACTTCGCTTGTTCGGTAAAGCGGTACTCAACCCCGACCAAACGGTTCAAGCCACTGCCGATGAAGAAGTCGAACGGATGCCCGGCTTGTGCGATGGTGCGTTCGCAATCGCGTTCCTGCAAGGGCGTCACGAAGGCTATCGAAGTCACCTGGGTAGCCCTACCCGCAGCGCCGAAATCGAACAGGAACTGCAACGATATCCTTTCGCTGTCGTCAAATTCCAGCCGCGTGAATCCCTGCGACGTACGAAGCTGCATGCGCTCCTCGTGCTGCATGGCTTGCAGCGTGGGATCGGCAAAGCTGATGCGGATGCTCCGGCCTGACGGCAAGCCGGCCAGCTCATCGGCCGAAATGTCCTCGTCCAGTTTGAAGCTGGCTGCGCAGCCGACCTCGTAGACGTTGACTTCGCCCGGGCCACCACTCACCTGTTTGAGTATCGGCAATTGCGATCCTGAAAACTTCAGCTTGCGCTGGATCCGCCACGCCGCAGCGGCGGCGCCCGGTTCCTGGCGATCGTCGTCCTCGACATCCAGGGTTACCCGATCGTCGAACGCAGCGCGTTGCGCCAGCAGACCGTCCAGTTGCCGACGCAACTGCGCGCGCTGCGCCAGGGTCAGCGGCCGCTTGAACCGCACCAGCACCCGCGAGCGCGTTATCTCGATGCCACTGCCGGTATCGATACGCCGCTCTTCGTCTGGCGAGAGCTTGAAGTCCTGTAGACCCAGGCCATTGAGCGCGTCGGTAATGGCGACCTCCTGCTCGCCGCTCAACTCGCCTTGACTGTCGGTTACCGACTCACCGACGTCCAGCGAGATTTCGTCGCGCTGGCATCCACTCAGGGTCATGACCAGGCAGATGAGCGCAACCGCGCACGACAGCCGCCGCAACAATGTGGACATGTTTACCCTCACCAGCGTGGTGTCTTGGTCAGCGGCGGCGCCTGGTGCTGGCGGTCGTAGGCGCGCAGGTCGTCGCGGATATGCGCGATGCGCTGGCGGCCGAGTGCGTTGCGGCTGTCGTCCAGCACCACGCCGTCGAGCAGTTCGGCCATGCGCTGCACGGTGGGCAGCATCTTCTCCCAGGCATCGAGCGCGGTCATCGGCGCCGGCAGGGTCAGGAAGAACGCGATCGCCGGGGTCTGCATCTCGCGGATGTGGGTCATGTCGAAGCTGCCCGGCTTGAGGATGCTGGCCATGCTGAAGATCGGCCCGCGCTCGGGATGCGCCTCGACCAGGCGGTGGAACACGTTCATGTGCCCGAACACCAGCCCGGTCTTCTCCGCCGCCACCACGATGTCCTCGCCGCGCAACACCTGCCCGGCCTTGGCGGCGACGAACAGCGAGACGACCTTGTCGAAGTCCGGGCTCGGTCGCTTGCCGAGGTCGGAACTTTCCGCCTCCGGTTCGACCGGCTCCAGCCCCAGCTCCGGCTGCGTGACCGCCTCGCCGGCGTAGTCGCCGTCGGCCGGCGCATCCCCGCCACCGGCCGATGGCTCACGCCGTTCGCGCGCGGCGTCGTTACCGCCCGATTCCACGCGCCGTCCCTGTGGCGGCTTCTTCGGGCGGCCGAACAGGAAGATGGCGGCGATCAGCAGCAGGCCGACGGCCAGAATGCCGATCCGGATCATGGCGATGTCTGACATTCAACGTGTCTCCGGCGATTCATGAAGAAAAAGCACCGGCACATGGATGTGCCGTGCTGTTGCGAGGGGGGCGCAAAAAAGCATGGCACGTCAGGCCGCGCCGGCCAAACGCGCGGCCTCCTCCAGGTCCACGCTGACCAGCCGGCTCACCCCCGGCTCGCGCATGGTGACGCCGGACAGCTGGTAGGCCGCCTCCATCGTCGCCTTGTTGTGGCTGACGAACAGGAACTGCACCTTCTCGCTCATCTCCTTGACCATGTTGGCCAGACGGCCGACGTTGGCCTCGTCCAGCGGCGCGTCGACCTCGTCGAGCAGGCAGAACGGCGCCGGATTGAGCTGGAAGATCGCGAACACCAGCGCCACCGCGGTCATCGCCTTCTCGCCGCCGGACAGCAGCGAGATGTTCGACACGCGCTTGCCCGGCGGCCGCGCCATGATCGCCACGCCGGTATCGAGCAGATCCTCGCCGGTCAGCTCCAGGTAGGCATGGCCGCCACCGAACAGGCGCGGATACAGCGCCTGCACGCCGGCGTTGACCCGGTCGAAGGTGTCCTTGAAGCGGCCGCGGGTCTCGCGGTCGATCTTGCGGATCGCATCCTCCAGCGTCTCCAGCGCGGTGTTCAGATCCACGTTCTGCGCCTCCAGGTACTCGGCGCGCTGCGCGGCCTCGCCGTATTCGTGGATCGCCGCCAGGTTGACCGGTTCCAGGCGGCGCATGCGCGCGTCGATCTGGCCGACGCCCTGTTCCCATTCGTCGATCCCGGCACCCTCGGGCAACCCGTCGACAACCTCCTGGAGCACGAAACCGGCCTTCTCCACCGCCGCCTGCAACTGCTCGGCGCTGAGCACCAGCGCCTGCTGGTCGAGCTTGCGCTGCGAGATCCGCTCGCGCTGAGCCAGCGCCTGCTCGTCGCGCTGCTGGCGGGTCTGCTCGAAGCTGCGCAGCTCGCCATCGATGCCGTCCAGCAGCGTGCGGGCCTCGGCCAGCACCCGTTCGGTACGCACTCGCTCGCTGAGCGCGGCCTGGTGCTGCTGCTCCAGTTCCTCGACCGGCGAATCGCCCTCGCTGAGCTGGGCGACCAGGTCCTCCAGGCGGGTATCGAGCTGGCCGCGCTGGCTGTCCATGCGCTCCAGGGTCTGGCTAAGCGAGGTGATCTGGGTGCGCTGCGATTCCAGCGTCAGCGCCAATGCGTGCGAGGCATCGCGCACGCTGCGCGCGGCCTCGCGGGCCTGGTCGCGGGCATCGGTGAGCTGGCGGCGCTCGGCCTCCAGCGTCTGGCGCGCGCCTTCCAGGTCGCCCATGCGTTCGACCGCGTCCTCCAGCTTGGCGCGCGCCTCGCGCGCCTGCTCGCGGCTGCTGTCCAGGGTCTCGACCAACTGCGCCAGTTCGCTCTCGATCCGGTCGATACGGCCACGCGCCGCCTCGACTTTGCCCTGCTGGCTCTGCAGCTGGCCGGCCAGTTCCGAAACGCTGCGATGGGCCACGTACAACTGGCGCTGCGCGTCCTCGCGCTGCTGCTCGGCGGCGAGCGCCTGGTCGCGAAAACCCGACAAGCGCTGCTCCAGCTCGGCCTCGCGCTCCTGCAACGTCTCGATCTGCGCGCGCAGCGCCTGGATCTCGCGCTCGCGCAGCAGCGCGCCCTGCTTGGCCGCGCCGGAGCGCGACACCCGCATCCAGCCTTCGCCCAAACGCTCGCCACCGCGAGTGATGACCGAGTCACCCTCACCAAGCCGGCGCTGCAACACACGGGCGGCGGCCAGGTCGTCGGCGCCGTGCAGGCGCGCCAGCAGGCGCCGGATCGCCAGCGGGCCGCGCACCCTGGCGGCCAGCGAGGTCGGGGCAAACTCGCCCTCGCCGGTCGCATCGGCGACCAGCGCGATGCGTCCTTCACCAAGTTCGCCAAGGGCCTCGACCAGGACACCCGGATCGTCGACCAGCACGCCCTCGATCAACTGGCCGAGCGCGCTTTCGACCGCGTTCTCCCAACCGGCCTCGACCTCGATGCGCTCGCCCACGCGCGCGGCCGAATCCAGTCCGCGCGCCTTCAGCCAGGCCACCGCCGCACCCTGCTCCTGGCCCAGCGCGGCCTGCTGCAGGGTTTCCAGCGACGCCAGCCGGCCGCGCGCGGCCTGGGCCTGCTTGCGCACCTCGGCCAGCTCGGACTGGCTGGCGCGCTGCTGTTCCTGTAGCGCCGCCACCACCTGCTTGCGTGTCTCGACCTGTTCGGTCAGCCCATCCAGCGCGGCGCGCTGGGTTTCGTGCTGGAGCTGGACCTGCTCGAAGGCCTCGTCCAGCGCCGCCAGGTCCAACCCGGCGCGCTCGCCGGCCAGCGCCTCGCGGCGACGCTCGGCCTCCAGCGCCTGCCGATCAAGGTAGTCGACGCGGGTGCGCTCGACCTCGCCGGATCGCGAGGCCTCGCCGGTATCGCGGTTGTGGTTCTCCCAGCGCTGCTGCCAATCGGCCAGGCGCGCCTCGGCCTCGCGCAGCGCCTCCTGCTTGAACTCGTTGTCCTCGCGCAACTGCTCCAGCTGCGGCTCGGCCTGCGCCACCGCCTCCTGCAACACCGCCAGGCGCGCCGAATCGCTGCCGATGTGCTGGGCCAGTTCCTGCAGCTGGCTCTGCGCCTCGTCGCGCGCCTTGTACAGGCGCTGCGACAGCTCGCGCTGGTGCTGGATCTGCTGCTCGACGCGCGCCAGCGTGCTGCCGACCTGGTAGACGTCGGCCTGGGCCTTGGCCAGCGCCTCGGCGGCTTCCTCGCGGCGCACCCGGCCGGTCTCGATGCGGGCCTCGGCCTCGCGCTGCTCGGCGATCAGCTGCTGCAGACGGGTCTCCTCCTGCGCCAGCTTCTCGCGCAGCCCCTGCAGCCGGCCGTCGAGATTGCGGTACTGCAGCGCCTTCCACTGTGCGTCCTTGACCCTGCGCTCCTCCTGCAACGCCTGGTACTGCTCGGCCTGCCGGGCCTGGCGTTGCAGGTGCGCCAACTGCTTGGTGATCTCCTCGCGCAGGTCGTTGAGCCGGTCCAGGTTCTCGCGGGTATGCCGGATGCGGGTCTCGGTCTCCTTGCGTCGCTCCTTGTACTTGGAGATGCCGGCGGCCTCCTCCAGATACATGCGCAGGTCCTCCGGGCGCGCTTCGATGATCTGGCTGATCATGCCCTGCTCGATGATCGAGTAGCTACGCGGACCCAGGCCGGTGCCGAGGAACAGATCCGTGATGTCACGGCGGCGGCACTTGGTGCCGTTGAGGTAATAGGCGCTGGAGCCGTCGCGGCTGACCAGGCGCTTGACCGAGATCTCGTTGAACGAGGCGTACTCGCCGGAGATCGCGTGGTCGGCATTGTCGAAGATCAGCTCGACCGTGGCCTGCGCCACCGGCTTGCGCGCCGCCGAACCGGAGAAGATCACGTCGGTCAACGAATCGCCACGCAGCCGGCTGGCCGAACTCTCGCCCATTACCCAGCGCACCGCGTCGATGATGTTCGACTTGCCACAGCCGTTCGGACCGACCACGCCGGTCATGTTGGTCGGCAGGTGCAGCGTGGTCGGGTCTACGAACGACTTGAATCCGGACAGCTTGATCGTGGAAAGGCGCATGAGGCGGGAGGTTCCAGTGCCGGGCCGGTTGTGGCGGCACCTGAGTATTCCAGGAGGAATCCGTTCGCAAACCCTTGATCCTCAAGGACACCCGGTTTCAGGAACGGCGGTCTGCAGGGAGTATAGCCGGCTGTACTGAAAAGCCCGCCCCTGCGTTCAGGCGCGCTTGCGCCCATCGCGCGCAAGCGCCAGGCCCTTCCCGAAGGAAAAAGGAAAAAAGACGGGCGCCCTGAGGCGCCCGTACGGATACAGCCTTGCAGCGAAGATCAGGCGTCGGATTCGACGATGACCTTGACCGTGGTCTCGACGTCGGCATGCAGGTGCAGCAGCACCTCGTACTCGCCGATCTGGCGGAACGCGCCCTCGCCGAGGATGACCTCGCTCTTGGACAGCGGCAGGCCGGCGGCGGTGAACGCCTCGGCGATGTCGCGCGGACCGACCGAGCCGTACAGCTTGCCTTCGGTCGAGGCATGCGCACCGATGGTCACGCTGGCGCCCTCGAACTTGGCGGCGCGGGTGCCGGCCTCGTCGTGGATGGCCTTAGCCTTGGCCTCGTACTCGGCACGCTTGGCTTCGAACGCGGCGACGTTGGCCTCGGTGGCCGGCACGGCCTTACCCTGCGGTACCAGGAAGTTGCGGCCGTAGCCCGGCTTAACGCTGACCTTGTCGCCCAGGTTGCCCAGGTTGGTCACTTTCTGCAGAAGAATCAGATCCATCGTATTGCTCCGTTATTCGTTAGCGACAGCCCAGGGCTGCCGCAACGCTTGCTGTCCGAATAGGACGGTTGAATGTTTCCCTTTTAAAACCCGCACATGGATGTGCGGGCTCTTGCGCGGGATTCGTATCAGACGTCGTGATTGTCGGTGTACGGAATCAGCGCCAGGAAACGCGCGCGCTTGACGGCCGTGGCCAGCTGACGCTGGTACTTCGACTTGGTGCCGGTGACGCGGCTCGGCACGATCTTGCCGTTCTCGGTCAGGTACTGGCGCAGGGTGTTGAGATCCTTGTAATCGATCTCCTTGACACCTTCGGCAGTGAACTTGCAGAACTTGCGACGGCGGAAGAACTTGGACATGGGTAGGCTCCTTAAGCGGCTTCGGCGGTGTCGCCGTCGGTGTCGGCGGCGGCATTGCTGTCGCCCTCTTCGTCGTCACGACGACGACGCTCGCCACGCTCGGGCTTGTCGCCCTTCTCGTCCTTGCTCTTCATGATCAGCGACTGCTCGGTATCCGGGCCATCACGCTTGATGACCAGATTGCGCAGCACCGCGTCGTTGAAGCGGAAACCCTCGACCAGCTCGTTCAGCACGGCCTGGTCGGCCTCGATGTTCAGCAGCACGTAGTGCGCCTTCACCAGGTTCTGGATCGGGTAGGCCAGCTGGCGGCGGCCCCAGTCTTCCAGGCGGTGGATCTTGCCGTTGCCGTTCTCGACCAGCGACTTGTAGCGCTCGATCATGGCCGGGACCTGCTCGCTCTGATCCGGGTGGACCAGGAACACGACTTCGTAATGACGACTCATGTTGTATTACCTTTCGGATGTGGCCGCGTGGGCCGGACAGCCCCCCAGGGATTCCGCCAAAGACGGCCGGTGGGGCAAGGACCCCCTGCCCAAAGACCGGACAGGAAGCGGATCAGTATGGCAGATCAAGCACTTAGCCGCAAGCAGCCGCGTGGCGCTACCGGCAAGAGACTGGATGACCTTGCCACCGAAGTCGCCCGCGCGCCAGGCCCGCCGTTCGCGCAGGCTGGCGCGCGCTCATCCACGCGCCGCGAGCAGGCTCGCGATCTCCTCGCTCGTGCCAAGCTCGGCCAGGATCGGGAATACCGCCGAGACCGCATAGTCGTGGCGATCGGCGAACGGATCGGTGATCGCGTCGGTCGCCACCACGACGTGATAGCCCAGGTCGTAAGCCGCGCGCACACCCGATTCGATACCGAAACTGGTAGCCAGGCCGGCGAACACGACCTGCACGACTCCGAGAGAACGAAGCCGCGCATCCAGATCGGTACCCGCGAACGGCGACCAGGCCCGCCGCCCGATCAACCAATCGCCCGGCCGCGGTCCGATCGCAGGCACGATCGCAAGCTCGGACTCCGGGATCGGCGGGCGCAAGCGCGAATGCACGGTGCGCCCGATCGGTGGCGCGTTGAGGTCGGCACGCGCCACCACGACCGGCAGCCTTGCGGCACGGAAGGCCTCGGCCAGGCGCACGCCGGCCGCGATCACCCCATCGATGTCGTGCGCCGCCGGCCGGCCGGTCGTGGCGATCTGGAAGTCCACGGCAAGCAGCGCGACGTTCTCATCAAGCACCGAAACTGGCATGCGAATCTCCTTGTCTACGTTGGCCGAACATACGGCAATTGCCTTTCCTGCCGCGTGTCCGCGTGGGCGCCGTCAAGGGCCCGGACCGTAATCAAATCCTAATGCCCGGGGAAATAATCGGCGGATTGCAACCCGGACACCGCTCGATCTCGGCCGGTCCATCGCGTGCCGGTCCCGCTGCCCTTTTCAGCTCTTGCATCTCGATGGCGGCCAAACCCCCATCCGGGAGCAGTATGTCCTACCGGACGGAGGAGCATCATCGTGAAGTCGATACAAGCGCGCATGCTCGCGGCACTTGCGATCATTCTGATCTCAGGCTGGCTGTGGACGATTTCAACGATGTTCACAACGTTGAGCCGAAGCCACGAGCGGTCATGGGAACAGCAGTTCGACCGGATCGGCGCATTCCTGCTGGAGGCCATGCCGGAAAAGCTCGTGCGCAACGCCGACTCGGCGCAGAAACGGGAAAATCTGGAGGGTGCGCTAATCGCGCTGACCTTCAACACGATCCAGCTGCTGATCACCGCGATGCTGATGTGGGCGGCGGTACGTACCTCGCTGCGTCCGCTGCACAGCCTGTCCGCCGGCATTGCCAGGCGCGGCACGTTCGACTCCACCCCGATCACGGTGGAACGAGTCCCCGAGGAAGTACGGCCACTGATCGCCTCGTTCAACGCGCTGCTGCATCGCCTGGAGAAGGCACTGCAAGACGAGCGCCAGTTCATCGCCAACGCGGCACACGAACTACGCACGCCCCTGTCGGCGCTGCATGTCTATGCGGAAATCGCGCGCGACGCCACCACGCTCGAGGAAAAAAATCAGGCCCTGGTGCGCCTGCTTGAAGGCGCGCGCCGCAGCAACCGGCTGGCGCACCAGTTGCTGGATCAGGCGCGTCTGGATGCAGGCCTGGACCCGGCAGGCTATGGACAGGTATCGATCGGCATACTGGCGCGGCACGTCATCGCCGAGTTCAGCGTGGAAGCGCAGGCCAGAGGCGTCGAACTACGGATGCGTGACGGTTACTGTCTTCTGGAATGCGATGTCGATGCGATCGGCACGCTGATCCGCAACCTGGTCGACAATGCGATCCGGCACGGACGCGAGCACGGCTTGGTGGAGATCGCCTGGGGCTGTCAACCGGCCCCGGATGGGGTGCATCCCTTCATCGAGGTCAGCGACGACGGTCCAGGCGTGCCGCCGGAGCAGTACGAGACCATCTTCAAGCGCTTCCACCGGCTTGCCGGCAGTGAGTCGCGTGGCAGCGGCATCGGGCTTGCACTCGTGGCGGGGATCGCCAACCTGCATGGCGCCCGCATCGAGACCGGCCCGGGCATCGGTGGCAAGGGATTGCGTGTGCGCGCCTTGTTCCCGGCCATCGCAACACCCGATTGAGCCCACGCGCGCGGGCTACTGGAACCAACCGGCCGACTGCGAGATGCAGCCGACCGGGACGCGGTTCAGCCCCTCCCGGTCCGCCGCCTCACAGCAGCGCGTAGATGCTGAAAAGCAGGCTCAGGGAACTGCCCTCGCCCTTGAATTGCTGCAGGCTGGGATTGTCGGTGTAGCCGGCGCCGGCGGTCAGGTACAGGCCGGGCCTGACGTTGTACATGTAGGAGAACGTCACGCTGTTCACAGCGTCGATCGGATAGAAATTCGTGTACGGGGATGCGGCATCCAGCACGTTCTTTACATACTTGCTGGTGTCGCTGTGGGTATAGATCAGCGAAACCATGTCCATGGAGCGGCTGGGGAACGGCGCGAGCCAGTAGGCACGACCCTCGAAGTAGCGGTAGAACGCCGCGATCTCCTCCGGGGCCTGCATGACCGAAGCGCCCAGGTACAGCCCGCGATATGCCGTGTAGGGTGAGGATGGTTCAGGCTGGTAGACCTGGTAGTCGCCAAGCAGATAGAACCCGCGCACGTTCTTCTTGGTCGCCTCGGCGTCTTCCAGCAGCCGGCTGTAATCGCGGAAGTCCGAGGTGTTGTAGAACATGCCCGCGCGCAGCCACAGCGAGGGGCTGGTTGATCCCATCTTGGTCTTGTAGCCCCACTCGTTGGTGTAGAGCACCCGCGTTCCCGGCACCGACGAGTTGAAATCCAGCCCGGAAGGATTGGCATGCTCCTCGTCGTACAGCGGATTGCTGGTGGGCCCATTCACCGGCATGCTCCGCTGGATGCCGACCGAGGTATAGAGCTTCGAGGTCAGGTTCCAGGAGAGGCGGAAGTTGGGCGTACCCATGCCGTTGGGCGACTGGCCCATGATGATCGGAATCGAGGACGAAGGCCCGAACGGACTCGCCACCATGCCGCCGACGAAGGTCCCGGTGAATTCCGGAAGCGACGGGAAATAGCCGATCTTCAGCTCCAGCTTCTTGTCCAGCAGCGTCTGGTACCAGGAAAAGCTCTGGATCCGCAGCGCGTTCGGACTGAACTGCTGGTCGGTGCTGTAGCCATAATGCACGCCCGCGGCAATCTGCCCGTCCGGCACGCCCCATTGGCTCATGTCGTAGGTCAGGAAGACCAGACCGGAAATGTAGACATCCGGGCCTCCCTGGCCGAAGTACGAGTGCCCCCCGGCACAGTTGTAATCGAGATTCGTCGCGGCGCATGACGGATAGCCGTCCCTGGGAATCCGGCTGGGTCGATCCAGGACATTGGCCTGGGAAATCAGCGAGTTCTGCGTGCTGACACCGAATCCGTGCGAGGCCAGTTTGGTGCGCCAGTGGCCGTTGTCCTGGGTCAGGCTGTCACCCAAGGATGGGAATGGGATGTTCCAGCCCTTGTAGCCGTAAACATGATCCAGTGCATGCGCGCGCGCGGCCGAGCTAGGCTCCGTGCCGTCGGCGGCGCTCGCCGTCGCCGTCTTCTGCGCCGTCTCCGTCTTCTCCGCCGCCTCCGTCTGATCCGCAGCGGCCGCGCCGCCCGAAAGTCCGGCCAGCGCCATCATGGCGAGCAACATACTTGAAGTGCAGTTCAATTCAGTCACGACACGCCTCCCAACATGGTTTGTCCCACCTCGGCGCGAGTGCGCCCAGGTCCATACCTCGATCATCCTGATTGCGACAGCTCCGTTGGCACCGCTTCTCATGTACGCCACGGCACGGCGCCCGATCCGGCAGGCCGTGCGCTTGACCATCGCGCGCCGCTGCAGGCCCGCACTCGATGTCCTGACCGGTCCCATCCCGGAATGCGCGCCGCCGCAGACCTGTCGCCGGCCGCCGGCCCCGGCGGCCCGGCGGGTCCGGGAGAAAACGCGAATGGGCCAATGGAATGGCTGGATTGGCCGTGACGAAAAAATATGAATAATGATTCAATATTCATTTTTGGATAAAATCAGAGGTGGCATACCGCGCGAGCATTCCGCCTCGCTGGATCGATCCACCGCCGCGCATCGGATGCCGGGGCCATGTCCGGACGACGTCGCAAGAATTCCGAAACCTTCATTCGCACGCTCCAGAACACACTTCCAACTATCATGGGAGACGTTTCAGCTGGCATACAAGTCGCAGTGCAGCACGGGAGCGTCGCCGCGCTGCCTCGCTCCTGCCCGGCGAAGTTCCCGCCCCGCCCGTGCATGCCTTCAACGCTCGATCGCCAGCGCCACGCCCTGGCCACCACCGATGCACAGCGTCGCCAGGCCCTTGCGGCCGTCGCGGCGGATCAGCTCGTGCACCAGCGTCACCAGGATGCGCGCGCCGGAAGCGCCGATCGGATGCCCCAACGCGATCGCGCCGCCATTGACGTTGACCTTGCCGGCGTCCCATCCCAGCTCCTGCGCCACCGCCAGCGATTGCGCGGCGAACGCCTCGTTGACCTCGATCAGGTCCAGTTGCTCCAGCGACCAGCCCGCCTTGCGCAGCGTGCGCCGCGTGGCTTCCACGGGGCCGAGTCCCATCACCGCCGGATCGACGCCCGCACTGCCTCCGGCACGGATCCAGGCCAGCACCGGCAAGCCCAGTTCGCTGGCCGTGTCCGCGCTGGCCAGCAACAGCACCGCAGCGCCGTCGTTGATCGAGGAGGCATTGCCGGCGGTGACCGTGCCATCGCGCTTGAACGCCGGCTTGAGCCTGGCCAGCAGCTCGGCCGTGGTGTCTACGCG
Organism: Pseudomonas sp.; assembly: GCA_047607345.1. Classification (GTDB taxonomy): domain Bacteria; phylum Pseudomonadota; class Gammaproteobacteria; order Xanthomonadales; family Xanthomonadaceae; genus Pseudomonas_S. The sequence goes on along the minus strand of JASGDF010000096.1, from coordinate 2,702 downwards.
CGGCTGCTCGTCGGCCTCGAACAGGAGTGGATCGCCCTTGCGCTGCGGGATCGCGATCGGGGTGATCTCCGCGCCGAAGCGATCGGCGCCGATCGCGGCGGCGGCCTTGCGCTGCGAGGCGAGCGCGAACGCATCCTGCTGCTCGCGCGTCAGCGTGTAGCGCTCGGCCAGGTTCTCGGCGGTGATACCCATGTGGTAGTCGTTGAAGGCGTCCCACAGGCCGTCGCGGATCAGGCTGTCCTCGAGCTGGGCATGGCCCAGGCGCAGGCCGGCGCGCGCCTTCGGCAGCACGTAGGGCGCCAGGCTCATGTTCTCCTGGCCGCCGGCCAGGATCAGCTCGGCGTCGCCGCAGCGGATCGCCTGCGCGGCCAGCTGCACGGCCTTGAGCCCGGAGCCGCAGACCTTGTTCAAGGTGAACGCCGGCACCGCATGCGGCAGGCCGGCCGCGATCGCGGTCTGGCGCGCAGGGTTCTGGCCGCTGCCGGCGCTGATCACCTGGCCGAGGATGACCTCGTCGATCCGCCCAGGCGCGATGCCGGTGCGCTCAAGGAGCGCGCGGATCAGCTGCGCGCCCAGTTCGGGAGCGGGAATGCCGGAAAGGCTGCCCTGGAAGCTGCCGATGGCGGTGCGGGTGGCGGCTACGATGGCGACATCGCGCATGGTGATGACTCCGTTGGAATGGCGGATGGACAGGTGTCGGGGTATCTGTGTGCATGCCTTGCAGCGTCCGGATCGCGCCGGAGCGCCTGCCGGATGCCAAGCATCGCGGCGGCGCCACTGCGCGCTGCGGGCGCGAGCCCGCGCAGGTCCGGCTCGATCGTGGCCGTTTGCATGACCAGGAGCCTCACATGCCGGCGTAATTCGGGCCGCCACCGCCCTGCGGCGCGACCCAGACGATGTTCTGGGTCGGGTCCTTGATGTCGCAGGTCTTGCAGTGCACGCAGTTGGCGAAGTTGATCTGCAAGCGCTCGTTGCCGGCATCGCCGACGAATTCGTACACCGCGGCCGGGCAGTAGCGCGCCTCCGGGCCGGCGTAGGTCTTCAGGTTCACCGCGACCGGCACCGCGGCGTCCTTCAGCGTCAGGTGGCTCGGCTGGTCCTCGTCGTGATGGGTACTGGACAGGAACACCGAGCTCAGCCGGTCGAACGTCAGCACGCCGTCCGGCTTGGGATAGGCGATCGGCGCATGCCGCGACGCCGGCTCCAGGCAGGCGTGGTCGGGCTTGTCGCGATGGATCGTCCACGGCGGATCGTGGATGCCGAGCCGGGGCAGCAGCCACTGCTCCACCCCGGTCATCAGCGTGGCGGTAGTACGACCGCTCTTGAACCATTGCTTGAAGTTCTTCGCCTGTCGCAGTTCGGCATGCAGCCAGCTGGCCTCGAACGCCTGCGGATAGGCGCTCAGCTCGTCGCGTGCGCGGCCTTCGCCGAGCGCGGCGAACGCGGCCTCGGCGGCCAGCATGCCGGTCTTGATCGCGGCATGGCTGCCCTTGATCCGGCTGGCGTTGAGCGTACCCGCCTCGCAGCCGACCAGCGCACCGCCCGGGAACACCAGCCTGGGCAGCGACAGCAGGCCGCCAGCGGTGATCGCGCGCGCGCCGTAGCCGATGCGCGTGCCGCCCTCCAAGTGCTCGCGGATCGCCGGATGGGTCTTGAAGCGCTGGAATTCCTCGAACGGGCTCAGGTAGGGATTGCGGTAGTCGAGACCGACGACCAGGCCGATCGCGATCCTGCCGTCCTCGGCGTGGTAAAGGAACGAGCCGCCGTAGGTATCGCCGTCGAGCGGCCAGCCGGCCGTATGCACCACCAGCCCCGGCTGGTGCCTGGCAGGATCGGCCTGCCACAGCTCCTTGATGCCGATGCCATGACTCTGCGGATCGCGGCCCTCGTCCAGCCGGTAATTCGCGATCAGTTGCCGGCCGAGCTGACCGCGCGCGCCCTCGGCGAAGATCGTGTACCTGGCATGCAGTTCCATGCCGCGCTGGAACTGCTCGGTCGGCTCGCCGTCCCTGCCTACGCCCAGGTCGCCGGTGGCCACGCCCTTCACCGCGCCGCCATCGTCGTAGAGCACTTCTGCGGCGGCGAAGCCGGGAAATATCTCCACTCCCAGCGCCTCGGCCTGCTGCGCCAGCCAGCGTGCCACCGAGCCCAGCGAAACGATGTAGTTGCCAGCGTTGTGGAAGCATTCGGGCAACAGCCAGTGCGGCGTCGCCCGGGCGCGCGAGGCGTCGAGGAACAGGAACTCGTCGCGGGTGACGGCCTGGGTCAGCGGGGCGCCGCGCTGCCGCCAGTCGGGGAACAGCTCGGACAGTGCGCGCGGGTCCATGATCGCGCCAGACAGCACATGAGCGCCGGGCTCGGACCCCTTTTCCAGCACGCATACCGATACCTCGCGCCCCTGCTCCACTGCCAGTTGCTTGAGCCGGATCGCCGCCGCCAGCCCGCCCGGGCCGGCCCCCACCACGACCACGTCGTATTCCATCGCTTCGCGCGGGTCGAGGGGGGACAGCAGTTCTTCGGAAGTCATGGGATGCCGGCAGCAGGTGGAAGGAATTCAGAGTTGCGCTTCGAGTTGCGGCAACAGCGTAAACAGATCGCCGACCAGGCCGATGTCGGCGATCTCGAAGATCGGCGCCTCGGCGTCCTTGTTGATCGCCACGATGGTGCCGGCGTCCTTGATCCCGGTCAGGTGCTGGATCGCG
>JASGDF010000095.1:0-13008 GCA_047607345.1 Pseudomonas sp. | reverse complement strand
CTCTCGCTGGCCCTATTTCTGTGGCGTGGGGGTTTGCCCTTAAACGCCCAAGCGCCCCTTATGCCGCTCCTGCGGAAGATCCGGACAAAATAGCAAAAAAGAAGGCCTGATCTTGCGATCAGGCCTTCTTGGATTTGGCTGCCCCGGATGGATTCGAACCACCGAATGCCTGAGTCAGAGTCAGGTGCCTTACCGCTTGGCGACGGGGCAATGGAGTTGCTGGTCCCGGATTATCGCATGCTCGAGGCGTGCTGAAAACCTTGGTGGCTATGGGTGGACTCGAACCACCGACCCCAGCATTATGAGTGCTGTGCTCTAACCGGCTGAGCTACATAGCCTATGGGAACCGCCAATTGTGATGATCCCGATGGAGCTTGTCAACGACATTCGATGGAGCTTGTGGGTATCGGTCGGTCGTGGCAGAGTCGGCCACAGTAGATTTTTCAGGAGTCCGCATCGTGATCGATCCGGACGGCTACCGGCCCAATGTCGGCATCGTGCTGATGCGGCAGGACGGACAGGTGTTCTGGGCGCGTCGCGTGCGCCGGGACGGCTGGCAGTTCCCGCAAGGCGGCATGAACAGCGACGAAACGCCGGTCGAAGCCATGTACCGCGAGTTGCGTGAAGAGACCGGGTTGTTGCCCGAGCACGTCGAGTTGCTCGGAGCGACCCCCGGCTGGCTGCGCTATCGGTTGCCCGCGCGGGCGATCCGCCACGGCGAGAAGCAGGTCTGCATCGGTCAGAAGCAGGTCTGGTTCCTGCTGCGGCTGACCGGGGAAGAGTCGCATGTGCGGCTGGACCACACCGACTCTCCGGAGTTCGACCACTGGCGCTGGGTGGATTTCTGGTACCCGGTCGAACATGTGGTGGTGTTCAAGCGCGGCGTATACGCCCGCGCCCTGCGCCACCTGGCGCCCTTGGCGCGCGATATCGCCGCGACTGTCGGCGCGATGCCCGAGCGTGCGCAGGAGGCCTGGATGCCCGGCAGCAGCGCGGGGCACGATCGCCCGCGCAAGCGCTCGCGCAAACGCCGGTTCGGATCGCGAGCATCTGGCGTTGAATGATTCACGTTTGGAATTGACAACCATTCTCGTTTTGGATTGAATGCAGCTGCCCCTGGTCCTGGGGCGCGAGCCACGGTTGTCGAACGTGTACGTATGCATCTGTAATGGGGTCACCGATCACCAGATCCGCGAGGCAGCAGCCCATGGCTGCGCCAGCGTCACCGAGCTCACCATGCGCACCGGTTGCGGCTCCAACTGTGGCTCCTGCCTGGACATGGCTGCCGAGCTGCTGGCGCAGGCGCGCGCGGTCCGCGACTTTCCGCTGCCGCTGGTCGGGCTGGCCAGCGCGGCGTAGTCGAGCAAGCTCGGTTCGTCGCGGGCGCAAGGCTCCCTGCATCAACTGAACACGATTCGCGTTTCTTCATCGAATTCGCGAAGGCGCTAGAGTGCGCCGGCCTCACCGCCGGAGACATCGCATGAAAGGCGATACCAAAGTAATCGAATACCTCAACAAGGCGCTCTACAACGAGCTTACCGCGATCAACCAGTACTTTCTGCATGCCAAGATGCTGAAGAACTGGGGCCTGAAGGAACTGGCCGAGCACGAGTACAAGGAATCGATCGACGAGATGAAGCACGCCGACAAGCTGTCGGACCGCATCCTGTTCCTCGAGGGCCTGCCGAACTTCCAGGCGTTGGGCAAGCTGCGCATCGGCGAGAACCCGACCGAGATGTTCCGCTGCGACCTGGAGCTGGAGCGCGAAGGGGTGGTGGTGCTGCGCGAAGCGATCGCCTATGCCGAGTCGGTCGGCGACTACGTCAGCCGGCAGCTGTTCGCGGACATCCTCGAGCAGGAGGAAGAGCACATCGACTGGCTGGAGACCCAGCTGGATCTGGTCGATCGCATCGGCGAGCCGAACTACCTGCTGACCAAGCTCGACGATTGAGTCGGAGCCGCGTCAGCGCAGCTGTGTGACGGTAGTGGGGGCCGCCCGGCATAGCCGCTCAGGGCAACGCGCGCGCGTTCTCGGTGTTCGCCAAGCGCCGAGAACGTGTCCGAGCTGCCCGGCCGGATGCTGGCGGTGCTGGCGCCTGGCACACCTAGAGCCCCGCGTTCTGGAAGTCGAAATTCAGTTTGCTGCCGACGGACTGCACCAGGTTGCCCTGGATGAAGTCCACGCCACTCGTCCACATCGCCGCGGCAGCCTGCGCATCCTCGATCTGCTGGCCGATGATCTGCACGCCGCTGCGGTGCGCCAGTTCGATCGTCTGGCGAAGTTCGTCGCGCAGACGTGGATCGGCGTGGCTGCCGGTGAAGCGCGCGGCCAGGCGCACGTAGCCCAAGGGCAGCTGGGTCAGCAGCGCGTTCGCGTCCAGGCCGGGTTCGAACTGGCTGATGCAGAACTGTATGCCGTGCGGGATCAGACTGGAGCAGAACCGTTCGAGGGTGACGTTGTGGACCAGCGCGTCGTCCAGGCGCACGTCGATCACCAGTGAGGAACCCTGGATCGCGCGCTGGTTGATCGATTTCAGCAGCCAATCGATGAATGCCTCGCGTGCCAGCGTGCGCAGCGACTGCGAGACGAACAGGCGCAGCGGCGGCGTCGTGTGCTGGTAGGTGTGCAACAGGCCGAGCGCGTGCTCGATCACCTGCTGGTCGAGGTCTGCGATGCGGCCGGCGGCTTCCGCCGCCGGGATCACCTGCCTGGCCGAGAGGACGCTGCCATCGGCCTGGCGCAGGCGCAGCAGCACCTGGTACTGCGCGCCATCGCCGCCGGCCACCGCCACGATCGGCTGGTAGGCCGGTTCCAGTTGGCCGGCGACCAGGGCGAGAGGATCATCTTCGCTGCGCTTGACGGCTGGGCAGTGGTGCCGGATGCCCTCGCTGTCCAGGCGCGCCCGCAGCGCGGCGCGTTCCACGACCTCCACCGCATCGCCGGCGTCGTCGAATTGCTCCGGGAGCGCGGTGAAGCCGATCACGCAGCGCAGATGCACAGCGTCGTCGTCGCGGATCGGGAACGGTTGCGCCGACAGGTGCGCGCGCACTTCACGGGCGAAGCTTGGCATCTGCGCCGCTTCCATCAGCGGGGCCAGCAGCAGGAAGCTGCTGTCGCCCAGGCGCGCCAGTGAGTTCGGCTGCGCGGCGCTGGCCAGGCGGTGGCCGGCCTGGAGCATCAGGCGTTCGAAGGCGGCGTAGCCGAAGCGTTCGCGCAGGCTGAGTGCGCTTGCGATCTCGATGAAGAACAGTCCGGCTGGCGCGCGCGTGATCAGCGCCCGGTCGAGCAGCCGCATCAGTTGGGTGCGGGTGGACAGGCCCGTCGCTGGATCGCTGGCGCCGAGCATGGCGGGTGTGGCCTGGTCGAACTGTGCTTGCTGGCGTGCGCGCTGGATGCGGTTGGAGATCGCGGCGATCAGGTAGCGTGGTCGGATCGGCTTGTCGAGGAAATCGTCGGCGCCGCTGTCGAGCGCCTCGAACCGGCGTTCCGGATCGGGATCGCTGGTCAGCAACACGATCGGCAGCACCAGATGTCGCGGGTGCTGGCGGATCAGGGCGGTCAGGCGCAGGCCGTCCAGGTCCGGCATGTGCAGGTCCATCAGGATCAAATCGGGCTGGTAGTCCTGGATCGTCCGTTGCACATTTGCCGCGGACATCTCCACCTGCGCATGCATGCCGGCGCCGTGCAGTACGCTCTGCGCGAACAGCGCCTGGGCGCGGTCGTCTTCGACGATCAGGATTCGGTACGGCGCATTGTTGACTGCCGGCAGTTGCGGCACGGACGCGGCTGGAGCGGGCGGTGCGATGGTTTCCGTAGCCGGTGTGGACGCGGCGGTCGAGCCGCTGGTCCAGCCTTGCCAATGGTTGCTCGGTGGCGTCTCGGCACGCGCGATGCTGCGATCGCGGGTACTCGCGTCCTCGTGTATCGGGCAAGACACCGGGTCACGGTCGGCCATCAGCACTCCAGGCGAAAGTCAGCGATTATGCGATGAACTTCACGCCAGCGGAGAACCTGGATCGCCAGCGCGCGCGGCCGTGCGCGCTGGTGCGACGAGCCGGCGCATGCCGCGCCAGAGCAGCCGCCAGACCCACCACACCAGCACTGCGCCAAGCAGACTGGCGGTGAGTGCGAACGCCAGCGCGAGCCACGGGTGGGCCAGCGCGAGTGCCAGTGTGGCGGTTACCACGGTGTCCTCGGCTATCGAGGCGATCCAGTTGCTGGCCGGCTCCGGCGAGGTGTTGAGCAGTGCGCGCGTGCTGGTCTTCAGGCCATGGCTGACCAGCGCCACGCCGGCTCCCGCGGCCAGCGTGCCGGCACCGAGTTGCCCGTCGGGCGAGAGCGTCGCCGCGGCCAGGAATGCTCCGGCGGGGATCCGCGCGAGGGTCTGCAGCAGGTCCCAGGCCGAATCCACGCCGGGAATCTTGTCGGCGAAGAATTCGGCCAGGGCGAGTGCGCCGGACGTGCCCAGCACCCACCACGACGAGGTTGCCTGCAGCGCCGGCGGCAGCTCGATCCAGCCGAGCAGGCCGGCCAGGCCGACGCCGAACACGGTCAGATAGACGCGGATGCCGGCCAGCCAGGCCAGCAGGATGCCGATGACGAAAAGATGTGCTTCGTTCACGCCGGACTCCCGGACGCAGGGGAGGGAACACTATCGGTCAAGCTCATCGGCGGCGCCAGCGGACGTAACCGAGGCGGCAACTGGCCGCGCCTGCAAGTGCCGAGCAGGCAGGGCGCGACGAGGCTGTGGCGGCCCTGGCTCAGCTGTGCCGGGAGCGTGGTTTACACTGCCGGGCCGTCCCTTTCCAGGAATCAGCCGGCCTGCCGGTCTTCCTTCTCAGACGATGAACCAGTCCAGACCGCGCATCCGCATCCTGCAGAAGCCTTCCCTGGGCTGGTCCCGGTGGCGGTGGTGGACGATGGCCGTCGTGGCGCTGTGGCTGGCCTCGCTCGGGCTGACCTGGTGGTGGGCCAGCCGCAGCGCGGTCCCCCGGCTGGCCGAGACGGAAGCGGAGCTTGGCCAGGCCCGCGGGCGCGCAGCCGCGCAGGCGCGCCAGATCGAGGAGCTCAAACAGCGCGAGGTGAACCTGACGGTCTCGGACAAGATCAGCCGCGCGGCCAATGCCGAGATCCAGTCCTCGCTGGCCGAGCGCGATGAGCAGATCGCCGCGCTGCGGGCTGACGTGGCGTTCTACGAGCGGCTGGTCGGCTCGACCAGTCAGCGCAAGGGCCTGAACGTGCACGCCATCGAGTTCGAGCCGGAAGCGGGTGGCAGCTGGAGCTACACCGCGGTGCTGACCCAGAATCTCAACCGTGGCGCGATCAGTCAGGGTCAGCTGCGTTTCTCGGTGGAGGGCGTGCGTGCCGGAAAGTTGACCACGGTCGGCTGGGACGAGCTGCACCAGAAGCCGGGCGCGCCCGGCCAGGACTATTCCTTCCGCTATTTCCAGCAATTGGGCGGCAGCGTGATCCTGCCCAAGGATTTCACCCCGCAACGTGTGAGAATCTCTCTGTCCGGCAGCGGGGCGCCGGTGAACCAGACCTTTGAGTGGAAGCGTGCTGGCAGCGACGCGGGGGAGTAGGCATGTTCGGCAGTAAATCCAACCGGGGCGGCCAGACCGTGGTCGACACGCTGATCGGGGCGCAGGCGGTGATCCGCGGCGACCTGACCTTCAGTGGCGGGCTGTACATCGAGGGCCGTGTGGTCGGCAAGGTGACCGCCGAGGATGGGGCGCAGGCGGCGGTGACGCTGGCCGAGACCGGCATCGTCGAGGGCGAGATCCGCGCGCCGGTGGTGGTCATCAATGGCAGGCTGAGCGGGGACGTGCATGCCTCCGACAAGGTCGAGCTAGCCGCCAACGCGCGCGTCCAGGGCAATGTGCACTACCAGGTGGTCGAGATGAGCGCGGGGGCGCAGTTGACCGGCCGGCTGATCCATGCCGGCGCGGTCGTGGCGCTACCGTCGCCCGGTGCCCGCGAGGAGTTACTGGAGCCGGCCGCAGCCGGCGCTTGATTACCGGCCCCGGCGTCCCCATGCTGCACGCATGAGCACGCTCGTTTCCCTGCCCACGGCCGCGCCGGCGCCCGACTACCAGTCGCTGGATCGGCCGTTGAACTTCACGTCGGCCGCCGCCGCCAAGGTGCGCGAGCTGATCCAGGACGAGGGCAATGCCGACCTGGCGTTGCGGGTCTACATCCAGGGCGGCGGCTGTTCGGGCTTCCAGTACGGGTTCGAGTTCGACGAAAACCGGGCCGATGACGATCTGGCGGTGGACACCGACGGGGTGTCGCTGCTGGTCGATCCGCTGAGCCTGCAGTACCTGATGGGCGCCGAGGTGGACTACACCGAGAGCCTGACCGGCGCGCAGTTCGTGATCCGCAACCCGAATGCCAAGACCACCTGCGGCTGCGGGAGCAGTTTCAGCGTCTGAGCGCGCGCGTTGTGGGAGGGACTTCAGTCCCGATGGGCCTTCCCGGGAAAGCCCATCGGGACTGAAGTCCCTCCTACAGGCCGATGTGCCTGTCGCGGTTGCGGTGCCATGCGAATGGCGTCAGGCTTCCGCGGATGCCGAACCTTCTTTCGCAGACTCTCTCCGGGTTCGCCTTCGTCGGCGCGCAGCTCGATCGCGCCGACCATCTGCGCGACGACCCCGTCGCCCTCGCCGCGCTCTGGGAGGCCGGGCACGTGCTGGTACTGGACGAGGCCGGCGATGCCTTCGCCGATTCCGACGGCGGGCCGCTGGCGCTGAGCGGCGCGGACATCGGCGGTGGTCCCGGCACGGCGATCTTCCTCGGCCTGCACGACGGGCGTGGCTGGTTCTGTGTCGATGCGGCCACCGTCGCGATGCAGGTGCCGGGCCGTATCGACCTGCGTCGGGCAGCGGCGAGTTGGGACGCGCGCGCGTCGGGCGCATTCGCCTACGCGCGCGGCATGTCGTACTGGCAGGCGCGCACGCGCTTCTGCGGTGTCTGCGGCGATGCGATCGCGTTCCGCCGCGGCGGTTTCGTCGGCCGCTGCGCGCAGTGTGGCAACGAGCACTACCCGCGCGTGGACCCCGCGGTGATCGTGGCGGTCGAGGACGGTGGGCGCCTGCTGCTCGGACGGCAGGCGAACTGGGTGCCGCGCCGCTACTCGGTGATCGCCGGTTTCGTCGAGCCAGGTGAGTCGCTCGAGCAGACCGTGGCGCGCGAGGTGTTCGAGGAGACCCGGGTCCGGGTCGCGGCCTGCCGCTACCTGGGCTCCCAGCCGTGGCCGTTCCCCGGTGCGCTGATGCTGGGCTTCGAAGCGGTCGCCGAGCCGGGGCAGGTGCCGCAGGTGGACGGCGAGCTGGAGGACGCGCGCTGGTTCGGCCGCGACGAGGTCGGCGCGGCGATGGCGCGCGATGCGCGTGACGACGGCGCGGGCATCCGCCTGCCGCCACCGATCTCGATCGCGCGGGCGCTGATCGAGCGCTGGTTCCACGCGCGGGACTGAGCGAAGGGCGCCGATGACACGGCCGTCGCCGGGCCTCGCATAGAATCGGCGCAGGAGGATCGAACATGTTCACCACCCTGGTCGCCGTGATCGTCGCACTCGCGCTGGGCCACGTCGCGCCGGCGCTGGCGGCATCGCTGCGCCGTTTCGGCTGGCTGGGCGCCTGGGTGCTTTGGCTGGATGCGCAGGCCGGCGCGCTGGCGGCGTGGCGGGGCGTCTACGGCGTCGCGCTGGCGCTGGCGCCGCCGCTGCTGGCGGTGCTGCTGCTGCAGTGGTTGTTCGCCGGAATCGGGTACGGGCTGCCGTCGCTGCTGTTCGGGGTGCTGGTACTTGCCTGGACCTGGGGGCCGCGCGATCTGGACCGCGACGTGGAGGCGGTGATCGACGCCGACGACGTGTCGTCGCGGCGGCTGGCGGTTGCCCAGCTGCAGTCGGCGGGCGGCAGCCTGCACGAGGATGCGCCGTCGCTGGTGGCCGCGGTCGTCGTCAACGCGCTGCGGCGGTGGTTGGCGGTGATGTTCTGGTTCCTGCTGCTCGGGCCGTTCGGTGCGCTGCTGTACCGCCTGAGCGCGCTGCTGGTGGAAGGCACATTGTCCGAGCGGCTGCCCGCGCGCAACCTGGAAGGCGCGCGGCGGCTGTTGGCGGCGCTGGAATGGCCGGTGGCGCAGCTGATGACATTGTCGATGGCGCTGGTCGGCAACTTCGACACGGTGTACCGGGCCTGGCGCGAGGCGCATGGCAACCGCTGGTCGCTGGAGCCGGCGTTCCTAGGTGCGGTGGCGCGCGCCAGCGTCAGCGGCGAACTGCGCGAGGAAGCGCATGACTACATCGACGCGGGGCTGGTGCCGGTGTGGCGTCGGTTGCCGGAACTGCGCGACGCGATGAGCCTGGTGTGGCGGGTACTGTTGCTGTGGCTGGTGGTGCTGGCGTTGCTGGTGATCGCAGGCTGGGTGGCGTAGGGCGGGTTGTGCCGTCTTGCTTCTTGTAGGAGCGACTTCAGTCGCGATGGGGCTTTGCCGGTAAAGCCCCATCGCGACTGAAGTCGCTCCTACAGGGCAAGGGCGTCAGGTCGGCGCCAGCCAGGTGAACGGCGGCCACGGCAGGTTGCGGGCGATCCAGAAGCCCGGCAACACCAGACCCCAGAACCAGGGCGAACCCAGAGCGAGCGCTGCGGGCCGAAGTCGCTTCGGTTGCCAGCCCGTATGCCATGCAATGAACAACGGGATGCCTGCCAGCAGCGCCATGGCCAGCAGGTTCATCCGGCACGCGGTCGCGACATCGCCATGCACCAGTGCGTGCAATGCCCGGGTGATGCCGCATCCGGCGCAGTAATACCCGGTCAATGCATGGAAGACACAGGGCGGGAATGGATTGCCCGGCAGGTTGGGATCGAACGTGCGCAGCGCCCAGATACCCGCACCTGCCGCGAGCGCGGCCGGTGCGGCGGCAAGGTAGAGCCACGCCCTGGACATGCGGTTGCCCGTGCCTACTTCGAGGCTTCGATCTGGCGTTGGATTTCCTCGAACTGCGCTTTGTAGCCGTCCACGCCGATGCTGGCGATCGAGATCGCGCTGATGACGATGGCGAGGATGAAGATGCCTGTGGTGACCCAGGCCCAGATCTTGGCATTGCCGGAAGCACGGGTGGCGCCGGCGATATCGCCCTGGTTGAGCAGCGAGTTGACCTTGGACGAGAAAACGATGGCGACGATGCCGGTGGCGATGCCTGGAATGGCATAGCACGTGCAGCAGAGCAGGAAGCACAGCACGGTCATGGTGATCGACCACGCCAGATGGTTCGGGATCGGCTGCGTGGGCGCGATCGGCGGCGGGGTGATCGGAGGGACTGCGCTCATGGGGAACTCCTGTTTCCTGGGGTGGTGGTCTGGAACGGGGATGGCTTGCAGGCGTTGGCGGCGGTGATCGAGGAAATGATCATGGCCGCGATCCAGCACAGCGGCGCGGTGGCGAAGCCGATGAGCACGAACATCAGCAGGACGTTGGCCGCCAGCAGCAGCCAATAGCCGAACATGAAGATCAGGCCGGTGCCGACATTGCCGGCGTAGATGTGGCCGATGCCAAAGGTCTGGAACAACAAACCCGGCAGGATTTCCAACAGTGCGGCGGTACCGCCGGATTTGGCGGGCACGTAGTAATGATGGACCACCTGCGGCGAGGCAGGCGGCGGTACCTGAGTGGGCGTAGACATGATGTCCCCTGTTGCGGATTCCGTTCCTCGCCGCTGATGGTGGCGGTGAGGAGCGAAGTCGCCGTCCAGGGTAATGGTGTGCCTGGGTTGACGTAAAGTGTCAGGATCAGGCATGGCCGCCACGTAGCACCCGCACCCGCGCTTCCAGCGCCTCGGCGCCGCTGTCGGCCGGCATCGCCTCGCCGGCGGCCACCTCGACGTGCGCGCGGAAGCGCCGTGGCAGGCGCATCCGGTGCAGGCGCGAGTCGCGCCGGCTCCACATGCTGGTCCACATCCCGCGCAGCGCCATCGGCACCACCGGGACCGGCCGACGCGCGAGGATCTTCTCGACCCCGGACTTGAACGGCGCGATCTCACCGTCCTTGGTCAAGGCGCCTTCCGGGAAAATGCATACCAGCTCGCCTTCGGCCAGCGCGGTGTCGATCGTGTCGAACGCGCGCCGCATCAGCTCCGGGTCCTCGCGCGCGCCGGCGATCGGGATCGCCTTGGCGGTGCGGAAAATCCAGCGCATCACCGGGATGTTGAAGATCCGGTAGTACATGACGAAGCGCACCGGGCGCGGGATCGTCGCCGACAGGATCAGCGCGTCCATGTAGCTGACGTGGTTGCACACGATCAGCGCGGCTCCTTCGTCCGGCACGTGGCGCTCGATGCCGTGCAGGCGCAGCCGGTACAGCGTGCGCACCATCATCCAGCTCAGCAACCGCATCAGGAACTCGGGGACGATGCTGAAGATCCACAGCGCCACCAGCGTATTGGCGATCGCCAGCGCCAGGAACACCTGCGGGATGCTCCAGCCGAGGAAGCGCTGCACGGCGATGCCGAGCAGCGCGGCGACCACGATGAACAGCGAGTTCTGGATGTTGAGCCCGGCGATCACCCGCGACAGCTCGGCCTTCGGCGTGCGGCTCTGGATCAGCGCGAACAGCGGCACTACGAACAAGCCGGTGAACACACCGATGCCGACCAGGTCGAGCATGATCCGCCAGCTGCCGGCCTGGTGGACGAAGCGGGCGATGTCCAGTCCGGCCAGCAGCGCGTGGCCGGGCCGGGCGAAGTACAGGTCGAGCAGGAACGCGCTGACCCCGAACGCGCCCAGCGGCACCAGGCCGATCTCCACGGTACGCCCGGATAGCTTCTCGCACAGCAGCGAGCCGGTGCCGGTGCCGATCGAGAACAGCGCCAGCGCGAACACGTACAGCTCCTGGCGGCCGCCGAGGTTGATCTCGGCGTAGCTGGGCAGCTGCGCGGTCAGCACGGTGCCGATGAACCAGAACCAGGACACGCCGAGGATCGCGTTGCGCACCGCCGGCGTCCTGCGGGTCAGGCGCATGATCGCCAGCGATTCCGGGACCGGGTTCCAACGCACCTTCAGTTCCGGCGCGCCGGCATCGACCTTCGGGACCAAGCGGGCGCAGAGGTTGCCGCACACGGCGATCGCGATCACCAGGGTGGCGGCGGCTTCCGGCCCGTGCGTGCCGGCGACCTGGAACACCAGTCCGCCCAGGATCATGCCGCACAGGATCGAGATCGAGGTGCCCATCTCGACCAGGCCGTTGCCGCCGGTCAGTTCCTCCGGCTTGAGCACCGCCGGCAGGATCGAGTACTTCACCGGGCCGAACAGGGTGGACTGCAGGCCGGTGCAGAACAGCGCCACCAGCAGCACCGCCATGTTCTGGGTCAGGAAGCCGACCGCCGCCAGCGACATGATCCCGATCTCCATCGTCGTGGTGATCACGATCAGCTTCTGCTTCTGCATCTTCTCGGCGATCTGGCCGGCGATCGCCGAAAACAGGAAATAGGGCAGGATGAACAGCGCCGGGGCGAGGTTGGTGTAGAGCGTGCGTTGCGCCTCGTCCACGCCCAGATAGAACAGCAGGCCGATGATGGCCTGGCGGTAGACGTTGTCGTTGAAGGCGCCCAGGGCCTGCACCGCGAAGAAGGGCAGGAAGCGGCGCTGCTTCAGGAGGGCGAACTGGCTGTGGGCGGACATGCAGGCTCCTTTGCGGACGCGCGCAGCCTAGCAAATCGGGTGGCTGTTCTGGTCGGCGGCATCTTCGCCGCTGCCGTGCCGATGTTCTCGCTGCTCGGGTGGGGGAGCGAGGATGGATCATCAGCGGGGATCAGTGGGCATCGCCTTTTCGCTTTTGCCTTCTGTAGGAGGGACTTCAGTCCCGACGGGCTTTACCGGCACCGTCTGGAAATAAAAGGCCTTCGCCCGCCGGGGCGAAGCAGTGCTCCGTAGGTCCTGAAGCATCCCACCAGACCTTACACATCAAGGCCGATACGGCCTGCCAGGGATGCTGGAATTGCCAGTTTTCGCTAGGCTTCCCCGAGTTTCCTTGCATATTCGAGCATGGGCCTTCGTCGCCCGGCCATCGCTACCATTCCTGCCGAAGATATGTTCCGGTCACGTCTGGAGAACCGGATCGACCTGCGCCATCCCTTGACGAAGCTGGCCGGTACCATGCCGTGGCTGGCCTTGGAGCAAGCGCTGGAGCGGACCTTTCCGGCGCTCACGCGGGCCGGCGGCCGAGCGGTCTTTGGGTCGCATTTTTTCGTGCCTGGCTCCGGGGACGGTGGCAAGCGATCACGGCGCCATCGCTTCCAGGGTCGGCGCCAGCAGCTCCATGAAGGGGGGTCTTCAGGGCCGACCAAGGACGAGGGGTGTAAACAAAAATGACGAAGAACACATCATTTCATCAGCGGCGGCGGCAGCAGTTTTTAAGTGAAGATCAGTATAAAAATGAAATTAGATTCTGGGATAAAGTGATCGCCGATAAATATGGCAACCTTCGCAAGCCCGAGGGGCCTGATCGAGGATGGCATGGACGTCTTCTTCAGGGGATTGCGGGAGATCTGTACGTCAAGTTTTCGCTTAGGTATACCGCAGGCGAACCCATCGCCTCTCTACGAGATGAGCTGGGCGAGATTGTTTCCGCCTACGAGCGCTACGGAAGATACCTGTGGAAACACACCGGCGACCGCAATGACTGGGTGTTCGATTTCGATTTCCTTGATGAGTACTGCGAACTGATGCAGTTGGTCGGTCTGTGCTTCCTGCTGCATCGGCGTGACCTGTTGCCTCGTATCGCGGCACTGCAAGACGGCCTGGATGCTGTTGGGCAGAAAGGCGAAGGTGCAGGTGGTGCAGACTGGCTTTTCGAGGAGTTCATGTCTTTTGGCGTCGGTCCCGAGAATCGCTACGAGAGCGAAACGATTCATTGGGCACGGCCCTATGAGGCGCTAGCCGATGCCATGAGTAGCGCCGACAACGATGCGGCCCTCAAAGACCTGGATCGTTTCCTCAAGCATTGGTACAAGG
>JASGDF010000094.1:0-20761 GCA_047607345.1 Pseudomonas sp. | reverse complement strand
GGCGGCTGGCCGGCGGCGGCCCTTCCACCTCGCGCCCGGGCACCTGCACGACGCGCAACTCGTCGGTGTCCAGCTGCAGCGCGGTGAGCTTGCCGCCCCAGACCGCGCCGGTGTCGATCGCGTGGATGCCCTGGGTGAGGGTCAGGCCCAGGGTCGACCAGTGGCCGCAGACGATCTTCAGGTCGCGCTCGACCCGCCCCGGCACCTCGAACCACGGGTACATGCCCTGCGCCTGGGTGCCGGGCGTGCCCTTGTCCTCGGTGGCGATGCGCCCGCGCGGGGTGCAGTAGCGCATCCGGGTGAGGATGTTGATGATCGCGCGGCTGCGGTCGAAGCCGCCCAGCCCCGGCGACCAGCTCGGCTTGTCGCCGTACATGTTGCGCAGCAGCTTGCGGTAGCCGTTGCTATGCAGCTGCTGCTCGACCTCGCGCGCGTGCTTCTCGGCCATCTGCGTGGTCCACTTCGGCGCCAGCCCGGCGTGGATCATCATCCAGCCCAGCTCGCGATCCACGTGCGCCAGCTTCTGCATGCGCAGCCAGTCCAGCAGCAGGTCGCGGTCCTCGGCCAGCACCACGCGCTGCAGGTCCGGGTTGACCTTGCGCTGCTCCTCCTCCGAGCGGGCGCCGACCGCCAGCAGCGACAGGTCGTGGTTGCCCAGCACCACCACGCTGTGCTCGCGCAGCGAGTGCACCAGCCGCAGCGTCTCCAGCGACTGGCCGCCGCGGTTGACCAGGTCGCCGCAGAACCACAGCGTGTCCTGCGCCGGGTCGAAGCGGATCTTCTCCAGCAGGCGCTGGGTGATGTCGTAGCAGCCTTGCAGGTCGCCGATGGCCCAGATGCTCATCCGTGCGCTCCCATCAGTGCAGGGTCCTCGGCACGCTCAGCACGAAGGCGGCGATCGGCGCGGCGAATTCGGTGCCGTCGTCGGCGACCATGTCGTAGTGGCCCTGCATCTGGCCGTGTTCGGTGTCCAGCATCACCCCGGAGGTGTACTGGAAGTCCTCGCCCGGGCGCAGCCGCGGCTGCTCGCCGACCACGCCTTCGCCGTCGACCTGCTGGACGTGGCCGTTGCCGTCGGTGATGCGCCAGTGGCGCGCGACCAGGCGGGCGGCGATGGCGCCGGCGTTGCGGATGCGGATCGTGTAGGCGAACGCGTACCGGCCGTCGGACGGCGTGGATTGCTGATCGAGGAAGCGGGGCGAAACCTCGACCTCGATCCGGTAGCGGGCTGTGTCTTGCATGCGGGGAAGTTTAGTGGGTGTCGCGGCGCTTGAGGTGAGCCGCCGCAAAAGCCACGGCGCGTCCGGCGGTGCCGGGCGCCGGATCACTCGGTTGCCACGTTGGCCAGGCGGATGAAGTCGGCGACCTCCAGTTGCTCGGCGCGCGCCTCGGGGCGCACCCCGGCGGCCTCGAAATGGCGGCCGTCGCAGACCCCGGACAGCGCGTTGCGCAGGGTCTTGCGGCGCTGGCCGAACGCCGCGCGCACCACCTCGGCGAAGCGGCGGGTATCGTCGATGCCGACCGTGGCCGGATCGCGCGGGATCAACCGCGCCACCGCCGAGTCGACCTTCGGCGGTGGCCGGAACGCGCCCGGCGGCACCACGAACAGCGACTGCACCTGGCAGTAGGCCTGCAGCATCACGCTGAGCCGGCCGTAGACCTTGCTGCCCGGCCCGGCGGCCATGCGCTCGACGACTTCCTTCTGCAGCATGAACACCATGTCGATGATCGCCGCGGCGTGCTCCAGCGCGTGGAACAGGATCGGCGAGGACAGGTTGTAGGGCAGGTTGCCGACCAGCTTGATCCTGCCTTCGCCGGCCAGCCGGGTGAAGTCCACCTGCAGCACGTCGCGGTGGATGATCTCCAGCGTGCCGAGCCCGCGCGCGGCCTCGCTCAGCGGGAAGATCAGGTCGCGGTCGTACTCGATGACGGTCAGCTCGCCGTGGCGCCTGAGCAGCGGGAAGGTGATCGCGCCCTGGCCGGGGCCGATCTCCACCAGCCGCTCGCCCGGTTGCGGGTTGACCGCCTGCACGATCCGGTCGATGTAGGCGCGCTCGTGCAGGAAGTGCTGGCCGAACTGCTTCTTGGCCGCGCCGAACTCGGTGGCGGGAGTGCGCACGGTCATAGCAGCCGGGTGCCCAGCGGCACCTCGCGATCGGGCACGCACAGCGCGACGTGGCCGTCGGCGTCGTGGAAGCCGGTGATCAGGCATTCGGACATCAGCGGGCCGATCTGCTTGGCCGGGAAATTGACCACGCCCACCACCAGCCGGCCGACCAGGGATTCCGGCGTGTAGTGCGCGGTGATCTGCGCGCTGGACTTGCGCACGCCGACCTCGGGGCCGAAGTCCACGTGCAGTACATAGGCCGGCTTGCGCGCCTGCGCGAACACCTCGGCGGACAGCACGCGTCCCACGCGCAACTGCACCTTGGCGAAGTCGTTCCAGTCGATGAGTTCCATGCGCGGATTATGCGGGATTTCCTTGCGATCATCGCCGCGCTGACCGGACCGCACAGCGGACTTCGCAGCCTGGACGGCTTCTGCCGCCCTGGCTCCTGGGGGTGGCAATAGCCACGCTCCCGGTGTGTGCCTTCCCCCGCACGCGGGGGAAGGAATGAGCCTGGTATCGATGACATGCGACCGCGCAGCCTGCGCTCAGCCTGACCCGATGCTTCAGTCCTCAGCGTGCGACGTCCGAGGCCAAGCGGGCGTACATGTTGAAATCCCCGGGCTGCCCTCGCACCATGCGAAAGGCCCGCAGCACGCCCTCGTGCCGGAAACCGCACCGCCGGAGCACGCGCTCAGAGCGTTCGTTGCCGACGAGCACGGTCGCCTGCACTCGCACGAATCCATACGTTTCGAAGGACCATGCGGTGACCACCTCGCACAGCCGTGTGGCCAAGCCGCGGCTCCAATGCGCAGGCGCAATGTCGTACGTGATCTCCGCACTGCGGTTCACGTCGGATACCGTGTGGAAACCGATGGTCCCGATGAGCCGGTCGGTAGCCTGGTCGACCACCGCCAAGCGGCGTGCCGAGGTCCCCGACGTGGCCTCGTACGTCTCGAATATCGGGTTCAGGTCTTCTGGCGACCGTACGTTCCAGCTCGTGCGTTCGTACACCTCGGGCAGACGCAAGTATTCGTACCAGTCCTGCCGGTCGCTAATCTCGATCTGCCGCAGACCGACGCCGGTGATGCCCGATGCCGGAGGCGATTCGATTCTCATGAGGCCTCGCTAATGATGTCGTCGCGTGCAAAGTGATCGCCAAGGTTTGAGTTTAGCCGCGCTCTCTGAGTGCGCGGGACGCGCAATAGTGCAACTCCCGGGCTTCATAGGTCTGCGGTGGCAGGCCCTGGTCACTGGGCCACCGCCTCCGCGCGCGTGCGGTTTCGATTTCCCCGAACGACAGTGGGTCCGCGTGGGAAGATCGAATCAGCGAATGACGAACCGATCGACCCGCCTGCGCGCCGCCGCGATCCGCGCGCAGCAGTCCACCGCCGCGAACAGGCTGGACGGGTCGGCCAGGCCCTTGCCGGCCAGGTCCAGCGCGGTGCCGTGGTCCACCGCCACGCGCGGGTAGGGCAGGCCGAGGGTGATGTTCACCGCCTGCTCGAAGCCGCTGTACTTGAGCACCGGCAGGCCCTGGTCGTGGTACATCGCCAGCACCGCGTCGAAGCCGGCGAGCTTGCCCGGCAGGAACGCGGTGTCCGCCGGCAGCGGCCCGACCAGGCGCATGCCCTCGGCGCGCAGCGCGGCCAGCAGCGGCTCGATCACCTCGATCTCCTCGCGGCCCATGTGCCCGCTCTCGCCGGCATGCGGGTTGAGCCCGAGCACGGCGATGACTGGCTCGGCGATGCCGAAGTCCGCGCGCAGCGCGGTGTCGGTGATGCGCAGGATCCGTTCGAGCCCTGCGCCGGTGATCGCGTCGGGCACCGCGCGCAGCGGCAGGTGGGTGGTGGCCAGCGCGACCCGGACGATGTCGTTGGCCAGCATCATTACCACCTCGACCCCGGCGCGGCGCGCCAGGTGCTCGGTGGTACCGGTGTAGGCGATGCCGGCGGCGTTGATGCTGGCCTTGTGGGTCGGGCCGGTGACGATGCCGTCCAGCTCGCCGCGCAGGCAGGCGTCGGAGGCGGCGTCCAGCGCGGCGATCACCGCGGGCGCGTTGCGCGGGTCGGTCGTGCCGAAGGTATTGGGCGCGGGGTTGCCGATCGCGCGCAGCGGCAGGTCGCCGGGATCACGCGCCGGTTCGCCCTCGGGCAGCAGGCGCAGCGGCAGCGACAATGCCGCCGCTGCGGCATGCAGGGTGTGCGGGTCGGCGAAGGCCAGCAGCCGGCAATCGGTGCGCGGCTGCTGGACGAGGCGGACGCATAGCTCCGGGCCGACTCCAGCCGGCTCGCCCGGAACCAGCGCGAGCGTCGGCATGAGCTAGTTCTGCGGGGGCTGCTGCGCCGGCGCGGTCGGCGGCGGCGTGGCGCCAGCCTGGGCCTGATTGCCGGTGCGCAGGTCCACGTAGGCCTCGCCACGCAGTTCCTGCAGGAAGCGGTTGTACTCCTCCTCCAGCTTGCGGCGGCCGATCGTCTCGCGGATCTGCGCGCGCTGGTTCTGCGCGCTGACGTCGGTCTGGCGGGTGGCCACGCGCTGTACGATGTGCCAGCCAGCGTCGGTGCGGAACGGCTGCGAGACCTGGCCGTCGCTGATGCCCTCGACCTGCTGGCCGAAGGCCGGGCCGAACGCGTCGGCCGGGAACCAGCCCAGGTCGCCGCCCTGGCCGCGGCTGTTGGCGTCCTCGGAGGACTCGCGCGCGACGCTCTGGAAGTCAGCGCCGCCTTCGATCCGGGCGCGCAGGGTCTCGATCTTGGCCTTGGCGTCGGCCTCGCTCTGGTTCTCGGTGATGCGGATCAGGATGTGACGCGCGTGGTACTCGGTGACCAGCTGCTGCTGGCCGGAGGTGGCGGCATCGCGCACTTCGACCAGTTTGAGCAGCTGGAAGCCGCTCGGGCCGCGCAGCGGGCCGACCACCTGGCCGGGCTTCATGTCGTGGATCAGCTGGGCGAACGCGTTGGGGATCTCGTCCAGGCTGCGCCAGCCGAGGTCGCCGCCTTCCAGCGCGTTGGGGCTGTCGGAGTAGCGCACCGCGGCGGCGGAGAAGTCCAGCTCGCCCTTGTCGATCAGGTTCTTGACGCCGTCGACCTTCTTCTGGCCGGTGGCGATCTGCTCGGCGGTGGCGCCGTCGGGCAGGCCGATCAGGATGTGCGCCAGATGGTACTGGCTGCCACTGGTAGCTTGCTGGGCGAGGGCGGTGTCGACCTCGCCCTCGCTGACGTTGATGCGGCTCTGCGCGAAGCTCTGGCGCAGGCGCTGCACGGTGATTTCCTCACGTACCGAGCTGCGGAAGTCGCTATAGGACATGCCGTCGGCGGCGAGCTTCTGGCGCAGCCCGTTGACGTCGGTGCCGTTCTGCTGGGCGATGCTGGCGATGGCGCGGTTGAGCTCCTCGTCGCTGACCCGGATCCCGCTGCCCTCGGCGCGGGCGACCTGCAGCTTGACCAGCACCAGACGCTCGAGCACCTGCCGCCGCAGCACGTCGTCGGGCGGCAGCTGGTCGGCGTGGCCGGCGTACTGGACCTTGACGTTGCGTACCGCTCGATCGAGCTCGCTCTGCAGTACCACGTCCTCGTCGACGATCGCGGCGATGCGGTCCAGCGGCTGGGCTTGCTGTGCCGACACTGCCGGCGAGAACGTGCCGGCAACGGCCAGCAGCGAGCAGAAGAAGAATCCGCGCACATGGACGTGCGCTGCTCTTGTGAGGGACTCACAACGTAGAAAAGCGGGGAAGGTCTTGATCATGGAATCTCGTTCGGATCGTAATCGTCCGGATCGGTCGTGGTGTTGCTGGGCGGTACCAGGTACAGGTCGTCGCGGTAATAGCCGAGAATAGCACGGCGCAAAGTGCGGTCCGTGTTCTGGCCGATCGAGCTCAATCCCTTCAGCACGAATTCAACCTGGAACGCATTGTCGGTGTCGCCGGTGCGGTTGCGGATGTAGTGGCGGACCACGGTGCGGATCGCCAGGCAGCAGCTGTCCCACTGCAGGCCGCCGATGATCTCCAGCGGTTCGTTGTCCAGCAGCGAGTAGTAGTAGCGGCCGACCACGCTCCAGGTGGGATTGATCGGGTACAGGAACGAGAAGTCCACCTGTTTGAGCTGGTCGGTGCCGTCCGAGGCGTTGCGGCGGTAGCGGTAGGCCAGGTTGATGATGCCGTCCTCGCCGATCAGGTAGCGGGTGCGGAAGCTGGCCAGGTCCTCGCGGCGGTAGTCCGGGTTCCACTGGTAGGTGGCACCCAGACTCCAGCGGTCGTTGACCATGTAGCTGGCGTCGGCGACCCAGGCCGACTTGCCCTTGTTCACTGCCTGCTCGCTGCTGTTCAGGGTGACATTGGAATCTTCGAAATACAGGATCTGGCCGGCGCTCAGCGAGAGCTTCTCCTGGCCGTCGGACTGGCGAAGCCAGCGCGAGGTCGCCGCCAGGGTCAGCTGGTTGGCGTCGTTCTGGCGGTCCGCGCCGCTGTAGCGGGTGTCGCGGAACAGCTGGCCCCAGCTGAAGGTCAGCGCGCGCGTGTCGAACAGCGGCAGATCGCTCTGGTCGCGGTAGGGCACGTACAGATAATAGATGCGTGGTTCCAGCGTGTTGAGATAGCTCTCGCCGAACAGCGTGGTCTGGCGGTCGAAGTAGACGCCGGCGTCCAGCGAGGCGATCGGCAGGCTGCGGGTCGGGCTGCGGTTGCCGTTGAGCTGGTTGGCCAGGCCGCTGTCCAGCTGGTAGGCGGTGTAGCGCCAGGCCAGGGTCGGGGTGATGTACCAGGCTGTGCCGGACAGCGGGAACGAGATGTAGGGCTTGATATCGAGCCGCGTGCCGCCGTAGTAGTACTCGTTGATCGTGTTGGTGCGGTAGTAGTTGCCGTCCGCGTCCTCCTCGACCGCATAGGAGTTGTCGTGGGTGAAGCGCACCAGCTCGGTATTGATGCCGGCCTCGAACCAGTGCCCGAATGGCTTGTCCCAGGTGAAGTACAGCCGCGGCTGGCGGTTGTAGGCCAGCGCGGTCTCGTCCAGGGTGTAGTCGGTGAGCTGCCAGCGGTCGGCCATCAGGCCGGCGGTCCAGGTTGCGCCGGTGCCGTAGATGCCGATCGTGCTCTGGATGCTCGAGGAGGACGACAGGCCGCTGAGGCTGCTGGAGAAGTCCTCCATGTAGCGGGTGTCGCTGACCCAGCGCAGGCTGGAACGTGCCTGCCAGTGCGAATCGATGTTGTGGTAGCCGTCGAAGCTCATGCTGCCGCGGTCCTTGTCGCGCAGCCTGTCGTTGGGCATGTAGGTGGTCAGCAGCGTGCCCTTGCCGCCATCGTAGAGATAGCGGAACTCGTTGCCGAGCATGACGCCGCGCGCGCTCATGTAGCGCGGGGACAGCGTGTCGTCGTAGTTCGGCGCCAGGTTCAGGTAGATCGGCTGGGTGTAGTCGAAGCCGTTGCGACCGGACATGCCCAGCTTCGGGTACAGCAGACCGGTCTGGCGGCGGTCGTCGATCGGGAACTTGAACCAGGGCATCCACAGCACCGGCACCTTGCCGATCTCCAGCACCGCGTGGCGGGCGGTGCCGAAGCCTTCCTCGTTGTCGACGTCGATCTCCGGCGCGCGCACCCGCCACAGCGGTTGCGACGTGTCGCAGGTGGTGTAGGTGGAGCGGTGCATCTGCCCGACCGCGCCCTGGATATCGACCGAGCGGGCCACGCCGTTGCCGCGCCGGTCCACCAGTTGGTACTGGATGTTGCTGACCTTGTGGGTGTCGCTGTCCTGATTGCCCTCGGCGCGGTCGGCGACCATGCGGATCGAGGAATCCTGGTAGCGGACGTGGCCGTCGGCGATGTAGTTGCCGGTCTCGGTGTCGAAGCGCAGGTTGTCGGCGTGCAGGTACTGGTCGCCACGGTTGAGAGTGACGTTGCCGCTGTACTGGGGCACGGTGGTGGTGCCGGAGAGCTGGTCGCCCTGGATGTCGGTCGGCTGCTCGGTGCGGTCCTGGCTGGCCTGTTGCTCCGTGGCCGGCGGCACATCTTCGAAGCCCGGCAGCGGGTCGGTGATCGGGCACAGCCCCCAGTTCAATGGCTTCTCGGTCGCCATTGCCGGCAGGCAGAGGGCGATGCTCAAGGGCAGAGGCAGCAGACGGGTGGCTCGGCGCACGCGATCGGATCTGGGGGTGAAAACGGCGTTTAGCTTGCCCGATGGGCTGCATGGGGGCAATGAAGAAGGATGCGCGATGCAGGAGCGGGTTCAGGACCGGCCTGGTCGCGCCGGTGGGATGGCCCTGGGACGTGTCATCAGATCCGCGAGCTTCTGCGCGCGTTCGGCACCGCCCGGCTGGACCCGGCGCCCAGTCAGCCGTGGCGCCCTGCGACACCCGTTGACGACTGTCCGGACCCATTGCGTAGTGCCCAGAAATTGATGGGGCTAGCGCAGCGCGCCCACATGCGCCACGCTGGACTCGCGCAGGGCCTGCAGATCGTAACCACCCTCCAGCATCGAGACCACCCGGCCGCCGGCGTGGCGATCGGCGATCTGGCTCAGTTCGCGAGTGAGCCAGCCGAAGTCCTCGGCTTCCAGCATCAGGTCGGCCTGCGGATCGCGCAGGTGCGCGTCGAAGCCGGCCGAGATCAGCAGCAACTGCGGCCGGAACGCGTCGACCAGCGGCAGCATCTGGTCGGCCCACAGGTTGCGGAAACGGAAACTGCCGCTGCCTGGCGGCAGCAACACATTGTGGACATTGCCGACGCCGCGTTCGTAGACCCCGCCGGAATAGGGGTAGAGGCCGGACTGGTGGCTGCTCAGGTATTGCACGCGTGGGTCGCGCTCGAAGATCGCCTGGGTGCCGTTGCCATGATGCACGTCGAAATCGACGATCGCGATGCGCTCCAGGCCGTGGACGTCGCGGGCGTGGGCGGCGGCCACGGCGATGTTGTTGAACAGGCAGAAGCCCATCGAGGCCTGGCCGGTGGCGTGGTGGCCCGGCGGGCGCACCGCGCAGAACACGCTGCCGGCCTGTTCGTTCATCACCGCGTCCACCGCCGCGATCCCGGCACCGGCCGCGCGCAGGGCGGCCAGGTGCGAGCGTGGCGACATCACCGTGTCCATGTCGAGCATGCGGTGGCCATCGAAACGCGGCTCCAGGATCGCGTCGATCTGCTCGCGCTCGTGCACCCGGCCCAGGTCGCCGAGCTTGGCCACGGGCGCCTCGCGCCATTCCAGGTCCGGAAAGGCGGTGTGCAGCGCGGCGGTCACCTCGCTCAGGCGGGCCGGGCGCTCGGGATGGTCCGGACCTGGGTCGTGGTCGAGGCAGGCCGGGTGGGTGAGGACGAGCATGGGGGGAATATAAAGGGCTTACTGCCCGAAATCCGTATCTTGGAGGCGCGGATGTGCGTGCCAGCGGTGCCGGACGTCCGCTGGAGCCGGACAAACCCGGCTACGGGGTGTTCCCCCGACTCTCGCGTCGCCAGAGCACTTCGCCTTCGCCGGCCTCGCGCGCCAGCACCCGGGCCAGCACGAACAGCAGGTCGGACAGGCGGTTGAGGTAGCCGATCGCCTCGGGCCGGACTGGCTCCAGGCGCGACAGCGCCACCGTCTCGCGCTCCGCGCGGCGGACGATGGTGCGGGCCAGGTGGCAGCGCGCGGCCGCCTCGCCGCCGGCGGGCAGGATGAACTCCTTCAACGGCGGCAGGTCGGCATTCAACGCATCCAGCCGCCGTTCGAGCGCGACGACATGTTCGGCCTGGATCGCGGCGTGGCCGGGGATGCACAGCTCGCCGCCGAGATCGAAAAGCTGGTGCTGGATCGCGCCCAGCAGCTCGCGCAGGGGCGCGGCGACGCCGGGCGCGGCCAGCAGCAGCCCGATCGCCGAGTTGGCCTCGTCGACCGTACCGTAGGCGCAGACCCTCGGCGCGTCCTTGCCGGTACGGCTGCCGTCGCCGAGCCCGGTGCTGCCGTCGTCGCCGGTGCGGGTATAGATCTTCGAGAGTCGATGGCCCATTGCCGGTCAGTGGGCCGCGGAGTGAGGCACGGCGCGGTTGCCGACGCGTTCGGCGGCCCACTGCACGGCGGCGGCGATGCCCACGTACAACGCGGCGCTGCGCAGGTACGGCAGGAACCAGTCGGCGTAGTTCCTCGCCCAGCCGGCCAGGGTGGGGTCGGGCACGTTGGTACTGGTCCAGTAGAAGCTTCCCTGGGCAATCAGGTGGTACAACGCGACCGAGCACGGCACGACCAGTGCGGTCCGCGCCAGCGCCGGCAGGCCGGCCCCGGTGTAGCGGCCGCGCAGCCAGGCGCCGCCGGCCCACATCGCGAAATAGGCCGGGATCAGCGCGACATAGCCGGGCGATATGCAGTAGTGCTGCCAGAAATCCAGGCCCTGGCCGCGGATCACCGCCCAGTCGATCGCCATCGCCAGCGCCATCAACAGCGCGAATGCCCAGCGCACCTGCCTTCGCAACTGGAAGCCGGCGATGAAGAACACGGCCCAGGATGCGTCCGGCACCGGGGCGAAGTGGTTGATGCGGGTGGCGAGCATCAGCGCGGCCAGGAGGGTCAGGCACGCGGCGGAGTGGCGGGACTCGGACATGGTGGACGGGGGCGGCGCGACGATGGCCGATGTTAGCGCGTGAACGCCGCCGCACTGCCCCGGCATGCGGAATTTGTTGATATTTCATCCATTTGAAGCCGTTGGCAAAACGCGTCATCCCCGCGCGGGTGGGAGTGCGGGGGTGTGGTAACCACGGTGCAAGTCGCCGGGTCCTCCCTTATTGCCTGGACGATGGCCGGGTTTTGTTGGTTGTCTTTATTGTCGACTTATGACATCAATGGCAATAGGCGCGACATGGCCGGGCATTAAATTTCAGGTCGCAGCAACAGGCATGGGGCAGCGTGATCTTCCGGAACGGGGGCGGAGACGCGACGGGCGCCTGCGCGGTGGTGGACCGGGGACTTGATCACGTATGGCATACAGGGGAGGGCGCGCCGGCCGCCCGAGACGCGAAGCCGGCTTCACGCTGATCGAGCTGATGGTGACGATCGCGGTGCTGGCGATCACGCTGGCGCTCGCCGTGCCCGGCTTCACCGGGTTGATCAACGCTGGCCGTCTGGTGGCAGAGTCCAACGAGCTGGTCGCCTCGTTGCAACTGGCGCGCTCGGAGGCTATCCGGCGTAACGCGGGGGTGGCACTGTGCGCCAGCAGCGATGGCTCGACCTGTAGTGAGGCCAGCAGCGGGGATTGGAGCTACTGGGTGGTGCGGGTGGTGTCCGACACCAGCGACAGCGGGCTGCTGCGCGTCTATCGCGTCAACCCCAGGTTGCTGGTGCAATCGAGCGCGGCGATCAGTGGCAACACCACCTATCCCAACACGGTGGTGTTTTCCTCGGATGGCCTGGCGCGCGCCTATGGCGGCGCGCTGCTGGCCGCCAGCATTGGCGTGTGCGTGGATACTGCCCGGCCGGAACAGAACCAGCGCCGCGTCAGCATTGCCGGTGGCAGCCGCATCAAGACCGTGAGCGAGACCAACACCGACTGTGGCGAGGAGATCGCCGATGAGTAGCCGTCGCTCATGCGGGCGTGCCCGCAGCCCGAACCGGCGCGCCCAGGCCGGCGATCTGCTGATCGAGGTGCTGATCGCGATCCTGGTGACCGCCATCGGCCTGCTCGGCGTCGCGGCGATGCAGGCGATGGCGCTGCGCAACAGCGGCAGCGCACTGCAGCGCGGTCAGGCGGCGGTGCAGATCCACTCGATCCTCGATGCGATGCGAGGCAACTCGACGAATGCGGCGGCGTATGCGCTCAGTCGCACCTGCACCGCGCCCAGCGACACCAGTACCCTGGCCGCCTACGACCTGTCGGAGTGGATTGCCTCGCTGCATACCACGCTCGGCAGCACGGCCTGCGGCACGATCAGCTGCACGTCCGGCACGGTGAGCAGCCAGACCTACTACACCTGCACGGTGACCGTGGACTGGGACGACAGCCGTGCCAACGACCTGGGCAGCAGCGGTGTCGCCAACGGCGCCTCGACATACACCGTCAGTACGACGGCGCGGCTATGAAACGCCCGCTGCGCTCCAGCCGCATGTGCGGCTTCAGCCTGATCGAACTTATGGTCGGTTTGCTGCTGGGCCTGATCGTCACCGGTGCGGCGATCGCCGTGTTCCTGTCCAATCAAAACGCCTACCGCAGCACCGAAGGCCTCGGACGGGTCCAGGAGGGCATGCGCACCGCTTTCGAGCTGATGGCACAGGACCTGCGCGCGGCCGGGAGCAACGGCTGCAACAACAGCAGTACGCCGACCAACGGACTGACCCTCAACACCGGCAATTGGTGGGCGGTCGCGCTGTCCGGCAATACCTGGACCACCAACGCCCTGACCGGCTATGAGCAAGGCACCGATTTCGACACCGGTACGC
The DNA here is from genome assembly GCA_047607345.1 of Pseudomonas sp. Lineage (GTDB taxonomy): Bacteria > Pseudomonadota > Gammaproteobacteria > Xanthomonadales > Xanthomonadaceae > Pseudomonas_S. Next base: position 8,272 of record JASGDF010000094.1, on the reverse strand, counting down.
CGAGCATCGGCAGCAGCACCGGCAGCCGCGTGAGCGCCACCGACGCGGTACAGCTGTTCTCGGCCGGCGACGTCTCGGTCTCGGTGGCCGCCGATGATGGCGGCAGCGCGTTCACCGTCAATTCCTCCGATCACGATTTCGTCGCCAGCGACATGCTGCTGGTGTGCGACGCCAACTACGCGGCGGTGTTCAACGCCACCTCGGTCAGTGGCACCAGCATCGGCCACCCGACCTTCTCCCACACCTATTACGACAGCGCGCAGGTCGCCACGCTGACCCGGCTGAACGCGGTGCGCTGGTACGTGGCCTACAACAGCGACGGTGGCACCTCGCTGTACCGCAGCCGGGTCTATGCCGGGGCGGAGCAGACCGAGGAAGTGGTCGCCGATGTCTCCGACCTGCAGTTGACCTATCTGGTGTCCGGCGCGACCAGCTACGTCGCGGCCAGCGCGGTCAGCGACTGGAGCGCGGTGACCGCGGTGCGGATCGAACTGACGGTCGACAGCCCGGACAAGGTCGGCACCGACGGCAAGGTGCTGTCGCGCGAGCTGGTGGCCGTGGTCGAACTGCGGAACCGGCTGACATGAGCATGCGGACCCACAATGCCGGCAGCAAGGCGCGCGCCTGTCAGCGCGGGGCTTCGCTGATCGTCGCGCTGCTGCTGCTGTTGCTGATGGCTTTGCTCGGCCTGGCGGTGCTGCGCAACACCACGCTGGAAGAGCGCATGAGCGCCAACCAGCTCGATCGCAGCTTCCAGTTCCAGGCGGCCGAGTCGGCGCTGCGCGAGGCCGAGGCACTGATCTACGCCGGCAGCGTCACGGTGCCGGACAGCGGTTGCAGCAGCGGCGTATGCGCGGCACCTGCTTCCGGCAGCAGCGACCGCTGGCTGTCCGAAAGCGACTGGGCCACCGCCAGCGGCACCGGCAACAAGGACAGCGCCATCACCACCGAGTACCTCATCGAGTACATGGGCGACGGTGCCCACGGGCCTAACTGCTCGACCTCGAAGTCCACCTCGTCCTCGTCCGATCCCAACTGCTCGATGCTGCGTTACCGGGTGACCGCGCGCAGCCAGGGCGATGGTCGAGCCTCGGTGATGCTGCAGAGCAACTACCTGACCGCGCCATGAGACCTATTGAATACATCGGGAGATTCCCGCTGCCGCTGCGCCGTGGCGGCTACGTCGCGGCGGCGCTGGCGCTGCTGGCGGTGCTGGTGCTGCTGATCCGGCCGGTGATCGCCGATACCACCAGCACCGGGCTGGACATCCCCGACGAGCCGTTGATCACCGATGCGCAGGTCGCGCCGAACGTCCTGTTCATCCTGGATGACTCGTATTCGATGGCCTACAACTATCTAAACAACCTGGATCTCGACGAGATCCTGGGCAATTCGGGAAGCGGTTTCACCAGCGAGCCGGCCTGCGACGCCGACGGCTGCTCCGGCCTGTCCAGCGGGCCTTCGGCCAGCGGCAGCAGCTACATGTACGACCAGACGTACGTCACCAACACGCTGTACTACAACCCGACGATCAGCTACACGCCGTGGCTGGACCAGGATGGCAACGAACTCAGTGGCGGCACCACCTATACAGCAGCCTGCAGTGACGACGCACTGTCCACCAGTGCCAGCAGCGGCTATTCCGGAACCGACGGTACCTGCGCTTCGACCACCAGCCTGCTGACTTCGACCAAGACCTTCTACGTGCCCAAGTGCGTGGACACCAGCAGTGGCAGCACCAGCAGTTGCCTCGCTACCTCGACCACTGCCGGCAAGACCTATTACGCCAATGCGGCCAACTACTACCGTTACCAGATCCTCACCAGCGGGGCGATCTACCGCAGCGAATACCTGACCTATACCTCCAGCAACACGTCGAGCAGCAATTCGTCCAGCAGCACCAGCAGCAATTGCAGCAGCGGGCAAGTGGGGGGATGGCAGACAGGTGGCAGCAGTCAGAATTGCTCCAGTTCGAGTTCCAGCAGCAGTTCCAGCACCAGCTCGACCACCGGCTGCGACACCACCACCAGCGGCTACGGCTGGCGCAACTGCACAGAGGCCACACCGACCGGGCGCACCGAGGCCAAGGAAATGGTCAACTTCGCGACCTGGTACTCCTGGCACCGCACCCGCATGAAGGCGGCCAAGGCCGCAGCCAGTAGTGCCTTCAACGACCTGGGCGACAGCGCCAACGTGCGGGTGGGCTTCCGTACGATCAGCGGCAACAAGAGCAGCTACGTCAGTTCCAGCAACAACCTGCTGTCGAGCGCGGCGGCGGTGACGGCGGTGCAGAACATCCCGACCCAGGCGATGCCGATCCCGGTGACGTTCAACAACGGCCTGTTCCTGGACACCACCACCGACGAGGGCACCTTCACCAACCGCAAACAGTGGTTCAAGCGCCTGTTCCAGGTCGAGGCGGTCAACGTGACGCCGCTGCACAGCGCGCTCAAGCTGGCCGGCGACTACTTCAGCGGCGACTCGCAGTATGGCGCCTACGGTCCGCAATCCAGCTCCGAGCAGTACGCCTGCCGGCAGAACTTCGCGATCCTGACCACCGATGGCCATTGGGACTCGCTGTACGAGTTCAAGAACGGCAGCCAGACCAGCACCGCGATCAGCGTAGGCAACCAGGACAACAGCAGCGGCAGCACCATCACCAACGACGACACCGGTGATAGTTATGCCTACACGCCCACCAGCCCGTACAGCGACAGCTACAGCAATACCCTGGCGGACGTGGCGATGAAGTACTGGAAGAGTGACCTGCGCACCGACCTGGACAACGTCGTGCCGACCAACGACGACGACCCGGCGTTCTGGCAGCACATGGTCACCTTCGGCATTTCCCTGGGGGTCAAGGGCAATACCGGCTATACCAGCGTCGATGAGGTGCTCGCCGCCGGCAGCGTTTCCTGGCCGGATCCGACCGATGCCAAGGACGACGATCGCGTCGATGACCTGCTGCACGCGGCGGTGAATGGCCACGGCACGTTCCTGTCGGCATCCAATCCGGACGAGTTCGCATCCGGCCTGTCCGCCGCGCTGTCCGCCGTGACCGCGCGCACCGGTTCGTTCTCCAACGTCGTCGCCGAAAGCACCAGCGTCAGCAGCGACAACTACCTGTTCGTGGCCAACTACATCTCCGGGGTGTGGAGCGGACAGCTCTACGCCTGCGCGGCGAGCGAGAGCAGCTGCTCGTCCAGCAATGCCGAGTGGAAGGCGACGACCCAGCTGGCATCGCAGTACGACGGGACCAGCAGCACGTCGATCGCCAGCCGTGGCATCTACACCTGGGACGGAAGCGCTGGCGCCAGCTTCCCGACCACGGCGCAGAAGTCCACGCTCGGGGAGGCTATCACCAATTACCTGCGCGGCGACCAGACCAACGAGATCCAGAACGGCGGCAGCTACCGCAACCGCAGCACCGTGCTCGGCGATATCGCCGACTCCTCGCCGACCTACGTCAGCGCCACCGATACCGTCTACGTTGGCGCCAACGACGGCATGCTGCATGCCTTCAATGCCGCCACCGGGGTGGAGCTGTTTGCCTACGTGCCCGCGGCAGTGGTGGGCGACGACCTGGCTACGCTGGCCGACAGCGACTATTCGCACAAGTATTTCGTGGATGGCCCGATCGCGGTCTCGACCACCGCCCAGACCACCAAGAAAAATGTGCTGGTCGGCGCGCTGGGGCGCGGAGGCAAGGGCCTGTACGCGCTGAACGTCACCAGCCCGACCAGCTTCTCGGCCAGCGACGTGCTGTGGGAGGTGACCGAGACCACGGGCACCACCGGCAACATGGGCAAGATCCTCGGCCAGCCGTTCATCGCCAAGCTCAACAACGGCGTGACCGCGCTGGTGACCGGCAACGGTGTCAACAGCAGCAACGGGCATGCCGTGCTGCTGGTCTACAACGTACTGACCGGCGCGTTGATCAAGCAGATCGATACCGGTGTCGGCGGCACCACCAGCGCGACCACCAACGGCCTGTTCGCGCCGACCGGCTGGGACGAGGATGGCAGCGGCACGGTCGACTACGTCTATGCCGGCGACCTGCAGGGCAACGTCTGGAAGTTCGACCTGTCCTCGACCTCGACCGGCAGCTGGGCGCTGGGCAACAGCTCCAAGCCGCTGTTCACCGCCACCTATACCTCCGATGGCACATCCACCACGCAGCCGATCACCAGCGGCGTGCTGGTCGCGGAAAAATCCAGCAGCGGCGACACCTGGGTGTTCGTCGGCACCGGCAAGTACCTCGAGACCGCCGACATCACCGACACCTCGGTGCAGACCATGTACGGCTTCATCGACGCAAGCGAGGACAGCAGCGGCACCACGTTGACGCCCAGCGACCTGACCTCGCGCGCGATGTACGAGACCACCAGCAGCTCGACCAGCGAGACGGTGCGCTCGTTCGAATCCAGCTCCGCGCTGGATACCGACACCGAGGGCTGGTACATCAACCTGGTGGTCGATGGCGGTACCGCCGAAGGTGAACGTGTCGTCACCACGCCGCAGTCGTATGGCAGCTACCTGATCTTCAGCAGCATCACCCCGAGCGAAAGCAGCGGCTGCAGTTCCAGCGGCAGCAGCTGGATCTACGCGCTGGACATGTTCACCGGCACCAGCAGCTCCACTTCCTATTTCGACCTGGACGGTGACGGCGATACCAGCGACGACACCACGGCCCTCGGTACCGCGGTGGGCGGCAAGTCGATCAGCAGTGGCATGGCCTCGGTGGCGGCCCTGCTGAACGGCAAGCTGGTGGTCGGTGATTCCAGCGGCAGCACCACCAGCGTCACCACCACCAGCGTCACGTCCACGCGCGTGTCCTGGCGCGAAATCCGCAAGGAAGATTGATGGCGCGTCCTTCGCGGCGGCGCCGTAGCGCCGGCTTCACCCTGATCGAGCTGATGGTCGCCGTGGCGATCGTCGCGATCCTGGCAACGATCGCCTATGCCAGCTATGCGCACTTCGTGGTCAAGGCCCGGCGCAGCGCCGCGGCGGTCTGCCTGCAGGCCGCCGCGCAGTACATGGAACGCTACTACACCACCAACAACATGAGCTATGCCGACGCCTCCAGTCCGGCCAGCTGCGACGATATTTCTGATTTCTACGCGCTGTCCTTCAGTGATACCCCGAGCGCGACCGAGTTCACCCTGCAGGCCACGCCGCTGGGCACGCAGCTCAGCGCCGATACCAGCTGCGGCACGCTGACGATCGACCAGTCCGGCGCGCGCGGCTACAGCGGTACCGCCAGTGACGCCAGCGAGTGCTGGTGATCCCGCCGGCGCCCGGTGACCGGGCAGGCTCGGCATCCTGGATGCTCGCCCCGGCGCGCTACTTGACCCGGAACCCCAGCGTCGCGTCCACCGCCTGCTTCCAGCCGTCATAAAGCCGCTCGCGGCGCTCGCCTTCCATCGCCGGCTCGAAGCGGCGGTCCACCGCCCACTGCCGCGCGATCTCCTCGCGGCTGCTCCAGAAGCCGGTCGCCAGCCCGGCCAGGTAGGCCGCGCCCAGCGCGGTGGTCTCGGCGACCTGCGGGCGCAGCACTGGCACGTCGAGGATGTCGCTCTGGAACTGCGCCATGAAGTCGTTGGCGATCGCGCCGCCGTCGGCGCGCAGTTCCTTCAGCTCGATCCGGCTGTCGGCCTGCATCGCGCCGAGCACGTCGCGGGTCTGGTAGGCCATCGACTCGATCGCGGCGCGGATGAAGTGTTCCTTGGTGGTGCCGCGGGTCAGCCCGAACACCGCGCCGCGGATGTCGCTGCGCCAGTACGGCGCGCCCAGCCCGACGAAGGCCGGCACGAAGTAGACCCCGTCGTTGTCGCCGGCGCGCTCGGCATAGGCTTGCGAGTCACTGGCCTTGCCGAGCATGCGCAGGCCGTCGCGCAGCCACTGCACTACCGAGCCGGCGACGAAGATCGCGCCTTCCAGCGCGTACTCGACCTTGCCGTCCACGCCCCAGGCGATCGTGGTCAGCAGGCCGTTGTCGGAGGCGACCGCGCGCTCGCCGGTGTTCATCAGCATGAAACAGCCGGTGCCGTAGGTGTTCTTGGCCATGCCCGGCTCGAAGCAGGCCTGGCCGAACAGCGCCGCCTGCTGGTCACCGGCGATGCCGGCGATCGGCACCTGCTCGCCGTAGAAGTACTGCGGCTGGGTCTGGCCGTATACCTCGCTGGAGGAGCGCACCTCCGGCAGCATCGCCGCCGGCACGTCGAGCATCGCCAGCAGCTCCTCGTCCCAGCGCAGCCTGTGGATGTCGTACATCAGCGTGCGCGAGGCGTTGGAGTAGTCGGTGACGTGGGTGCGGCCGCCGGTGAGGTTCCAGATCAGCCAGCTGTCGATGGTGCCGAACGCCAGCTCGCCACGCCGGGCGCGTTCGCGCGCGCCTTCGACGTGATCGAGGATCCACTTGACCTTGGTGCCGGAGAAATAGGCGTCAATCAGCAGGCCGGTGCGCTCGCGCACCAGCCCGGCATGGCCGGCGACCTCGAGCTGGTCGCAGATGTCCTTGGTCTGGCGCGACTGCCAGACGATCGCGTTGTGGATCGGCTGGCCGCTCTTGCGGTCCCACACCACCGCGGTCTCGCGCTGGTTGGTGATGCCGATGCCGGCGATCGCGCGCGCGTCGATCTGCGCGTTGTTGAGCAGCTCGGTGATCGTGGTGTAGACGCTGGTCATGATCTCGCGCGGGTTGTGCTCGACCCAGCCCGGCTGCGGGAAGATCTGCGAGAACTCGCGCTGGGCGACACCGGCGATGCGGCCCTGGCGGTCGAACAGGATCGCGCGCGAACTGGTGGTGCCCTGGTCGATCGCGAGGACGAACTGCTTTTCCATGGGATGCTCCTGGAAGACGGGTGCCTGCGGCATGCCGCGGCGGTAATGTAAGGCGGGTGCCGGCGGTCGTGGCCGGCGCGGGCTCAGGACGCGCGGTCCGGCTGCCGCAGCTGGCGCAGGCGCGCCGGCAGGAACGGGTAGATCAGCCACTGGTAGGCGGCCGCGCCGAGCGGGCCGCCGATCAGCGGGCCGACGATCGGCACCCACCAGTAGTGGTCCTTGGCCGGCAGCGCGGACTCGCCCCAGCCGGCCAGGAACGCGAACAGGCGCGGCCCGAAGTCGCGCGCGGGATTGATCGCCCACGCCTCCAGGTAGCCCATCGAGGCGCCGATCGTGGCGACCAGCAGGCCGATCATCAGCGCGCCGGCGTTGGCGCCGGGTGCGGCCTCGTTGTACTGCTCGGTGATCGCGAAGATCCCGAACACCAGGAACGCGGTCAGGATCACCTGGTCGCCGAGCGCGTGCAGCGGCGTCACCGCCAGCCCCGGCGCGGTGAAGAACACCCCGGCCGCGCCACCGGCGGCGCGGGTCAGGCCCTGGGCCTGGTTGTAGTGGTCGATCACCGGGCCGTACAACTGGTAGACGATCGCCGCGCCGAGGAAGGCGCCGACCACCTGCGCGATCCAGTACCCCGGCACCTTGCGCCAGGGGAAGCCGCGGAACAGCGCCAGCGAAAGCGTCACCGCCGGGTTGGCATGGGTGCCGGAGACCGAGCCGGTGGCGTAGATCGCGATCGTCACCGCCAGGCCCCAGGCCATGCACACGCCCCAGTAGGCGTGCTGGTACGGGCTGGGGTCGTAGAGGATGTACATCGCCGCCACCGAGCCGCCGAAGGCGATGATGATCAGCATCGCGACCGCCTCGGAGATCAATTCGCCGAGCAGTTGCCGGTTCATGCGCGGTGCTCCCGCGCCCGGCCGGCGTGCGCGCCGGCGTCGTTGCCATGCCTCATGTCGATGCCCTCCACGGTTGACGGGGTGTGTATCCGGCGCGGTCGGCCCTCCCGGCCGCGTCGGCGTAGCGATTCGATGTCAGGCGAGTTTTCGTTCGTCGGGCGCGGGGACGAGCCCGTCCTGGAGATAGGCCTCCAACCGCCCGCGCCCGTCCGCGCCGATGCGCAGGCCGAGCTTGCTGCGGCGCCACAGGATGTCCTCGGCGGTGCGTGCCCACTCGTGCTCGCGCAGGTAGTCGACCTCGGCCTGGTACAGGTCGGCGCCGAAGTGGTGGCCCAGCGCGTCCAGGCGGTCGGCATCGCTCAGCAGCCTCTCGGCGCGGGTGCCGTAGTTGCGCACCAGCCGCTGCGCCATCGCCGTCGGCAGCCACGGCCGCTGCGCGCGCAGCGTCTCCAGCAACGCCGGGATGTCGCGCTGCTCGCCGCCGGGCAGCGGCTCGCCGCGCGCGGTCCAGGCGCGCGCGCGCGCGCCCAGTG